>CAVFAZ010000001.1:0-8382 GCA_963620825.1 Kurthia senegalensis
ACATTCTCATCACTGTTCTCGGCGTCACCGTCGTGGGCTACATCATCGCCTGGATCCCTTCGCGAAAGATTTAACTTTAATTTGAATAATTCAGTATGATTTTGACACGTATCGAGGATTGCAGCCGTTACGAACAGCTGAATCCGGAATTCCGAAAAGTATTTGAATACATACGGTCAGCAGATTTGAAGAATCTGCCGGATGGTGTGACCCGGATCGGTGACGGAAAACTGACGGTGAACCATATTCATCCGACCGGAAAATCCCGTGATGCTCAACTGCTGGAAGCCCACAGGAAGTATATAGACATTCACATACCGATTGATACCGGAGAAACCATCGGATGGAAACCGACAGGTGAGATCCGTAATTGGACCAGTCCGTATGATGAGGCCGGAGACTGTGCTTTGTCTGCGGAGAAGGCGACAGCATATTTCGATCTTCGCCCTGGAGATATGGCAATAGTCTGGCCCGAGGACGCTCACGCCCCGGCTATTTCAGAAGGCGGAATACACAAGGTCATATTCAAGATTCCGGTGTAAACCTGAACCACGTCAGTGACATTACAGCAGCGGCTCGTCGCGCTTGAGGACCAGGCCGGTGTAGCTGTCCTTTTCTTCGAGGTGCTCTATGAAGGCTTCGATGATGACCGTGCCGCTTCTTCTAGGAATCAGGAAGAAGTCATCCACTTCGGCCGGAACCAGAACGGTTTCGCCGGTATGCAGGATGCAGCGGGAGACGGATGTGTCGTCGGGAGTCGGGGCGGGATTGGACGCGGAGCGGCCGGACGGGTCCTGCTGTTCGTGGAACTGAAGCTCGGCTTCGCCCTCGATGCAGGTATAGATGATGAAACTGTCGGAGTTTTCGGATAGGATATGTACGCCGCCACGGAGGTCTATCCTGTTCACTGTGAACTCTCTGCAGCTGTCGAGCGGAGTGACGCCCGGAGCGGACGGCCTCTGCGAAGGCTTGGTCTCGGGCTTTGCATAGGCCTTGAAGTCGATGAAATCGAGAGCTTCAGTCAGGTCCAGCGACGGGTCGAATTCCACTTCGTCCAATTCACGCCCCCAGTTGCACAGGCAGAAGTCAAGCGGAGAGGACTGAGAGATTTCCAGCATCACAACGTTCTCGGCGCAGTGCACAGTCCCTGGCTTTATGAGATAATGGTCGCCCTTTTTCGGACGGACGGTATTCAGAAGCCTGTCCGCGCTGCCCTCCGCGCAGGCGCCGTAAAAGTCGGCGGAATCAGTGTCTGACTTGAAACCCAGACAGATACGGGAATTTTCATTGGCCTCCAGAACGTACCAGAACTTGGTCTTGCCGAGATGGTCATAACGCTCCTGGGCCGTGATGTCATCGGGATGAACCATAAGCGGGGTGCGCTGTCTGGCATCGATGAGTCTGACGCAGAGCGGAAACTGTCTGCCGAAGAAATCGAAAACATTCTCCCCCACGATGCGATCGACATACATATCCATCAGCTCGCCTATGGAATTGCCTGCAAGCCAGCCTTCCAGAACCTGCGAATCGCGGTATCCCAGATCTGCAAGCTCCAGACTTTCAGCTACTGCGGTATCCTTGGGCAGGGCCTTTTCGTTTCCTTCCAGATCGCTGATTATAAAGCTCTTGCCGAATCTGGCCTCAAGGTGCTTGCCGCCCCAGGCGAAAGTCTCGGCGATGGGGAGGAATTTCAGGGGATAAAGTTTTTTCTCTTCTTCTGCCATAGTAATCTCCGTATTAGTGACGCAAAAGTAAGAAAAATTCCTTATCTTCGTAGAAATGAATTCTTGCTATGAAGGGAGTATATGTTTTTCTTGCAGACGGCTTCGAGGATATCGAGGCCCTCGCTACCGTGGACGTCCTCCGCAGGGGCGGCGTCGATGTAAAGACAGTTTCCATCGCTGAGGAGCCGTTCGTAAACTCTTCCCACGGGATTTCCGTGGGAGCGGATATGACTTACGACGACCTGCTGGAAGATGCCGGAAACGGACGTCCTACAGAAAAGGATTTCTTCATTTTCCCCGGAGGCATGCCGGGCAGCCGTCATCTCGCCGAATGTCAGCCTCTGATTTCCCTTATGAAGGAGCATTATGAGCTGGGAGGCAGCGTGGCCGCCATCTGCGCGGCTCCGGGTCTGGTTCTGAGCCAGCTGGGAGAAGTGCTTCAGGGACACGAAGTTACCTGTTTCGACGGCTTCGAGAAGGCTCTGATAGAGAACGGAGCCCGTTTCGTGGAGCGTGCGGCGGTACATTCCGGGAGAGTCGTGACAGGCCGTTCTTCCGGTCATACCATCGCCTTCGCTATGGAGATTCTCCGTACCATAAAGGGCGAAGAAACGCTTGCGGAGGTCGAGTGGGGTATGATGCTCAAGACTGAATAGCTTCCTGCGGCCGAAACGGCCTATCATCTTTCAGATTACCAAACCTCTACAATTATGGCAGACTCGACAAGACTTGACAAATTCGTATGGGCGATACGCCTGTACAAGACCCGCAGCGAAGCCACTGAAGCCTGCAACGGCAACAAGGTGCAGCTGAACGGGAATCCCGCCAAGGCCCACAAGATGGTGAAAATCGGGGATGTGATTTCAGTGCGCAAAGGCCCGGCGCTGCTCAGTTACAAGGTGTTGCAGCTTGCGGAGCAGAGAATGGGCGCGCAGCTCGTGCCGAATTTCGCGGAGAATCTCACGCCGCAGAGCGAGCTGGACAAGATGCACGCTCCGCACGAGACCTTCTTCATCAGGCGCGACCGCGGCGCCGGCCGCCCGACTAAAAAAGACCGTCGTGAAATGGATGCGCTCTGGGGAGACCTCGACGCGATTATGCTCAGCTCGGCCGTTCCGTCCAATTTTACTGCCGGGGACGACGGGGACGACGATGATGACAATGATTACGATGATTTCAACGATCACGATGATGAAATCACCCTTCCCGACTTCTCGTTTGATGATGATGACTTTTGAAAAAATCCCGGATTCGAGTCCGGGATTTTTTTATGGATATCTAGAACAGAGTAGGATGATTCTCATCAAGTACAGCGAGCACCCGTTCCATTATGGCCTGACGGAACATTGACGACTTGTGCCTGACCTTGAACTGCTGGCAGTATTCATTGATAGCTGCCAATTCCTTATCATTCAGATAGATGGTGTGTCTGTGCGTGCGTCGCAGGGCCGCCTTCTGCTTATTGAGGTAGTCCGGATCCACGTATGTAGGGGTTTTCTTCTTGCTCTTCACGATACTTAAAGGATTGGAACACTGACAAATATAGTTATTCCCCACCGAAGAAGAAAATATTCCCGCCTGAAATTGCCGGAAAACTGCTTTAAAACTCGTCCGAGCGGGAGATGACGCGGCCGCGGCGATCGACGCGGATGATTTTCGGAAATACTGTCAGGTCGAAACTGTCGAGGCACTCCTGCGCCGTTTCGGGGAAGTCGCGCTGCAGGCGGTCCATATCCACCAGCAGCACCTTAGTCCTGCGGCCTCCGGCCAATACTGAATCGACCTTGGCCAGCTGCCCCTGACATCTGGTGCAGGTGCGGCTGTAAAATACCACATAGCCCGGGGAGCCCTTGAATTTGCGCAGGGACCGGAAGCGGGTCTTCCCGGCGCTGCGAAGAGCAGAAGAACCTCCGTCGGATGCGGAAGACGTGAGGACGCCGCTTTGGGCAGAAGAAGCTGATTTCAAATCCTTCCCGCTCAGAAGCCGGGCGGACACGCTCACATCAGGGAGCTTCTCCCCTACCGGACAGCGGTCATAAAGTTCCTGAAGAGCATCGGCATACGGCAGAAGCTTTATGGTAGCCTCGGTATCCAGTCCGCGCCCGATAATCTCCCCGTCGGGAGCGACCATAAAGATGCGCGGAGTCTGAAGCACCCCGTAAAGCCGCTGGAAATCACTGGAAAGGTCCGGATCCCAGAGATGATGGACTGTAACTCCCGGAGTTTCAAAGGAATAATTCTTCCCGATGAAAGCTTCCCATTCCGGACGGGAAGTCCCGGTATAAATGGCGAAGAAATCGAAAGAATGTTTCCCGGACTGCAGAACCTGCTTCATCAGAATGGTCTCCACCTTGCATTTCGTACAGCCGGTGTCATAGAAAAACAGCACGGAAATGCGGCCCTCGGCAGGAGCCTGCTCGACCCCGCCGCCAATATTCTGAAGGGAAAGTCCCGGAGCCGTGCAGCCCAGAAGGGAATTGCGGTTGAAATCAGCGAAAACGCGAGCGTTCATAAGGTCTATATCGCTCAGCATCTTCACCTTACCGTCAGCGAACCATTTGTCGAAGACGTGAATCGCCACCGCCTCGTCGCCCATCACGTGCGAAGTGATGTAAAAGTCATAAATCTTAAGCGCAATCCTCTGGCGCAAAAGCGAATCCTCTGTCGATTCGATCAGAAAGTCGCACTCCCCCTCCTTCACCCTCTGAACCTGAGGAGTCAGCACCTCCAGATATTCGGACAGCTTCGCGTCCAATGCCGCAAGCGCCGTGCTGTCCACCTGCGCGCCGGCCCTCGGGGCAAGCGAAAACAGGAGGGCAACCGAAGTTATGAGGATTTTGCGAAACATATTAAATCTTAGGGAGTTGCACACCCTCTGGGATAAAGAGCGACGTGTCGCCGTGATGCTGAAGGATGTCGCGGACCGCGGAGGATGAGATGTGCGCGAACTCCTGGGCGGTAGGAATGATGATGGTCTCGATCTGCGGAGCGAGACGGCGGTTCGCATCAGCGATGGCCCTCTCGTTCTCGAAGTCGAGCATATTGCGCACGCCCCTGACGATATGATTGATTCCCAGCTTCTTGCAGATATCCACGGTGAGACAGTCATAATGAATGATGCTCACGCCCGACAGGCCCGCAACGGTCTGGCGGATGATGTCCATACGCTGGTCCATATCGAAGAAACCGCGCTTGTCCTGATTGATGCCGATGGCCACCACGACCTCGTCAAACATCGTAAGCGCACGTTTGAGAATATTCAGATGTCCTGCGGTGAACGGGTCGAAAGAACCCGGAAACAATGCTGTCCTGCTCATATAAATATCTATAACTGCCAGTCAATAGGCTTTTTACCCTGGGATGCAAGGATGGCGTTCGTCTGCGAGAAATGCCTGCAGCCGAAAAAGGCTCCGCGTGCGAGTGGCGACGGATGCGCCGCTTCCAGCACGTAGTGCTTCGACGTGTCGATCAGCTCCCGCTTCGAGCGCGCGAAATTGCCCCAGAGCAGAAAGACCACTCCGCTGCAATGCTCGTTTATACAGCGGATTACAGCGTCCGTAAACTCCATCCAGCCGTAGCCTCCGTGCGAAGCGGCCTGCCCGGCGCGAACCGTGAGCACAGCGTTCAGCAGCAGCACGCCCTGACGAGCCCAAGGCTCCAGATTCGTGCGCCCGCTCATAGTGACGCCGAGATCGGTCTCAATCTCCCGGAAAATATTCTTCAGCGAAGGCGGAGCCGCAACGCCGTCAGGCACGGAAAACGAGAGTCCCATCGCCTGTCCGGCCCCGTGATACGGGTCCTGCCCGAGAATCACCACACGGACTTCGTCCAATGGCGTAAGTTCGAAAGCCCTGAATATCAGGCCTCCGGGCGGATAGATGGTCTGTCCCTGACGCTTCTCCTCGTGAAGCCGTCCGGCAAGCGAAAGAAAATACGGTTTGTCGAACTCTTCCTTCAGAGCTGCCTTCCAGCTCGCTTCCATCCTTACATCCATAGCCTATTCGAAGATGAATGAAATGACGTCGTCGATAGTCTTTACATAATGGAAGGTCAATCCCTTGACATAGACTTCCTTGATGTCCTCGATGTCGCGGCGGTTGTCCTCACAGATCACGATGGTGTTCACGCCGGCCCGTTTCGCGGCAAGGATTTTCTCCTTGATGCCGCCTACAGGCAGAACGCGGCCGCGCAGAGTCATCTCTCCGGTCATCGCGATGCCCTTCTTCACGGCCTTCCCGCGCAGGGCGGAAACCATGGAGCTGACCATAGTTATACCGGCCGAAGGACCGTCCTTAGGGACTGCCCCCTCCGGAACGTGAACGTGTATATCTTTGGAATTGAACTCCTCGGAGGTCATTCCGGCAAGCTGAGGATGGGCCTTGATGTACTGGAAGGCGATGGTGGCGGACTCCTTCATCACGTCGCCCAGGTTTCCGGTCATCGTAAGCACGCCCTTGCCGCCGCTGACCGAGCTCTCCACGAAGAGGATTTCCCCTCCCATCGATGTCCAGGCCAGACCTGTGACAACTCCGGGGGCTTCATTGCCCTTCTGGCTGTCGTGATAATTGGTCGGAAGACCGAGATATTCCTTCAGGTTCTCCTTCTTTATGACAGACGGCCACTCCTGCCCGAGAGCGATTTTCTTCGCGGTCACGCGGGCGATCTTGGCTATCTGCTTCTCCAGGCCGCGGACTCCGGACTCGTGGGTGTATTTGTCGATGATGGCCTCGATGCAGGCCTTGTCTATCTTCAGCTCCTTCTTTCCGATGCCGTGCTCTTCGAGCTGCTTCGGAACGAGGAACTGGCGGGCGATCTCAACCTTCTCCTCCGCGAGATAGCCGGTCACGTTTATGAGCTCCATTCTGTCCAGAAGGGCGGACTGGATCGGGGACGTGCTGTTCGCGGTGGTGATGAAGAGGACGTTGCTCAGGTCGTAGTCGATGTCCAGATAGTTGTCGTGGAACGCCGCATTCTGCTCAGGATCAAGCGCTTCGAGCAGAGCCGAAGACGGATCGCCCTTGAATTCGGCGCTGATCTTGTCGATCTCGTCGAGAACGATTACAGGATTGGACGTTCCTGCACGGCAGATGCCGTTCAGGATACGTCCCGGAAGAGCTCCGATGTAGGTCTTGCGGTGGCCGCGGATCTCGGCTTCGTCGTGCATTCCGCCGAGGGCGATGCGGACGTACTTGCGCCCGAGGGCCTTGGCGATGGACTTGCCGAGGCTCGTCTTGCCCACTCCCGGAGGGCCGTAGAGGCAGAGGATCGGCGACTTCATATTCCCCTTCAGCTTGAGTACGGCGAGGTACTCTATGATTCTGTCCTTGACGCTGTCGAGGCCGTAATGGTCGTGGTCGAGCACCTTCTGGGCGTGCTTGAGGTCCAGATTGTCCTTCGACATCTCGCCCCACGGCAGATCGACCATAAACTGAAGATAGTTGAACTGGATGCTGTAGTCAGGACTGCTCGGGTTATATTTCTCGAGTTTGGAGAGCTCCTTGTCGAAGATCTCGCGGACTTCCCTGGACCACTTCTTGGTGTCGGCAGCCTTGCGCAGGGTATCAAAGTCCCCGGACTCGTCCATACCGAGCTCCTCCTGAATGGTACGGAGCTGATTGTTAAGGAAATACTCGCGCTGCTGCTGGTCGATTTCGCCCTTCACCTTCTGGTTTATCTCCTGGCGGATGCGGATGAACTGCAGCTCGGTCTCGAGAACGGAGAGAAGCTTGATGGCGCGGGTGTTGACGTCGTCATACTGGAGAAGGTCGGCCTTGTCCGCGAATTTGTCCACGTCGGTGGTGGTCGCGACGAAGTTCACGAGGAACTCGAGGCTGTCTATGCCGCGCAGAGCCGATACGGCTTCCTTCGAGCCGGCGGCGGACATACGCAGAATAGTGGCGGCCTTTTCCTTTATGGAATCCATTACAAGGCGGGTGTTGGTAACATCCTGGCTTGAAGTTATATCATTGAGATAGTGGACATTGGCCACTATATACGGCTCATAGGAAACGATCTGGTCGAGATGGAAGCGGCGGAAGCCCTGAAGGATCGCGGTGATGGTGTTGTCTGGCATTTCGAGAACCTTGATCACCTTGACCACGGTGCCGAAACGGCTCAGATCCTCTTCCTTCGGATCCTCGACGTTCACGTCCAGCTGAGGTACGGCTCCGATGCAGAGGTTGTTCTTCTCGGCATCCTGGATTATGCGGACGGATTTCTCGCGGCCGATGGTGATGGGGAACACTATGCCCGGGAAGATCACCGCATTGCGCAGCGTCAGTATGGGAAGCTTGTCAGGAAGTTCGGATTCGTTGAGCTTGATGGGCCCCTCACCCTGAAGGACGGGTATGATGTTGACTTCTGCGCCTCTTGGGGCAAGAAAATCGTCGTGAAGTAAGTCTTTATTCATATATGGTATGGTCGTGCCGGCCTGTGGCTGACAACTTGTCAGACACGGGGCGGACTTTTACGTGTCTGCAAATATAGTCAATCTCCGTGCCACTGGAAAGCCTGAGGGCTTTTTTAGGAAGAAAGGCAAAAAAAATAAAACTATGATTTTGATTATTAGAAAAATAACTCTATTTTTGCACTCCCTTTCCGAAAGAACTTAATTGATAAAAACATTATATTATTATGACAAAGGCAGAAATCGTTAACG
>CAVFAZ010000002.1:0-4317 GCA_963620825.1 Kurthia senegalensis
AACTATATGGAGGGCCGGATTGTACGCATAAAAAAGCCTTCAGAGCATCGTCTGGAGCCGTTCTGCAAGCATTTCGGAGTGTGCGGAGGCTGCAAATGGCAGATACTTCCCTACGAGATGCAGCTGCAGGCCAAAGAGCGCCAGGTCTGGGACCAGTTCGTCCGTCTGGGCCATCTGGAAGTGCCGGGAATCAGCCCCATCATCGGTTCTGACAACATAAAATACTACCGCAACAAACTCGAGTTCACTTTCTCCTCGAGACGATGGTTCCTTCACGACGAGGATCCGGAGAGCGTTCCTGAGAAGGAAAGGAGCGGTCTGGGCTTCCACGTGGGCAAATTCTTCGACAAGGTGCTTGACATAGAGCACTGTTACCTCCAGAGGGAGCCGTCGAACGAAATCCGCAATTTCATCCGCGCTTATGCCCGCGAGCACGATTTCGAGTTCTTCGACATCAGGGAGAACCGCGGCTTCATCCGCAATATGTTCGTGCGAACGAACGAGGCCGGAGACGTGATGCTGATAGTCTGCTTCTTCCGTGAAGACAGGGAAAAACGCGAGGGACTGCTCGATGCAGTATCTGAAGCATTCCCTCAGATAACTTCACTTTACTACGTGATAAGCAGTAAATTGAATGACTCAATAGGAGACCAGGAATGTCTGCTCTACAAGGGCGATGAAGTGCTTATCGAGAAGATGGAGGGACTGAGTTTCCGCATCGGCCCGAAGTCCTTCTTCCAGACTAACACCCCTCAGGCTTACAAGCTCTACAGCGTGGCCCGAAACTTCGCGGCTCTCACCGGAAACGAAATCGTCTATGACCTTTACACCGGCACCGGAACCATCGCCCAGTTCGTTTCTTCGAAAGCGAGCAAGGTTATCGGAATCGAATACGTCCCTGAGGCCATCGAGGATGCGAAAATCAACGCCGGCATAAACGGCATCACGAACTGCTCCTTCTTTGCGGGAGATATGAAAGACATTCTGACAGACGACTTTATAGCCGAGCACGGCCGTCCGGACGTCATAATCCTGGACCCTCCGCGCGCCGGAATCCATCCTGACGTGGCGAAGGTGATCCTGAATGCAGAAGCGAAGCGTCTCGTGTATGTGAGCTGCAATCCGGCCTCCCAGGCCCGCGACATTGCCATTCTTAACGCCAAATATGAAATAAAGGCCGTGCAGCCGGTGGATATGTTCCCGCATACTCAGCACGTTGAAACGGTTTGTGAGTTGGTATTGAAACAATAATTTCCTAATTTTGGAGGTTATTTGGCGGCCGGACGCCGGAATATTCACAGTCGGGACTCCGGTATCCCGGCAAACAGTTGTAACTGATGACAATACAGATACTTATCCTGATCGCTGGACTCGCCCTGGTGGTTTTCGGAGCCGACTGGCTCGTGGACGGAGCCTCCTCCATAGCCCGCAAGACAGGCCTGAGCGAATTCGTAATCGGACTTACTATCGTAGGCTTCGGAACCTCCTGCCCTGAACTCGTGGTCAGCCTTACCGGCGCCTTCGAAGGCAATGCGGATGTGGCCATAGGCAATGTGGTGGGTTCCAATATCTTCAACACCCTCCTCATCCTCGGTCTCACCGCAGTTCTGGTCCCGGTTACAGTCACCAAAGCAAACAAGACAAGGGATATTCCGATTATGGCCGGAGTGACTCTTCTTATGATACTCTGCGGTATGAGCCACACCCTTTTGGGACTCGGTCAGGCAGACCGCCTCAGCAGAGTGGAAGGTATTGTATTTCTGTTAGTTTTCGCAGGATACCTTTGGTATTGCTTCAAGTCAAACACCAACACTGAAGAAGACGGGGAAGTTAAGCAGAAATCTATTCCCGTATCCATTCTTCTGGTATTGGCCGGCCTCGCCGGCCTCATCTTCGGAGGCAAGATTTTCGTGAACTCGGCGACGAGCATCGCCCATATGCTGGGCGTGTCGGACAAGTTCATCGCGATCACGATTCTTGCGGGCGGCACATCGCTTCCTGAGCTGGCCACTTCGGTGGTCGCAGCGATCAAGGGCAAGGGGCAGCTCGCGCTGGGTAACATTCTGGGGTCCAACGTGTTCAACATCCTGCTCATCCTCGGTTCCGCTTCCATCGTCTGCCCGCTGTCGTTCGCTTCGATGAACCTCGTGGATATGGGCACGGTGCTTCTGAGCGCCCTGCTCGTGCTCGGCAGCGCCTTCGGCTTCAAACGGAACTCGATGGACCGCGCGGACGGAGTGATTCTGCTTCTGTGCTACACCGCCTATATGTTCTGGCTTTTCAAGAATATGTAAAATCTTAATAATATGAAATTTGAACCTACCAAGTACCGTCTGATGAACGTCGGAACGGGCCGCATCTTCGAAGACGAAGGCTGGATGCTCGCCGACCCTCAGGCCACTTCCCCGTCGCTCGTAAGAGCCGTCTATGACAACAGACAATTCACCCCTCGCGAGGACCTCAAAGGCCTCTACAGATATGCCGAATGGCTTCCTATCCAGCGCACGCTGCGCCATTCACACGCTCCTGTGACCTACAAGAGCAAGGGTCTTGCGAAGATGCTCGGAATGGAGAACCTCTATATCACGCTTTCAGGTTATTGTCCGAGGCTCGGCGCGAATATGAGCACCTGCTCATTCAAGGAGACCGAAGCCTATTCAGTCTGCGCCAGAATGCCGAAGAACTGCAAGCGCAGACTCGTTGTGCAGTCCGCAGGCAACACCGCCCGCGCATTCGCCCGCGTCTGCTCGGACAACAACATTCCTGTCGTAATCTGCATTCCGGAGGACAACAAGCACGATATGTGGTTCACCCGCAAGCTGCGCGACTGCGTGAAGATCATCGCCGCACCGCAGGGATCGGACTACTATGACGCCATCGCATTGGGCGACAAGCTCGCCCAGGACCCTAAATACATGCTCGAGGGCGGAGCGAAGAACATCGCGCGCCGCGACGGTATGGGCACGACGCTTCTGAGCGCGGTCGAGTGCATCGGACGCATCCCTGACGCGTATTTCCAGGCTGTGGGCAGCGGCACCGGCGCCATCGCAGTGTATGAGAACAACCTGCGTCTCATCGAAGACGGCCGCTACGGCACGCACAAGATGAAGATCTTCGTGTCGCAGAACAAGCCGTTCACGCTTCTGCACGACTCGTGGAAGGCCGAATCCAGAGCCCTCGTCGATATCAGCGCCGAGGAGTCCAGAAAGAAGTCCGAGATGATTCTCGCGAAAGTGCTTTCGAACAGAAAACCGCCGTACAGCCTCGCCGGAGGCCTTTACGATGTGCTCAAGGATACGGGCGGGGACTGCTTTACAGCGTCCAATGATGAAATCGTAGCCTGGATTATCCGCGTGATGAAGGCTGAGGGCTATGACCTGCTGCCAGCAGCAGCGACCGCTGTCGCGGCCGTGGCGAAGGCTCTCGAGCAGGGACAGATTTCCCATTCTGACACCGTTATGCTGAATGTGACGGGAGCAGGTATGCTCCAGGCAATGAGCAAAGGATATTTCGAGGAGGAGCCTCTTCTGGTGCTCGACCCAGCTCTGCCTGCCGAGGAAATCATTGCAAAAGTTGACGCTCTGTTCTGATGACACTTCTTCAGCTTTCCACCACACTGCCGGAGCCGGATTCGAATGCGATCAATATCGCCGATTCCGTAAAAGTTGCGGCACAACACATCGCTGAGGGTCTGACTACAGACCCTCAGGGCTTTTTCGAGGAGGTCATAAAGAGTCTTATCCAGTTCGGGCTCAAGGTCCTGGCGGCCCTCGTCATCTATCTGATAGGTGCCTGGATCATCCGCCGGATCAAGAGGGGCCTCGCGCGCTCCTTCGAGAGGCGCAAGACCGAAAAGACTCTCGCGAGCTTCATATCGTCCCTTGTCAGCATTCTGCTGACAATACTGCTCATCGTTCTGACCGTGGGCGCCCTTGGCGTGAACACGACCTCAATCGCGGCTATGCTCGGCGCTGGCGCGATGGCGGTGGGACTCGCTCTGAGCGGGACGATGGAAAACTTGGCCGGAGGCCTCATAATCCTGATTTTCAAGCCTTTCAAGGCTGGTGATTACATCAGCGTGCAGGGGTACAGCGGCACGGTGACGGACGTGAGCATCGTCTCGACGAAGATCACTACGTCAGATAACCGCGTGGTCGTAGTCCCGAACGGGTCGATTTCGAACGGTACGATCGATAACTACAATCAGAACGACATCCGCCGTCTGGACTGGAATCTGGCGATGGAGTACGGTACGCCGGCGGACGAGTGTCTGGAGGCGATAAAGGAAATCGCCTCGAAGGATCCGCGCATTCTGGA
>CAVFAZ010000003.1:0-8712 GCA_963620825.1 Kurthia senegalensis
TTCAGTATCTTGAAAGAGCGTTCCAGCCTTTCTGACAGATTCTCAAACATCTCTATAAAATTATCCTGTTAAAACTCAGACCGCGTCGCTCGCGCGGCAGAGCCTGCAAATTTAGCAAAAATTACTTGATTCTATACGGCGCATCCTCATAGAGAGTGTAGCGTTTGGCCTTGCGGATCCATTTCTGTTCCTCGCCCTTTACGTGCTCCTGGACTATGTCGAAGGTGATATTACCCTTCAGGTACTCCCAGATGACGGGATCGGAGAGTCTCTCCTCGAAGCCCGGCAGGAACTCGAAACGGGAGTAATGCTCTTTCATATAGCGCATTACACGGAGAGTGTGCAGCAGGGAATGGTAATCTTCGCCGCCGGTGAGAAGTATCTGGTAACCTTGGCAGCGCTGACCGGCATATTGGCCGGAGGCCGGACGGAAAGAACACGGGCGGAGCAGCGCGCCTTCGGCTTGAGGCAGGTCCGCGATGTCCGGAGAGATGAACGGAGCGCCTATGTATTCGTACGGGCGCGGGGTTCCGGTTCCGGGGCACACGGTCGTGAATTCCCAGAGGGCGCCGCCGCTCTGCAGAGGGCAGCTGAAGAGGCCCGGCACTTCGGCCGAAGGGGCCACGGCCCAAGGCATCAGCACTCTGTTCGACTCGGAGGCTTCGGCGGAGATGATATGCAGCGGGAAGCGGGCTCCCAGGTCGCTGTAATGCACGTGGCAGAGCTCTCCGAGCGTAAGTCCGTGTCTGTGAGCGACTTTTGCTGTCCACGGCTCGCCGTCAAGCACCGGTATCGTACCTTCCACTATGCGTCCCGCCGGGTTCGGATGGTCCACAATGTAGAGCGACGGCACAGCGCATTCCTCATCGGTCGAGGATTCCCTGTCCATCGCATCGAGCAGGGACATCAGACGGAGCACGTCCCTCGTGTAGCTGAAGTAACGCGCTCCGCTGTCCTGAATCTCGACCACCAGGGCGTTGAGCCCCACGAACATATCTTCGCTGAACTCGATATGGCTCTGAGCGCCGTATGACAGCTCTGCATCGGAAGGTGTGAATACCTTTGCGAGATTGCCGCGACGGTGGAAAATCTCGTACATATACTCTCCGGAGGCCGTATCCCAGCAGTTCTGGGTGCAGAAGCAGCCCACTCTGCCGTGAATCAGCGCCCTGTCGGGCTGGCTGCCTAGAGCGGTGGTTCTGAATGAAAACATCTAGGCGTGAATTATTTTCTGAGCGATTTCCACTACGCGGGAGGCAAGCGCTTCGGCGGCCTCCTGAGTCGGAGCTTCGGAGTAGATTCGGATGATCGGCTCGGTGTTCGAGCGGCGCAGGTGCACCCACTGCCTCTCGGCCTCGAAGCTGATCTTCACGCCGTCGATGTCGTTTATGTCCTCGCTTGCGAAGATTCTCTTCATCTCGGAGAGGATGCGGTCGATAAGCGCCTTGTCCGAAAGCTCTATCTTGTTCTTGGCGATGAAATATTGAGGGTAGGTCGCTTTCAACTCGCTGACTTTCATCTTCTTGTGCGCGAGGTTGCTGAGAAACAGCGCCACACCCACCATAGCGTCCCTGCCGTAGTGGATGGCCGGATAGATGACTCCGCCGTTGCCCTCGCCGCCGATCAGCGCGCCTTTCTCGTGCATCTTGGTCGTCACGTTCACTTCACCAACGGCCGAAGCGTAGTACTTCCCGCCGTGCTTCTCGGTCACGTCGCGCAGGGCGCGGCTGCTGGAGAGATTGCTCACCGTGCACATATTCTTCAGACCGGCCTTCTCACCGCATTCCAGCAGATAGTCGGCCACGCTCACCAGAGTGTATTCCTCCACGAACGGCTTTCCGTCCTCGCAGATGAA
Source organism: Kurthia senegalensis (assembly GCA_963620825.1). Classification (GTDB taxonomy): domain Bacteria; phylum Bacteroidota; class Bacteroidia; order Bacteroidales; family UBA932; genus Cryptobacteroides. The sequence continues at coordinate 1,856 of CAVFAZ010000003.1, forward strand.
GGCGAGTCTGTCCACGTCAGGGTCCACCGAAATGCCAAGGTCGGCCTTCTCACGAACCACTGTTTCGCTCAGATCCACGAGGTTTGCCGGGAGCGGCTCCGGGTTGTGCGCAAAATCTCCCGTAGGTTCGCAGTTCAGCTTCACGCACTCTACGCCCAGACGCTCCAGCAGACGCGGCATAATGATGCCTCCCACGGAGTTTATAGCGTCCAGAACTACCTTGAAATGAGCCTCTTTGATGGCTTTCGCATCCACTGTCGGCAGGGCGAGGACAGCGTCGAGATGTTCGTCGGTGAAGTCGTGCTCCTCGATCTTTCCGAGTTCGTCCACGCCGGCGAAGTCGAAGTCATCGGACTCAGCAGCTTCCAGAAGAGCGTTGCCTTCGGCGGCATTGAGGAACTCGCCGTGCTCGTTGAGCAGCTTCAGCGCGTTCCACTGGCGCGGGTTGTGCGAAGCCGTGAGGATGATGCCTCCGTCGGCTCCGGAGAAAGTCACCGCCATTTCGGTGGTCGGGGTGCTGGCATAGCCGCACTTGACCACATCGACGCCGCAGGCTGTGAGGGTGCCGCAGACAAGCTGCTCCACCATCGCCCCGCTCAGACGCGCGTCCTTGCCCACTACGACCTTGTAGCGGCTTCCCGCAGGCTTCGGCCTGCGCTCGCGGAGCTTGACGCAGTAGGCATAAGTGAATTTTACGATATCAACGGGCGTAAGTGCCTGACCCGCGGCTCCGCCAATGGTTCCGCGGATGCCTGAAATAGATTTGATGAGTGTCATTTCTTTATTTCCTCCATCCAGGTATCAACAGCTTTGAAGAAAACGCTTCTGTATTCTCCCAGGCCGTCACCGCCGAACTCCTTGGTATAGAAGCCCCAGCCGTGTCCGCCCTGCGGATATATATACATCTGGGCGGAAACACCGTTTTCGAGCAGTGCCTGGAAGTAGCGGATGCTGTTCTCCGGATTCACGGTGCCGTCATCGCTGCTGAGTAGAAGGATGGTGGGAGGAGTGTTCTCACTAACCTGTTTCTCGAGCGAATAATGCTCCGTAAGTTCCTCATACTTAGCCTTGTTCTTCAGATATTCATTGTAAGGGAGACTCTCGTCGAGCCACTTGTCCTCAGTCCCGATAAGCTGGTTGTGGGTGCCCTTGTGGGTGAGAGCCATATCCATCGTGACGACAGGATAAACCAGGATCGAGAAGTCCGGACGGGTCACTTCATCCACGAAGAGTGTGGAGGCGCTGCCTGCGAGGTGTCCTCCGGCGGAGAATCCGATGATGCCGATCTGCTTGATTCCCCACTCCTGCGCGTGCGCGCGGCAATAGCGGAACGCATTCTGCACGTCCGTGAGCGGCACCTGCCAATGTCCGTTCGGAAGCCTGTAGCTTACCACGCATACGGCTATGCCCTTCTTTGTGAAATAGTCGGCCACGTAAGCCCCCTCATTGAAAGCCGATACGCAGGAATAACCGCCTCCCGGACAGCAGACTATCATCTGGCCGTTAGGTTTTTTCGGCATATAGATTTCGATTCTGGCGCTGTCGGCGATGTTTCTCAGATCGCCCCAGTCATTCTGGGTCTCGAATACGCCGGAAATTCCGTTGGATTCTCCCGGACCCAGGGTGACGGCTGTGCCGTTCTCCACGATGCCCTTATCGACATTCTGCCCCTCAGGGTAGAGAAGGAGGGTCTTGGTCGGGCGGAGTTTTGTCTTGGGCTGCGGTTTGGCAGCATTGGCCTGCACTCCTGCCGTCAGGAGTGCCAGGGCCATAATGATGTAAATTTTCTTCATATCAGTCGTTGTTCATCTGTCTTATATCCACTTCACTGCGGTGCGAACTTCCGAGCAGCCACTCGCTGAAATAGTCGGCGAGCCTGTAGAAGAAGTACTCGTTCATATCACCGTAACCGTGCCTCTGGCCCGGGAGCACAAGCATATCGAAACGCTTGTTGGCCTTTATGAGGGCATCCACCACGCGGATGGTGTTCGCAGGGTGCACGTTGTTGTCGATGTCGCCGGTCACGAGCATCAGATGCCCCTTGAGGTTGCCGGCGATTTCGGGATTGTTCTTGATTCTATATACGAATGTGGTGTCGTTCTCCACGACCTTCTCCTTTATGCCGTGATGGGTTTCGCTCCACCAGCGGTTGTAGATCGCGTTGTCGTGGTTGCCGGAGCAGGAAACCGCGGCGGTATAGAAGTCAGGGTAGGTGAGTATGGCCGCAGTGGACATAAAGCCGCCGCCGGAATGTCCGTGGATGCCGACCTTGGTGCCGTCAATCCAGGAATAGCGGGCTGCAAGCTGCTCAACCGCCACCTTCTGATCCTCCAGACCGTAGTCGCGCAGATTCCCGTAGCCGTAGTTGTGATACCACTTGGAGCGGTTAGGATGGCCTCCGCGGTTGCCCACTGTGATGACCACGAAACCGATCTGGGCCAGACGGTCAGTGCGGAGCATACCCTTCGTCCAGGATATGTTGTTGGCCTCCACCTGAGGGCCCGGATATACGTAATCGATTATAGGATAGACCTTTGTGGAGTCGAAGTCGAATGGCTTGTACATCGCGCCGTAGAGGTCGGTGACACCGTCGGCGGCCTTTACCTTGAATCTTTCAGGCATCTTGTATCCTGCCTCGTAGAGCTTGCTCAGGTCGGCCTTCTCCAGAAGAGTGCGTTTTCCGTTGCGATCGACGAGATAGATTTCCGGAGCGTAATCCACTCTGGAGCAGTTGGCTACGAAATACATAGCGTCATCGCTCGCATAGGCCGTAACATCCATGTCGTCCATATCCAGCTGCTTGATGGCGCCGCCGTTCAGGCTTACGCGATAAGTGTGCATCTGGTAAGGGTTCTCGTCCTTGTTCACGCCGCAGGCGCTGAAGAGCACATAGCCCTCCTTCTCATTCACGGCAAGTACATCCTCCACGTGGTAGGCTCCCTCGGTGAGGTTGCGGATCAGGGTTCCGTCAGCCTGGTAAAGGTAGAGGTTGGCCCAGCCGTTGCGCTCGCTCCACTCGATGAACTGCGAATTGTTCTTTATGAAGCGCAGGTTGCGGCTCTCGATGTAGGTGTTCATCCTCTCGCTGAGAATGGTCCTGGTGGAGTCTGAAGCGATATCCACGCGGCAGTAGTCCATTCTGTGGGCGTCGCGCGAAAGCCTGCTCATATAGAAGCCGTCGTTGTCTCCGGCCCAGACCCAGCTGTGGTAGTCGCGGTATCTGTCCGCAACTGTCTGTGTGCGGTATTCGAAGCTGCTGCTCTGGTCCTTGAAGGCTATGGACTTGATGTGCTTATATGTACCGTCCTCCATATTGAAGACCAGAAGCTCCTCCTTAGGCCCGGCCTCTCCCGGCATCTGGTATTTGTAGGTCTCCAGAGTAGGACGCGGATTGCCCAGATTGTTGATTACCCAGAGGTCCTTTATCTCGCGCATATCGTATTTTACGGTGGCGAAATGCTTCGAGTCCGGTGACCAGGCCAGCATTGCCACGCCGCTGCGGCGGGTGGTGTCGCTGTCCGTATTGCCTTCGTAATAGCCGTAGCCATAGCCGTAGTCACGGATTCCGTCCTTTGTCAGAGCATGCTCCACGAGGGTGGAATCCTTGTCATCCTTGGCCGCCTTTGCGAGGTTTTCGGCGTCCATCCAGTAGAGATTGTTGTTCTTGGCATAGACTCCCTTGCTGCCGTCCGGGGACATATTTGCCCAGAAAGGATACTTTTCTTCCTCAGGCTTGTATTCGGTGAGTTTCTTCGAGGCGATGTCGTATTCGAAGTGGAACACCTTCCTGGTCATTGCATTGGGGTCGTCCTTGACCGTAGTGTCGCGCACTTCCTGCGTGCCGCGCACATCGAAGCGGAATACCTTGTCGTTCTTGAGTTCCATCCTCTCGAGCTTTATGTGCTGCGCATCCACAGGGTCGCGGGTGATGGTTGTGAGCTCCATCGCGAGCTTCTCCATATCGAACACCTCCGTCTTGGCGGCGGTCTGAGGATCGACGATATAGTATTTCGTGCCCTCGCCTGCAGTCCAGCTGTACCAGAAGCGGTCACTCTTCTCGAACCAGTTCGGCCGCATCGAGGTGGAATGCACCATCTGCGAGATTTTCTTCTGGGAGAAACGTGCGGCGAGCTCGTAATTCGGCTCCTGCTGAGCCGAGGAGGTAATCCCCACAGTCAGAGCCGCAGCCGCAAGAATAAGACGGCGTGCAATGCCGAGTCTTGAATTATTGATCATATATGTTACTTGGTTTTAATATCCATTGTAGCGTTTCCGACTTCGGAAGTGACTGTAAGCGAAGCTGTTCCCTTCTGTCCCCTGATGGAGCGGACGATTCCCAGGGCCTTGCCGCTGAACAGGGCCTTGTCGTGTCCCTTCAGCGAGAGGGTGTCGGCCGGATTTCCGTTATCGACTCCCACGAGCTCACCCGCTCCGCTAACGTCGAAACGCAGCATCAGGTCAGCCGTCGGAACCGCGCGGCCTTCTGAATCCACCGCCTCGACGGTCACATAGCTGAGGTCGTAGCCGTCAGCGTCTATCACATTCCTGTCAGCCGTAAGTTTCAGAGCCACAGGCTCTCCGGTGGTCTCGCGACGCTCACGCATAACCTCGACACCGTCCTTGTAGGACACGGCCTCGATGACGCCCGGCTCGTAAGGAACCCTGAGCCACTGCGCGTGCAGGCGCGAACCCTCCTTGCTGCTCCTGCCCAGCGACTTGCCGTTCAGGAAGAGCTCGACTTCGTCAGCCTGGCCGTAGTAGGCCCAGACATCGATCTCGTCGCCCTCGTTCCAGTTCCAGTGCGGGAAGAGGTGAAGCACCGGCTTGTCGGTCCATTCGGACTGGTACATCCAATACACGTCTTTAGGGAAGCCTGCGAGATCGACGATCCCGAAGTACGAACTGCGTGAAGGCCAGCTGTAAGGCGTCGGTTCTCCGAGGTAGTCGAAACCCGTCCATACGAAGGTTCCTGCCATATAAGGCCTCTCCTTTATGGTGACCCAGCCCCATTCGTGCAGGTCGGACCAAGGCGCGTGCCAGCAGTCATAGGCAGGACACTGGTGGTGAGGGGTTTCATAGGTCTGGCTCCAGTGTGCCGGAACCTTCATCTCCACGTCCGAAGGCTGGAGATATACCCCGCGGCTCTGCAGTCCCGAAACGGTCTCGGAGCCGTACATAGGCGAATCCGGATACCATTCGCGGACCTTGTCGTAGTCCCAGGTGTGGTAGTTGAAGCCCAGGATATCGAGAGCGCCGCTGCGGATGAGGTTGTTCGAAGGGCCGGTCTCGTTGAGGCCGGCAGTCACCGGACGGGTAGGGTCCATCTCTTTGAAAATCGCAGCCAGATGCTTGGTAAGCAGGATGTTAGGATTGTCGTCAGAACCCTCGTACTGCGGGAGCGAACTCATGAAGTTCATCAGCAGATTGGCCTGCTCGGCCGTCAGGTTCTTTATGTCGTCCTCGTTCGAATTCCACTGCTCGAGGATCTCGTTTCCTGCGCTCCACATAATCACACAAGGGTGGTTGCGGTCTCTCTGCACGAAGTCGCGGATGTCCCTCTCGTGCCACTCGTCGAAGAAGCGCGAGTAGTCGTAGGCGGTCTTGCGCTTGCGCCACATATCCATACCCTCGTCGATGACCACGAAGCCCATCTCGTCGCAGAGCTCCAGAAGAGTCGGTGCCGGAGGGTTGTGGGAAGTGCGTATTGCGTTCACGCCCATATCTTTAAGTATCTGAAGCTGGCGCTGGAGCGCTCTGCGGTGCACGGCTGTGCCGAGTGCCCCGGAGTCGTGATGCAGGCAGACGCCGAGCAGTTTCATCTCGCGTCCGTTCAGCAGGAACCCGCGGTCCTTGTCCCACTCGCAGCTGCGTATGCCGAAGCGGGTGAGGTAGCGGTCGGCGGCTTTGCCGCCAATGCTGACAGTGGTTTCGAGTGTATAGAGATAAGGGTCGGTGACGTCCCAGCAGGTGTAGGAAGAAAGTCCTACGCCATCCTCCACGGTATTGAGGCCGGAGGAGAGGCTGACTGTCTTTTCGCTTTTCGCGACCGCGCGGCCGTCAGCGTTGAGCACTCTCTGGGCGATAACCGCCTCGCAAGGCTCCGCGCCGTTCTCCACCTCGACGGTGACGGCGATGTCACCATTGGACGAAGTCCTTACGAATGTGCCGTTCCAGGCTACGTGCACCTGCGGCACGACGGTCAGACGCACGTCGCGGTAGATTCCGCAGCCGGCATACCAGCGCGAGTTGGGCTGCAGGGCGTTGTCGCAGCGCACGGCGATGAGATTGTCCGCGCCCGTCTCCGGATGGAGCGCTGAGGTGATATCGTAGCGGAACGAGCTGTAGCCGTAGGGACGCGTGCCCATTTCCTGCCCGTTCACATAGACGGTGCTGTTCATAAACACTCCGTCGAATTCCACCCAGACGCGTTTTCCGCCGCTCAGCTCAGGTGTGCTGAAATGCTTGCGGTACCAGCCAATCCCGCCCGGAAGCGCTCCTCCGCTCGGGGTGGAAGGGTTGTCTTTCGAGAAATTGCCTTCGACCGACCAGTCGTGAGGCAGATGAAGTTCGCGCCACTGCGAGTCGTCGAAGCTCTCCGCAGACCACTCCACAGCGTCTCCCAGGCTGAAACGCCAGTCGAAGTTGAAGTCCTCGCAAGTGCGCAGCGTGGCGTCATTTCCGCAGGCGCAGACTATTACGGCTGCCGCAGCAGCCAATATCAGATTCCGTTTCATAGGTGTAATACGATTTGTCCCCTGCAAATCTACTAAAAATATGACTGATTTAGTAATCGCATCAGAGCTTTGTCCTCAGAAACGGGTGTTTTTGAGGACAAACTCCTGTTTTGGGGTGGTTTG
>CAVFAZ010000004.1:0-3128 GCA_963620825.1 Kurthia senegalensis
CGAAAACCCAGCGCTAACGCGCTGGGTTTCAGTCACTTGCGGAGAGTGAGGGATTCGAACCCCCGAACCCGTTAGGGTCAACAGTTTTCAAGACTGCCGCCATCAACCACTCGGCCAACTCTCCAATATGTCTTACCCGGAATCCGGGAAAGCCCCGCCAGAAAATGCCTTCCGAAAGGGAGTGCAAAGTTAGGGAATATTTCCGATTCCGCAAGAGGCTATTCTGACTTTTTCGGAGAAGATTCCGAAGAAGCGAAGAAATGCCACTGGAACAGAAGCAGATAGATGGCCCCCACTGTCACGCAGCTGTCCGCGAAATTGAACACCGGATCGAAGAAAGTGAAAGGCTTCCCTCCGACAAAAGGCATCCAGGACGGCCAGACGGTATTTATGATCGGGAAGTAGAACATATCCACGACCTTCCCGAACATAAACGGAGCATAATCCCAGATGAGCCCGTAGAAAAGGCAGTCTATGATATTCCCGAAGGCCCCGGCAGTGATGAGCGTAAGCCCCACGAGCACCCCCGTCGGCACCCGGGCCTCATCAGAAGCCCCGGCGGCAATGGCCCTATTCCGTTTGCACAGCGAGGAAATCCACCACACCAGCGCCCCGCAAAGGACTATGCGGAACGCGGAGAGCAGGAACTTGCCCACTGCACCCCCGAACTTCATCCCGAAGGCCATACCCTCGTTCTCGATGAAGAATATCTGAAACCAGTTGCCAAAGACCGGAAAATGCTCATAAAGAGACATATTGGTCTTTATCGCCACCTTGATGACCTGGTCGATCACGACCAGAACCACCGCCAGAACGATAAGTTTCTTCCCTGTCGAAAACTTCATAAACTATTTCTTCGAGAGCATCTCCTTGGCCTCCACGGTCAATGTGGCGTGCGGAACCAGGCGGAGTCTCTCCTTAGGGATAAGCTTACCGGTAACGCGGCAGATTCCGTATGTCTTGTTCTCGATACGGGCCAGCGCAGCCTCCAGATTCTGGATGAACTTGTACTGACGCTGAGCCAGCTGGCTGCTTTCCTCCTTCGACAGCTGATTCGCGCCGTCGTCCTCCACAGTCTTGAAAGATGGTGACGTATCCTCTATATCGTTGCTCGAGGTGCGCATAACCGCGCCGCGCAGAGTGTTGTACTCAGCCTTTGCCTTCTCCAGCATATCAAGGATAATGACCTTGAATTCAGCCAATTCCTCGTCGCTGTAACGTGTTCTGTTGTCTTCTGCCATAGTAGTATAATTTTAGGAAATTTTAATAACTTTTATCTTGAGAGGAGTATCCCACTCGACATCCGCAGCGCCCTCCCCTGCCTCGGCAAGTCCCTTCAGGACGATGCCGCGCGCAAGAGTCTGCGAAGCGAGATACTCTCCGAACGAAGCGAGCGAAGCCTCGATCTGATCGTGATCCTCCCCGTCCGCGTAAATCTCCACGGAAACCTTGTCCGTAACGTCAAACCCGCTGTCCTTGCGCAGATTCTGGATTCTGTTCACCAGCTCGCGTGCGACACCTTCGCTGCGCAGAGCCTCGCTGACCTCGATATCGAGCGCGATGGTAAGCGAACCCTCGGAAGATACGAGCCAGCCCGGCATATCCTCCGATGAAATCTCGTAATCGCCGACGTGCAGCTCCACATCGCCTCCCGGGAGCGGGAGAACATAATTCTGAGCGGCCGATTCGGCCAATTGTATTGCGCTGATCGTCTGCTGGTCAAGTCCTGCGAACGCCTGGGCGATCTCCTTCATCCTCTTGCCATAGACCTTGCCGAGAGTCTTGAAATTCGGTTTGATCTTCTTCGTGATGATGCCTGTAGTATCGGCGATGAACTCCGCATCCTTGACATTCACCTCATTGAGAATGATAGGCTTGACAGCTTCCATCTGAGCGCGCAGCTTGTCGGAAAGCACCGGAATCACGAGCTTCGAAAGCGGCTGGCGAACCTTGATGTTCACCTTGCGGCGAAGCGCGAGCACCATCGAAGTGGCCTTCTGCGCCAGATCCATTCTCGCCTCCAGATCCTCGTCGATAAGCTTTTCGTCAGCCTTCGGCATCAGCGTGAAATGCACGCTCTCGCCACCCGTGAGGTCTCTCCAGAGCCTGTCCATATAGAACGGCGCAATCGGCGCAGCCAATACCGCCGTCTTTACAAGTACCTCGTGCAGAGTCTGATAGGCCGCGAGCTTGCTCGCGTCCAATTCTCCTCCCCAGAAGCGTTTGCGGTTCAGTCTGACATACCAGTTCGAAACGTGGTCGCAGATGAAGTCCTGAATCAGACGGCCTGCTGTGGTTACATCGTAATCCTCATAGGCCGCAGTCACGTCGCGCACGAGAGAATTCAGCTTGGAAATGATCCAGCGGTCGATTTCCGGACGCTCCCCGTAAGGAACGGCGGCTGCAGACGGGTCGAAACCATCCACATTCGCATAAAGTGCGAAGAATGAATATGTATTGTAAAGGGTTCCGAAGAATTTGCGGCGGATTTCATCCACACCGGCCTCGTCGAAACGAAGGTTGTCCCAAGGCTGGGCATTGGTCAGCATATACCAGCGCAGGGCGTCCGGACCGAATTTGTCGAGTTCCAGGAACGGATCCACGGCGTTGCCGAGGCGCTTGCTCATCTTGTCCCCGTTCTTGTCGAGAACCAGACCGTTGGAAATCACGGTCTTGAAAGCCGGAGTGTCACTTACCATCGTATGGATGGCGTGCAGGGTATAGAACCAGCCGCGTGTCTGATCGACTCCTTCAGCGATGAAGTTTGCGGTGCAGCCGAACTTGTCGGAATGGAGACCGCGCAGGCCCTCCTGAGCGTAAGGCATTGAGCCTGAATCGAACCAGACGTCGATAAGGTCGGACTCGCGGCGCATCTGGCGACCGGAGTCGGAAACCAGAACGATATTATCCACATAAGGACGGTGGAGGTCGATTCTGTCGTAATTCTCCTTCGACATATCCTCAGGATTGAAGCCTGCGGCGCGGAAAGGATTTTCAGACATCACGCCGGCTGAGACGGCCTTATCTATTTCATTATAAAGTTCTTTAACCGAGCCGATACACTTCTCTTCCCTGCCGTCCTCTGTGCGCCAGATAGGAAGCGGAGTGCCCCAGAAGCGGCTGCGGGA
>CAVFAZ010000005.1:0-5916 GCA_963620825.1 Kurthia senegalensis
GGCTGTGAAAGGTACATCCCATCGACGTCGGTTTGATAAGATGGATTATTCACCGCGGGCAGATACGCCGGCAGACTCTGAGACCGCATTGGACGGCGAAGCCGGCCGGAAAAGTTATTGCGGTTCTCAGAGTCTGCCGGCGTGCAACCGCCCAATGGGATTAACAAATAAAAAAATGAGGGCGACTATCAGTCCGAAGACTTTTTAGTCACCCTCTTCTGATTTGTGGGATTATCCATTCAATTTCTAGAACGGAAGGTCATCGACGACGTCGAGGCCGACTTCGAGGGATGGGGCTTCTGGTACAGGCTGCTGAGCCTGAGGGGCTTGTGGAGCCGGGGCAGGCTGAGGTGCAGGAGCGGCTGCAGGCTGGGCCGGAGCCTGATATGGCTGCTGGTAGGCCGGCTGATAAGGCTGGCTCTGCTGAGGCGCAGGCTGTGCAGGACGGGAATATCCCTGCTGCTGATAGCCGCCCTGAGGTGCGGATCCATAAGCGCCGTTTCCGCCGTCCGGGGCGTTGCTGTCCCGTCTTCCGAGAAGCTGGATATTGTCCACCACAATCTCCGTAGTGGTTCTCTTGGCTCCGCTCTGATCATTCCAGTTGCGGGTCGAAAGTCTGCCCTCCACATAAATCTGGCTGCCCTTGCGGATGTATTTCTCAGCCAGATCAGCGGAATTTCTCCAGGCAACGATATTGTGCCATTCCGTGTTCTCGCGCAGCTCTCCGCCACGGTCGCGATAGCGCTCCGTCGTCGCGAGCGTGAATCTGGCGACCTTACTGTTCCCGTTCTGGGAAGAATTCCCGTCAAAGTAACGTACTTCAGGGTCTCTGCCCACGTTACCGATCAGCATAACTTTATTCAGTGACATATCTTCTAAAATTTTAAATGTTCATTCAGGTTCAAACCCACTTGCAAGATATGAAATAAAGTTCGAATCCGCACATCAAATCATCAAAATCTGCATCCGTTTCTCCAGTAATCGGGGAGTATTTTTTCTGGACATTTCTCTTTTTTAAGTTTCTGTATGTTTCTTGAATCAAGGCAAAAGGCAAAAAGGGATTGAGACAAAGGCTGCCTCAATCCCTTTATCTGTTATGCGTTCCGTCCGCCCTACCTGCTGTTCGGCTCGTCGATTCCCAGCTCCGGATGTCTGCGCGCTGAGGCAAGGAAAAGCAGGGCCACAGCGATGGCTACGACTCCCAGCGTTATGAAGATATATTCTGCACGGACAGCTGCCGTAATGGCGGATGTCTCGCTGCTGAACACCCTGCCCACGAAAATCGGCACCAGAAGCATACCCATATTCTGAATCCAGTAGGTCAGCGAATAAGCAGTGCCCAGATTCTTTTCAGGCACAATCTTGGGCACAGTAGGCCACATCGCCGATGGCACGAGCGAATACCCCACGCCCAGGACGGCTATTCCGGCATATCCCCAGAAAGGCACTCCCTGCGGGGCGAATGCGATGATAAGGTGGGCGCAGAACACCAGCACCGCGCCGACAATCATCCACCGTGTGGCCTTTCCGACCTTATCCACAAGGGCTCCGAAAAGCGGCGTGAACAATACGGTGAAGAAAGGAATCAGGGTAATCATCCATTTGGCGCTTTCAGCATCCATTCCGAAGCGCGGAATCACTATGGCCGTGCCGAACTTCTTGAATGAAATGATGCAGCAGTAGAAGAACACGCAAAGAAGCGCCACCAGGATAAAGCGCGCATTGGTCAGAAGACGGAGGATGTCGGAGAACTTGAATTTGTCGTTTTCCGCCACCTCGCCGCGCTTCACGCTGATGCCCGCATTCCGGTCGAATCCGGCGTCCATCGCCACGAACACCGCCCAGAGTATGCCTCCGAGCAGCAGCAGACCCAGACCGAGCATCGCCGGCCGGGAAGTCTCGGCAAGCGTATAGACCTGCCCGGCGGCCTTTTCCGCCACGAGCACAGGCGAAATTATGAAGGCCGCGGCTGTACCCAGCCGTGCAATGGCAAGCTGGAGTCCCATAGCGAGTGCGACATTACGTCCCTTGAACCATTTGGCAATGCTCCTGGTCACGGCCACGCCGGCGATCTCACTGCCCAGTCCGAAGATCATACAGCCGATGTAGGCTATGACAAGGGATGTCCGGGGAGGAAGTCCCGAGCTGATGGCGCCATAGACGGTGGCGGCGCCGGCTATCATAAGCCCCACGAATATGGAGCCCACGATACGCACGCCGTAGATGTCCAGCAGGATTCCGCAGATTATCAGGCCGCCGCACACGCAGAGGAAGGAATATCCTCCGGCATAGAAGCCGTAGGACTCGGAATCCCATCCGAGTTCCAGCAGTTCAGGATGCCGGAAAAGCTGGGACAGCGTGGAGAACATATCGTCGAAGAAGTACGATGCGAACATCGGTACCACCAGACAGGCCAACGCTATCCAGCACAGATACCTGTGCGTCCCGGGTTTCTGTACGGACATAAATTACTTCTTGATGTTCGGGAGTTCGAGCCCGTATCCCTTGGCGCGGTCTTCCTTCTTGAGCAGGAAGCTGAAGATGAATGCGAGGATTCCGAAGCTGGAGAATACGATCATCGGCACGGTGTAGCCGCCGGTGGATTCACGCAGGGAACCTATGAGCATAGGAACGAGGCAGAGGCCGATGTTCTGAACCCAGAAGATGAGGCAGTATGCGGATCCGAGAATCTTTTCGTCTATAATCTTAGGAACTGACGGCCAGAGGGCTGCAGGTACCAGGGAGAAGCTTACTCCCAGAGATACGATCAGCACCAGGGCGAAACCCTTGCTCGGGAACAAAGGCAGCAGGAAGGCGAAACTCAGGTGGCAGGCGATCATAATGACGGCGCCGGCCATAAGCATCGTGGCGCCCTTGCCCTTGCGATCGAGGAAGAAGCCCAGAAACGGGGTGAGGAACATCGCCAGGACAGGGAAACAGCTGAAGAGCTGTGCGGCTGAGGCGGCGTCTATTCCGAGAGTTTCCTCAAGGAAGTTCGGGGCATATCTCTGGAACGGGAAGATGGCGCTGTAATAGAGTACGCACAGCAGGGCCACGATCCAGAACATCTTGCTCTTGAATATGGCGCCGAGGTCGCTTACGTGGAACTCGTCTTCAGGGGATTTCTCCTCGGTGGCAAGACCGGCCTCCACAAGCTGGCTGTCGAACTTGCGGTCCATAATGCCGAAGATGATGAAATTGATGAGGCCTATCACGAGCAGCGCTCCGCAGAATCCCAGAGGAGCCACTACCGAACCGTCAAACTTGGCGGAGATGAGCGGGGCAATCCACATAACGGCGAATACGCCTAAACGGGCGATAGCCATCTCAAGTCCCATAGCAAGGGCCATTTCCTTGCCCTTGAACCACTTGGCGAGAATCTTGGACACGTTCGTGCCTTCCATCTCGCAGCCGCATCCGAAAATCATAAAGCCCAGGGATGCCATCTTTGCGGAGGCCGGCATCTCGACCCACCAGCTTCCGAGCCACTGCGCGAACGCCGTGGTCTGGAACCAGTCGCTGATGCCGATGAACTTGATGCAGGCGCCGAATACCATAAGGCCTGCCGAAAGGATGCCCGAGAAACGGACTCCGAGTTTATCCAGAATGACGCCCGCGATGATAAGGAAACCGCAGACGTTGAGAATGTATTCAGACGCCGCATATTTTCCGAACACGCCGCTGTTCCATCCCAAGTTGCTCTCCACGAGCGACTTCAGAGGGGACATCACGTCCACGAACATATACGCAAAGAACATCATCAGGGCCACCAGGGCCAGAACGGTCCACCTCGCGAGAGGGGAGTCATTCATCAATTTACTTACTTTTTCACCCATATCTGTCAATACTGTTATTTCGAACGGACACAAATGTACTCTTTTTTCGGAAGAAAAAAGTACCTTTGCAGGGATTTCGCCGTACTGAGATGTCAGATTTATTGGAACATATCGATTCCCCCTCAGACCTTAGGAAACTGGACGAGTCCAGTCTCCCGGAGCTTTGCGCTGAAATAAGGGAATATATGGTGGATTGCTGTTCACGCAATCCGGGGCATCTCGGCTCCAGTCTGGGAGCCGTCGAGATCATTACGGCCCTCCATTATGTCTATGGCACTCCCTACGACCAGGTAGTCTTTGACGTCGGTCATCAGGCCTACGCGCACAAGATTCTCACGGGACGCCGCAGGGAATTCGCTAAGATGCGCACCCGCGGCGGCATCAGCGGCTTTCCCAAGATCAGCGAAAGTCCTTACGATACATTCGGTGTGGGGCACTCATCCACTTCAATATCAGCCGCTTTGGGATTGGCGGAAGCCGCAAGGATAAAGGGGGAGAGACGCAAGGTGGTCGCGGTCATAGGCGACGGCGCGCTTACCGGCGGTCTGGCCTTCGAGGGCCTGAACAATGCCGGCGACAGCGATGCTGACCTCCTGGTAATCCTGAATGACAACAACCGCTCCATCGACGAGAATCTCGGGGCGGTCCACAAGCACCTTCTGAAAATCACCACCCATCCGACTTACAACCGTGTCAAGGACAGGATCTGGCACGGGATGGGCGAGTCCGGCATAAGGAAAGCCATCCAGAGATGGGCGCGCAGCTTCAAGTCCTGGCTTGTGAAAGACTCCGGCGGAGATCTCTTCGAGTCCCTGGGTTTCAGATACTTCGGTCCTGTCGATGGGAATGATATTTCCGAAATGGTGAGCACCCTTCGAAAGCTCCAGGACATAAGCGGACCGAGAATCCTGCACTGCATCACCACCAAGGGCAAGGGCTACGCTCCAGCCGAGGCCGATCCCACAACCTGGCACGCGCCGGGAAGATTCGACCCCAAAACAGGGGAGCGGATTGGACGCAGCTATGCTGCGGCCAGATATCAGGACGTCTTCGGACAGACCCTGCTCGATCTGGCGAAGGCGGACGAGCGCGTGGTCGGCGTGACTCCCGCGATGGCGAGCGGCAGCGGAATGTCCCTGCTCGCGCAGCAGATGCCGGAGCGTTTCTTTGACGTGGGCATCGAGGAGGAGCACGCGGTCACGTTTTCGGCGGGCCTGGCGGCCGGCGGGCTGAGGCCGTTCTGCAACATCTATTCTTCGTTCTCGCAGCGCGCGTACGACCAGATTATCCACGACGTGGCGCTCCAGGGGCTGCCTGTCATCCTCTGCTTCGACCGCGCGGGCGTCGTGGGCGAGGACGGGCCAACGCATCACGGAGCCTTTGACCTTGCCGCGTACCGCAGCGTGCCGGGAATGGTGATCGCCGCTCCGAAAGACGAACTGGAGCTTCGCAACCTGATGTTCACCGCTCTGCAGCAGAGCCTTCCGTTCATCATCCGCTACCCTCGCGGCTGCGGCGAAGGCGTCACGT
Source organism: Kurthia senegalensis (assembly GCA_963620825.1). Classification (GTDB taxonomy): domain Bacteria; phylum Bacteroidota; class Bacteroidia; order Bacteroidales; family UBA932; genus Cryptobacteroides. Next base: position 5,367 of record CAVFAZ010000005.1, read on the forward strand.
GGAAGGACAGCGCCTTTCAGGAATTGGCCGTAGGCCAAGGCGAGTGTCTCAGACGCGGCGAAAAAGTCGCTCTGCTCGCGCTCGGTCCGGTCGCCGCCACCGCTCTCGCGGCCTCCGGCCAATCCTGCACTGAACTCGGTTTCACTCCGTCCGTATATAATATAAGGTATCTCAAGCCTCTCGACGGACAGCTGCTGCTTGACGCGGCATCGCATCACGATGTGCTTCTTACCCTCGAGGACGGATGCGTGGCCGGCGGGCTCTTCGGTGCGGTGTCGGAGTTCGTGACCTCCCGCGGTCTCGGAAACAGGGTGATTCCTGCGGGAATCCCCGACAGATTCATCCAGCAGGGAAGCCGGAACGAGGAATTGGCCGAATGCGGGCTGGACGTTGCGGGGATACTCGGTAAATTGCGGGAAGTTCTTCAAAAAGATTGAAAAAGTTTTGGAGAATCAGAAATAATGCATAACTTTGCACTCCCCATTCGTAGGGGACAGTTCTTTGAACATTGCCGATGTAGCTCAGTTGGCCAGAGCACGTGATTTGTAAT
>CAVFAZ010000006.1:0-13818 GCA_963620825.1 Kurthia senegalensis
ATGAGGGCTACGAGCATTATGACGCGGACGAGGACTACGTCGATGTCGAGGTAGGTGGCAAGGCCGGAGCAGACTCCTGCGATGGACTTGTTGTCCATATCACGGTATATCTTCTTTTTTGTGGTCTGTTCCTGTGACGGAGCGGCTCCGCTCGGTTCGGCGCTGCCGTCCGGCATTCCGAGCTGCGCGATGATCTTTTCGACTATTGCGAGACTCACTACCCTGTTTCCATAAGTTTCGGCGGTGAACAGCTCCGCGATGCGGTCTTCGAGGTCACTCATTATCTCGTTGTTCTGGGCGGCGGTGGTGCCGGAAAGACGGTCGCGAAAGTGGTTGAGGTACTCGTCCAGCCTTGTATATGCATCTTCATCGAGGGAAAAGTTCCTGTTTCCCACACAGGTTTCAATCACTTTTTTCATTTTATTTTGGTCCATAAAATATTTGACACCGCAAAGATATAAATATTTTCCAATACCTTGCAACACAAAGTACCATAATTTTCAAAAATCTTTATTCCTGTGCATGGCCGCTCCACCTCGGTCAGACTTTGAGCCCGCAATCTTTTTCCTCGGCCGGCTTCGCCGTCCAATGCGTTCTCAAAGTCTGCCGAGGCAGAGCGGCAAGCTCCTCAGCGAGAGGGCATACGACAAAAAAGGCCGGATGGATGTTCATCCGGCCTTTTGTCGAGAAGAGGCGACTCGAACGCCCGACCCCTACGTCCCGAACGTAGTGCGCTACCAACTGCGCTACTTCTCGAAAAAGAAAGACGCGAACTTTCTCGCGTCTTCTTATTTGCCTTACCGCTTACGCGAGCTTATTAATGTAGCAAGCTATACCGCTCTTGAGGTTGGCTGCCTTATTCTTGTGAATAATGCCCATCTTGGCGAGCTTGTCAATCATTGCGTAAACCTTAGGAGCGTTAGCCTCGGCGGCCTGCTTCTCAGTGGTGTTTCTGATCGCACGAATCGCATTTCGTGTGGTCTTTGCATAATACTTGTTATGCAATCTGTGCCTTTCGCTCTGGCGAATGCACTTTTCTGCAGATGCGTTATTTGCCATTATGTATTTTTTTAATATATAGTAGTGGGTAGGAGAATCGAACTCCTATTGCGGGAATGAAAATCCCGAGTACTAGCCGTTATACGAACCCACCGGTTACCTTGTTTCCACTCGCCTATCTGCGAATGGAACGCAAAGGTATGAAATAAAAATCAGACCTCAAAATATTTTTAGTCTTTTGTTTCCTCTTTCTTCCAGGAGAAGGAATACAGAATGGATTCCACCTGCCTGAGCAACTGACGCTTGTCATATTTAGGGGCATACACAAACGCTTCAGTCACAATTATATCCTTTCCGTCCGGGCTATAGAAGGAGTGGGAAACGAACGGACCGCCCATATAGTCGTTATACACTTCCCAGTATCCCCGGGTCTGCGCAAACGAGCGTCCCTTGTACTTCATATAGGTCACTTCCGGAACGATGTACTGGCTGGTGGTCATATATGTACCGTCGAACATCCCCGGGACATTGTACTTCATCACACTGTCCCTGTGGGCTATAATGTTCTCCTCGGTAAAATCGGAGCCGTCACCGCCTGCAGGATATTTGTACATCAGGATGGTCTGGTTCGAATACTGCTTCTCATAAGCGATCCAGGCGAAATCGGAAGTCATCTTCCTGAGCCTGTAGCCCACCGGAAAATGAGGCGAACCTCCGAATACGGCCTCCACCTTCTCCGCGATATCTTTCTCCTCATAGATGATGCAGTTGTTCACCACCCTGTCACGCTCAGCCTGCTCTATCGCATTGGTAATGATTTCCTTATTGTCTTCGATAAGCTGGCAGGCATCTTCCGTGGTATAGGCGCAGACCTTGACCACGACCTGCGGGGAAGCCCAGACATCGCTGTGGATTTCCACACCTGTCTTCTGGGCCTGCGGGTCCACTTGACAGATGACAATGTTGCGGTGAACCTTGAACATATCGCCGAAACCGGACGGAGTCACGTTCGCAAGGGAATAGAGGGGCTCGCGCGGAGTGAGCCAGGGGCAGTCGCAGGCCAGAAGGTCACGGATGGAATTGCCGAGGGCCGACTCCCATTCGCTCTTCTCTATGACCACCACCACTTCTCCGGCCCTGCCGCTGACATTCGGAAGCAGAGCCTTGCGGGAACCGCCGCCCCCGCAGGAAACTGCGGCGAAGATGGCCAGAACAGGAAGGAAACATTTAAAAAACGTACGCATAGTATATATGTTTTTTATTTCATCAGTCGTCCGATATCGTTCCCGAAGGCCAGGAACATCAGGGCCAGAAGCAGGAACATTCCTATCATCTGAGCCACGACGAGGAAGCGTTCCGAAGGCTTTCGTCCCGTAATCATCTCATACAGAGTGAATACGATATGTCCGCCATCGAGCCCGGGGATAGGGATGAGATTCATCACGCCGAGCATTATGGAAAGTATGGCGAGAATCTCCATAAATCTGTACCAGTCCCATACGCTCGGAAAAACCTGCCCGATGGCGATGAAACTGCCCACTGACTTGTAGGCCTGGGTACTGGGGGTCGCCACGAGTTTCAGGTCGTTCAGATAGCCTGAAATATTGTCGAATGTCATCTTGAAGCCCGCAGGAATGGCGGACAGCAGATTATATGTCTGCCGGCGGACATCCGGAGCCTTCATATAGACTCCGAGCCGGCCGGCAGTATCGACCTGCAGCGGCATGCTGAGGGTGTCCGCCCCGCGAACTACGGATGCCAGCACCGTGGAGTCAGCACGGGCCGACAGAATCGGCCGCGAATCCTGCAGGAACGGGACGTCCTCTCCGTCCAGGGAGACTATCCTGTCACCTTTGAGAAGTCCGGAGGCCGCATTGGCGGAAGATGCCATAACGGAATCCACCACGAAAGGAACCGCCAGATCGAACATCAGCGGACTGTTCAGCACGTCCCCTATCATCGCCTGGTCAATATACAGATCCAAAGTATCACGGTCACGCAGTACTTTGACCTTGTGGACGCCGCGGCGGGCCAGGTCAGCCTGCAGCATTCCGAAATTTTCCGGAACATAGTCGTCCATAGCCAGTATCCGGTCCCCGTTCCGGAACCCCATCTCGTAGGCAAGGTCGTTTACATAAATAGCGCTGTTTTCGTTGCTTACATAGGCCCGACCCCAAATCGCGAGTATCATTGAATAGGCAAGAATGGCGAACAGGAAATTGTACAGCACGCCTCCGGCCATCACCAGCAGTCTCTGCCAGGCCTTCTTCGTGCGGAACTCCCAGGGCTTGGGCTCGGATTTCATCTGTTCGAGGTCCAGGCTCTCGTCGATCATTCCGCAGATCTTGCAGTATCCGCCCAGCGGCAGCCAGCCGATGCCGTATTCCGTCTCGGCCTCTGCGGCCTTCGGAAAAAGCCTTGTGAACCAGCGGCTTTCCTTGCTGCTGAACAGCTTGAAGCCTCCGGCATCGAAGAACAGGAAAAACTTATCGACCCTTATGCCGAAAAGCTTGGCGAAAGTGAAATGTCCCAGCTCGTGAATCACTATAAGCAGGGACAGGGCGAGAATAACCTGTAATATTTTAAAAACAACTACCATTCTTCAATCATTGACTTGGCCCGTGCGAACACTTCCGCGTGAGTGGCGAAAATGTCATCGAGCGACGGCTGTGCCACAAAATCCATACCTGCCAGGCACTTCTGCGCTATGTCAGTAATATCGTAGAAACCGATCTTTCCGGCCAGATACGCAGCGACCGCAGCCTCATTGGCCGCATTGAGCGCGCAGGGAGCATTCCCGCCGCGCTTAATCGCGCCGACTGCAAGCTCCAGCGCCGGAAACTTCTGTCTGTCAGGCTCGAAGAAGCTCAGCGTGCCGAGCGATGCGAAGTCGAGCTTGCGGTTGTTCAGGCTCAGGCGCTGCGGGAACGACAGTGCGAACTGGATCGGCTCGCGCATATCCGGGCAACCGAGCTGCGCGATGACCGCCCCGTCCTCGAATTCCACCATCGAATGTATCACCGACTCCGGGTGCACGACGACGTGGATGTCGTCCGGGGCCATATCGAAGAGCCACTTCGCCTCGATGAGCTCGAAACCCTTGTTCATCATTGTGGCTGAGTCGATTGTAATCTTCGCGCCCATCGTCCAGTTCGGGTGTTTGAGCGCCTGCTCAGCCTTCGCGGCGGCAATCTTTTCGCGTTCCCAGGTGCGGAACGGGCCGCCGGAGGCCGTCAGATGCAGACGCGTCACGGCATTGCCCTGCGCGGCCAGAAGGCACTGGAAAATCGCCGAATGCTCCGAATCCACGGGCAGAATCGGCGCCTCGCAGCGACGCGAACTCTCCATCACGATCGAGCCCGCCGCCACCAGCGTCTCCTTGTTCGCCAGCGCGATGATCTTGTGGGCCGCGATTGCGGCCAATGTCGGCCTGAGTCCGCTGAATCCCACCATCGCCGCAACGACGATGTCAATATTGGAGGCTGCGACGAGGTCGCAGGCCGACTCAATGCCTGCAAAGACTTTCACTCCTCTCGGCTGGAGGGCCTCCGCCACCTCGGAATATCTGTCCTTGTCGCAGATGACCACGGAGTTCACGTCGAACTCAATGGCCTGGGCTATGAGCGCCTGGGCGCTTGTATTGGCTGTAAGAAGCTCAACTTCAAAGAGATCCGGATGCTGACGCACCACATCGAGGGTCTGGCGTCCTATGGAACCGGTGGAGCCGAGGATGGCGATTCTGCGTTTTCCCATAAGCTAAAAACTGATATACAGGGAAGGATTGACCGCCTCGCCCTTGTACCAGAGCTCGAAGTGCAGATGGTCGCCGGCAGCTTCGGAACTTCCGACCAGGGCGATGGACGAACCGGCCGAAACGCGGTCACCGCTCTTGCGCAGCAGCTTCTGGTTATGTTTATATACTGAGATTATATCATCCTGATGCTGAATGCATATCGTGTATCCGGACTCATCGTTCCAGCCGGCGAAAACCACCGTTCCGTCGAGAACGGACATCACCACGGAACCAGCCGGAGCCGTGATATCGACGTAAGGATGAATGACTGACTCGAAATCCTGCGAAATCACGCCCTTCAGCGGAGTGAAGAAATGCACCCCTTCTATAGGCAGCTTTCTCTCCCGGCTCGGAGTGAGGGAGAACTGTTCCTGACCGTTAACCTCTGAACGCAGAAGGGAATCCTGACGGTTCAGATAATCGGGACCTTTGCCTTCGGAGCGGGAAGCGTCGGCGATTCTGATTATGCTGTCCAGACTTATCGGGTTTTCTCCCGACACCACCCTCACAAGGTTCTCCGAATAGAGTTCCCAGCGGGATATGACATTTTCCAGGGAATCGATTCTGATGGCATTCTGCACGGCTTCGCGCCTGGTGTGGGAAGACGGGTAGCCGGGGATCACAGTCTTCAGCGGAGTATATGCGAAGATGACGAAAACTATGGCGAAAATCACCAGCAGAGAGCTGGCCATCAATATGATGAATCCCATTCTGGAAAACTTCACACCCCAGATCTTGCGGTGCGTTTCGTTATCCATGAGCTGGATTCTGAAAATATTGACTTTTCGATGTTTATTTGCTTGAGCCATTCGATTTAACTAAATTTGCGGTCTGTATGGACAGGCTCATCGGAATAGATTATGGAAGAAAGCGTACGGGAATCGCGGCAAGCGACCCGCTCGGCATCTTCGCATCAGCCCTCGAGACTGTACCGAGTGCAAAGATAATAGAATATCTTCAAAATTACGCCCTGCACGAAACCATCACCGGCATCGTGATCGGTTATCCGATGAATCTCAACGGGCAGCCGTCCGAAGCCGCGAAGGATGTGGACGCCTTTCTGCCCTGCCTGCGCAAGGCTTTTCCCGGGGTTCCGATACATCTTGAGGATGAGAGATTCACCTCGGTCCTCGCCCACCGGGCGATGATAGACGGCGGTATGAAGTACAAGGACCGCCGGGACAAGACCTCCGTCGATAAGATCAGCGCGGCAATAATTTTGCAGGGATATATGGACCGTAAATCAAAAGGATTATGATTCAACCGATATATGTTTATGGCTCTGAAGTTCTCAGGGCGAAGGCTCCTCTGGCCGACATCCGGGACAGGGAAGGTCTCACAAAACTCATAACCGACCTCAGGGATACATTGGCCAAAGCCGACGGCTGCGGCCTCGCGGCTCCCCAGATCGGCGTCAGCACAAGGGTTCTCATAGTGGACGGTACCGTGATGGGCGACGTCTATGACTACCTTAAAGATTTCAGAAGAACGATGATAAATCCCGTCATCATCGAAGAGAGTTCCACGAGATGCGATTACGACGAGGGATGCCTCAGCATTCCGGGAGTGTATTGCTCGGTGACCCGTCCCGAGAAAATGACTGTGGAATATTACAATGAGAATTTCGAAAAGGTCACCGAAACCTTCGACCGTTTCGCCTGCCGTATGGTGCAGCACGAGATGTCCCATCTGGACGGCATCCTCTTCACCGACCTCGTGGCTCCTATCAGAAAGAAAATCATAGCGAAGAAGCTCATGAACATCTCGAAAGGCAAGGTTTCAGCCCATTACAACATAAAACTCAAATAGATATGGGAGCATTTCACGCATACGACATCCGCGGGGTCTATGGAGTCGATTTCGACAGGACCACCGCCTATAAGATAGGATATTTCATTCCGGAGCTTCTCAAAACCGACAAGGTTCTGGTGGGGCGTGACTGCAGAGTCTCATCCCCGGAGATTCACGACGCCCTCGTGGAGGGCATCACCGATGCCGGGGCGGACGTATATGACCTCGGCCTGAGCACCACTCCGATGGTTTATTTCGGCACAGCCAATTACGGTTTCAAAGCTTCCGTACAGATTACCGCCTCGCATAATCCGGCCGAATACAACGGAATGAAAGTCAGCCGCGAAAACGCCCTCCCGGTCGGTCTGGACACCGGCCTGGGCCAGATAAAGGAGTGGATCGACAGCGGCCGCGAGACCCCTGCCGCAGCCCGCAAGGGAGAGGTTCATCCTATGGACATCCACAAGGACTATATGGACTTCATGATGAAGTTCAAGGGCGATTACAGCGACCTGAACATCGCATTCGACCTTTCGAACGGAATGGCGAACCTTTTCGCGAAGGAAGTCTATGGCGACAAGCCTTCATATATTTTCGACGAGATGGACGGAAGGTTCCCGAACCACGAGCCTAATCCGTTGGTAGCCAAGAATGTGGAGCCGCTCCGCGAACTCGTGCGCAAAACGGGCGCCGATGTGGGCGTAATCTATGACGGCGACGCCGACCGCGTAATGTTCGTGGACGACAAGGCGCAGTTCGTGGCTCCTGACCTGGTCATCGCACTGATGAGCAAGTATTTCATCGACGAAAGGGGCGAGAAGAATCCGCGCGTGCTGCAGGAGATCCGTTCCTCGAAGGCCGTGGGAGAGTATCTGCGTCCGCTCGGCGTGGATCTGCACACCTGGAGGGTCGGCCGCGCATACGCCGCTCCGAAACTCCGCGAAATCGACGGTCTCTGGGGAGGCGAACTTGCCGGACACTATTATTTCCGCGATTTCTTCTACTCCGACAGCGGTCTGCTCGCTTCGATGATCGTTCTGAGAATCGTCGCAAGGCTCAAGAAAGAGGGCAGCAGCCTGAGCGAGGCTATGGCGGGAATCGCCAGATACCGCAATTCAGGAGAGATCAATTTCAAGCTTGAGGACAAGAAGGGCGCTATGGACGCCGTGCGCGACTATTTCACCTCGAAAGAGACCCCTACCGCGTCGATGGACTTCGACGGATACAGAGTCGAATTCCCTCAATGGTGGTTCAATATCCGTCCTTCGAACACGGAGCCATACCTGCGCTTCATCTGCGAGGCGGTGTCGGACGAGCTTCTTCACGAGAAAGTGAACGAAGCCACAGAACTTCTTAAAACCAGATTCAATGCGGTGCAATAGACTCTTCATCATAGCTGCAATCACCGTGACGGCCATTGCAGAGGCTTCGGCCCAGACACAGGAACAGACACAGGAACTTACTGACAGCATCCAGAAACTCAGCAGGAAAAGAGCTGAAATGCTGATACCGCGACCGGGTCTTAAGCCCGTGAAATCAATGATCCCGGGACAGGCCTATGCCCTGGATACCCTGGACACTTCGAACCCGCGCATCAAGCTCGTCCTCTACGATGACAACACCTGGAAATACGTAAAGGAAGGGAGCATCGTAAAGAACGACTCCACGTTCACACAGTATTGGAACGACAGACAGGCAAATCCTTACAAGACAGCGTTTTCCGCTCTTCCGGACAGGGTTTCCCTGTGGCTTGTGGACTCCACATCGCAGTTCTGCGTGCCTTATCGGACGAAAATCTATTCCCGTTTCGGAATCCGCCATGGAAGACGTCATCAGGGCGTGGATCTTCCGCTCAAGGTAGGTGATCCGATTCACGCGGCTTTCGACGGCAAGGTCCGGATTTCGAGCTACATGAAAGGCTACGGCAATCTGGTGGTAATCCGCCACGAAAATGGTCTGGAGACCTTCTACGGCCATCTTTCCAAGCGCAACGTCGAAGTCGATCAATGGGTGCACGCCGGTGATGTGATCGGTCTCGGCGGCTCCACAGGCCGTTCCACAGGTCCTCACCTGCATTTCGAGACCCGTTACCAGGGTTACGCCTTCGACCCGTCGTGGCTCGCCGATTTCGAGCAGGGAACGCTGCGCAGCGGCGTTTTCACCCTGAAGAAAAGGTATTTGAGCGAGCGCAGCAACTACGTTCCTGAATCCGAGGACGAGGAGGAGGACATCCTCATCGCCGAGAAAGAGGAACGCGAGGAAGAGGCCAGATTGGCCGCCGAGGAGGCGGCCAAGCGCTACCACACGATAAAGTCGGGTGACACGCTCGGAGCTCTCGCCGTGAAATACCATACGACGGTGCGTCAGCTCTGCGCCTGGAACGGCATCAAGGCCACGACGACGCTCAGGCTCGGCCGCAAACTGAGAGTGAAATAAATTCTAAAATACAGATATAATGAATCTCAAAGACCAGAAGTATTCCTCCTATTTCCTTGTCAAGGAAATGATGGACACCGTGGATGTCGTACGCAATTTCGACCCTGAAGTTTCACGCTTCGTTTCCGATGAAGTGCTCAAAACCCGCCACCTGCTCTACTCGGGCGAGGGTTCCAGCCGCATAATGCCTTCGAAGAACGCTCTGCGCAAGGTCAAGACCTGGGGTCTGGACATCAACGCTCAGACCGAGGGCGCTCATCAGGCGAGCGAGTACGACCTCAGCAAATTCACCGTCCTGCTCGCTTCGAACTCCGGACGCACGAAGGAGACTCTGCTCCTCGCCGAGAAGCTCAAGTCTCAGAATCACACTTTCTACGGCCTTACGGCCAATGCAGGCACGCCTCTCGATGAGATCAGCACGAAGTCTTTCGTTCTGAAGTGCGGCTGGGAGAATGCCGTTGCCGCCACCAAGAGCGTGGTCGAGCAGGCTCTCTTCTGCGAGTCCGTTGTCTGGAACGTGGCCGGAAAGGATATGAAGGCCGCTATGGCAGGTCTGGCAGAAAAGATCGGGACAGCTCTTACTCTGGAGATTCCGGCAGAGGTTGTGGAATGGGCGCGCAATGCCAAGACCATCTATTTCGCCGGTATGAATGACGGTGTGGCTGAGGAACTTACCCTTAAGACCAACGAGATCGTCCGTCACAAGAGCGACTTCCTCGAGGGCACCTACGCCCTGCACGGACCTGAGGAGGTTATGGAGGACGGAGATATCGTTTTCGTGGTGAATCCTATCGAGAGCGAGTATGAGAAATACCGGAAGGTATTCGGCGGAGCCAATGTCCACGTCGTGGCCATCGACACCAAGAAGACTCCTTTCACCACCGTACAGGTTCCTGAGGCAGGTGAGCTGCAGCAGTATGTCTATCTCTGCGCAGGCTGGAACATCCTCGTGGAGATCGGGCTCTCGCTCGGCGTAAACCTTGACAAGCCTTCCCGCGCACGCAAGGTCGGCAACGAGATGTAATCATTTTCAACATGTATTACGAAAAGCGACCCTGACAGGGCCGCTTTTCATTTATCTACTGTGGGACGTATCCCCCAGACCCCCTGAACCCGTTAGGAGCTCCGGAACACCGATATGGCAGTTCATTCCCCGCAGATGAGGCGGGCGAGTTCTTCGGGAGCGAGGCCGTCGAAATAGTTCTGCACTCCCCTGTCGGAAAGGACTTTGCAGACATCGTTATAGTCAAAGCGGCAGCCTTTCAGGGCCTGGGCGAGTTCTTCGGAGGGAAGATTCCCCAGAAAATCCCCGCCGAAATCCAGCTGAGATATCAGCCCCCGCTCCACGCTCAGGGATACCTCAACGGTACCGCAGGAGGGGAACTTCGCCCTTACATTGCGCGAAGCCCTCGGCGAGCGCGAATATATCCACTCCCATGTCGCGAACTTGCTGTCGCGGATCGTGCGGATGGCATCCAAGTCGCTCTGCGAGAGGGTGAGTTCGGAGTCGAGATGGCCGCGCGAGAGAGTATCTTCGAGAGCCGCCTGGAGCTCCTTAACATTATGGAACTGAGGGAGATACTCTCTCAGATTCGCGACGCGGCTGCGGACCGAGGCGATGCCTGCGGCCTGCAGTTTGCTGCCGTCAACTGCAAGCGCACGGGTCAGGGCGTCCAGGTCCACGTCATACATCAGCGTACCGTGCACCATCAGACGGTCCTTATAGACCCGTTTCGCATAGCCGGAGACCTTGCGCAAATCGACCATAATGTCGTTGCGGCCGCTCAATTCCGCATCCACGCCCAGCGAACGCAGGGCGTCAATAACGTAATGCATATATCCCGGACAATCCTTTTCCAGATCGCGCGAGCGGCCCACTATGGTGTAGTTCAGATTCTGCAGGTCGTGATAAACGGCACCGCCTCCCGTCACGCGGCGCGCGAGAGTGATGCCGTTATCCTTCAAGTATTTGAGATTGACCTCGTTATAGGCATTCTGATTCAGGCCGATAATGACCGCCGGAGCGTTCTGCCAGAGATAGAACAGGGGCTCATCGAGCGGCAGGCTCTCGAGACAGAATTCGTCGAAGGCCATATTCCAGTGCGGGTCGGTGCAGTCGTTTTTCAGATATCTCATAGGCCGCTGTTCCCGCACGGGAATTATCTGATCACTATTTCCTTTCTGTCAGGACCGACGGAGATGATTCTTACAGGACAGCCGGTCTCCTTCTCTATGAATGAGACATAGTCCTTCAGCTCCTGAGGGAAGTCTGCGTAGTCGCGGACTCCGCAGATGTCCTTCTTCCAGCCCTTGAACTCGGTATAGACAGGCTTGACCTCGTCACTTTCGTAAGGGAAGTAGTCAAGAGTCTGACCGCCAATGCTGTAGGCGGTAGCGACCTTGATGGTGTCGAAGTCGTTCAGGACGTCCGCCTTCATCATTATGAGCTCGGTCACGCCGTTCATCATCACGGCATATTTGAGGGCTACCATATCCAGCCAGCCGCAGCGGCGCGGACGGCCTGTGGTGGCGCCGAACTCGTGGCCGATCTGACGCAGGGTCTCTCCCGTCTCATCGAGAAGTTCTGTCGGGAACGGGCCGCTGCCCACTCTGGTGCAGTAGGCCTTGAAGATGCCTATCACCTTGCCCACTCTGGAAGGGGCGATGCCGAGGCCTGTGCACACTCCTGCGGTCATAGTGTTCGAGGAAGTCACGAACGGATATGTGCCGAAGTCGATGTCCAGCATTGAGCCCTGGGCTCCTTCGGCGAGGATAGCAGTGTCATTGTCCAGATACCTGTTGATGACGAACTCGCTGTCGATGAAGCTGAAACGCTTCATCTGCTCCACCGCCTGCATCCACTGATGCTCGTACTCGGTGATGTCGTACTTGTAGTCGTATTGGGCGAGAAGCCCGAAGTGCTTCTTCTTCAGGGTTTCATACTTATGGGTGAAGTCCTTCGACAGGAGGTCTCCGACGCGAAGGCCGTTGCGGCCGGTCTTGTCCATATAGGTAGGTCCTATGCCCTTCAGGGTGGAGCCGATCTTGGACTTGCCCTTGGCCGCCTCGCTGGCGGCATCCAGAACACGGTGGGTCGGGAGGATCAGCTGTGCGCGCTTCGAAATCTGAAGCTTGCCGCTGATGTCTCCGGCCTTCTCCTCGATGGCCTTGATTTCATCCATAAGGATGACGGGATCGAGAACCACACCGTTGCCGATGATGTTCATCGAGTCTTTGCGGAAGATGCCTGACGGCACAGTGTGCAGGACGAAACCGTCCCCGTCGAATTTCAGGGAATGTCCCGCATTGGGACCGCCCTGGAAACGGGCGATTACCTTGTAGTCAGGGGTCAACACATCGACCACCTTTCCTTTTCCCTCGTCTCCCCACTGGAGTCCAAGGACAACATCAAGTTTAGACATAATGATTTATGATTTTAAAATGCGTATTTCAGCATAAGCTGTACACGGTGGTTGGTCACCCAGTGAAGGCCCAGGTCGTAGAGAGCGTTTTTAGGATTGATTCCCCATTGTTCGGCATCACCGTACTGTACGGAAGTGAGTTCGTACTCGAGAGCAGCCGTAAACTTGCCGAAATTGCGGACGAGGGTCGGAGTGACACGGAACATCTGGTTCATATTGCTGTAGCTGTTCTTGCTGAAATAAAGGTATTTGGCGCTTAAGATTTGCTCGTCTGTACCGAAATTCTTCACATAACCGGCGAAGATGACGCCCTGCCAGCCTTTTCCGCAAGAGAGGCTCAGCCAGCTGGAGGAGTTGCGTGTAGGGGCGTATTTTCCGTCAGGAGTGAGGGCGTAACCGCCGTTCAGGTTCAGGTGCTCGCCTGCCTGGGCATAGATAGACTTTAACTTGGCGGTGAAGATGCCCTTCTTGAACTGGGCATAGAAGAAAGGCGACAGCGCGTTCATTCTTTCACTTTCTGTCTGTACAGGCTTGATGCTGAGGAAATCGGCGCCGAGTCTTACGAGGCCGGTCTTCCATTTGAAGTTGATGCCTGCATAGATTTCAGGGATTCCGCCGTATTTGATATAGTTTGCGGAAGCGCCTTCAGGACCTGCAGAGGTATATTGCTGCTGCCAGATGGCTGCAGCGGTGATGGACCAGGCCTTGTTCCTGTCGAGATTCCAGTCCAGCTGTGCCAGAGGGGTGCGGCTGAACGGGCCGAAAGGAGCGCCGGTGTTCAGGGAGATTATATCCGGCATATCCGCTGCGGTAGGATGCCAGGCCTGTCCGACCTTCAGGGTCGTCTTGTCCCAGCCGAGGGTCATATAAGCCTGACGCAGACGGAGAGTGGCGGTACCGGTGACGCCGGACACTCCGCTGTAGAAGTCGGTTTCAATCTTGGCGCCGAACTTGACGCCCTTGTACTCGTAGCCGCTTACATCCACGCCGAGACGGGAAGTGATGGCCGAGAAGTGCCAGGTGGCGTTTTCGTTGTCATTGTCAAGAGGCAGATAGGAGAAAAGGTCTGCCGTGAGAGCCTTCATTTCGTGGCTGTCAACGTGTGCATAGGTGCGGACGAAGCCGTAGAGTTTAATCTGAGCTTCCTGAGCGGAAGCGCCGGCCGCGCAGAGAACTGCAAGAGCGGCGGCTGAAAGAAATTTAAGATTCATATTTAATAAATAAGTGCCCTGCAGGCATCTTCGAGCCCGATGCAAAGGCTATCCGTTTTACACAGAAAAAAGCGAAGGCTCCCGGAAGAGCCCTCGCATATCGGGAATCCGTTCTTATCAGGCGAACGGGAAAATCTTGGTAAGCCAGAAGTAGCCGAGGATGAAA
>CAVFAZ010000007.1:0-9247 GCA_963620825.1 Kurthia senegalensis
TTTGTCCTCAGAAACGGGTGTTTTTGAGGACAAACTCCTGTTTTGGGGTGGTTTGTCCACCAAGAAACGTTTTATTGTGGACAAACTCCATTTTCGCATTAATGGTGATGGAATGGCGAAGGAGGATTCTCAGGCGCGCATAGCTCTGAGGGAATTGAGCACGGCTATCACCGTCACGCCCACGTCCGCGAACACAGCCATCCACATATTGGCTATGCCGAGCGCTCCGAGCAGCAGCATCAGCAGCTTCACTCCGATGGCGAATACGATGTTCTCCCGCACGATACGCAGCGTTCTCTTCGAGATGACAATACCTTCCGCGACCTTGAGGGGATTGTCGTCCATCAGCACCACGTCCGAGGCTTCGATAGCCGCATCGCTACCTATCGCACCCATTGCAATGCCCACGTCCGCGAGTTTCAGCACCGGCGCATCGTTGATTCCGTCCCCGACGAAAGCAAGCTGCCCGCCGCCTGCAAGTTTCAGAGCCTGAACACGTTCCACCTTGCCTGAGGGCAGCAGTCCCGCGTGGACTTCGTCCAATCCCAGCTCTTTCCCCACTTCCTCTGCCACATTGGCCCGGTCACCCGTAAGCATCACGGTTTTCGAGACACCGGCCTCGTGCAGGGCCTTCACGGCCGCTGCGGATTCAGGCTTTACGGTATCGGAAACCACGACTGCGCCCTTGAATTGGCCGTCCACGGCCACATAAACTATGGTTCCGACCTTGTCGCAAGGTATGAATTCCACGCCCGCGCGCTTCATCAGGCGGCCGTTGCCGGCATAGACCTTGCGGCCGTCCACGCTGGCGCAGATGCCCTCTCCGGCGTAATTCTTCACGCCCGTGACTCTGGCGCGGTCGATTTCCTTTCCGTACGCCTCGCGCAGGGACATTGCTACCGGATGGTCGGACCAGCACTCCGCAAGCGCCGCCGTTTCAAGCAGTTGCTCCTGGGTGCACTCGCTCGGAAGAATGCTGCTGACGCTGAATTTCCCGCGCGTCAGCGTGCCGGTCTTGTCGAATACGACGGTTTTTACGCCGGCGAGCGCCTCGATGAAATTCGAGCCCTTTATGAGGATTCCGCGGCGGGATGCCCCGCCAATGCCGGCGAAGAAGCTCAGCGGGATGGAGATTACCAGGGCGCAAGGACAGGAAATTACCAGGAAAATCAGGGCCCTGTGCAGCCAGGTGGCCCATTCGCCGCCGAAAAGAAGCGGAGGCAGGACTGCCAGCAGAACTGCGGCGCCCACGACTGCGGGAGTATAATAATGTGCGAATTTCGTGATGAATTTCTCGGCGTCGGCCTTGCCGTTGTCCGCGTTTTCCACGAGCTCGAGGATTTTGGCGACGGTGGATTCTCCATAGGTCCCGGAGGTGCGGAGCCTCAGTAACCCGCTCATATTCAGGCTCCCGCTGAGAACTTCATCGCCCTGCGCGACTTCTCTCGGCAGGCTTTCGCCGGTGAGCGCTGCGGTATCCAGGCTGGAACTGCCTTCGATTACGGCACCGTCGAGCGGAATCTTTTCACCGGGCCTGACGACTATTATGCTGCCTTTTGCGACTTCTTCCGGGGAGACTTTCTCCAGGCTTCCGTCAGCTTTTTCGAGGGTCGCGGAGTCGGGGCGGATGTCCATAAGGGAGGTGATGGACGCGCGGCTTCTTTCGACCGCGATGTCCTGGAAGAGTTCGCCGATCTGGAAGAACACCATAACCGCCACGGCTTCAGGATATTCGCCGAGGGCGAAGGCTCCGAAGGTGGCGATGGTCATAAGGAAATTCTCGTCGAAAACTTCTCCGTGCAGGATGTTTCTGAACGCGTCTGCGATGACTTCGAACCCGACCAGCAGATAGGCTGCGATGCAGATGGCAAGCCTGATTCCCCCTTCAGTGAAAAAAGAAGCCACAAGCAGCCATAGTGACATTATGATGCACGAAAGCATTATTTTCTGTTCCCTTTCCATATCCATTTGTTTAATCCGTCCGGGCACACCTTCCCGAACCGGATGCAAAGCTACGGGAAAAGTCTTGCAACCGGGTTGCAAAGGTGGAGGGGAATCATTACCTTTACGCGATTAAAATTTACAGTCAATGCTTAGATTAAGACAAATTCTCTGCGTATCAGTTCTTTGTGCCGCATCATTCGGCCTTCAGGCGCAGACTGCGCCTCTCTGGCTCCGCAGCAGCAGCATTTCTCCGGACGGAGAAAAAATCGCATTCAGTTATCAGGGCGATATCTTCGTGGTATCCAGCAAGGGCGGACAGGCCGTCCAGCTCACATCGAATTCCGCCTACGACAGCGAGCCTCTATGGAGCGCTGACGGAAAAAATATAGTATTCAGCTCATACAGAGAGCTTTCCAAGGATATCTTCGTAACTTCGGTAAACGGTGGCGAACCCAAGCGCCTGACATTCTACTCGGGCTCCGAAACGCCATTGGCCGTCCTTCGGGACGGCACCGTGCTGTTCAGCGCGAACTACTGCAGCGACGGCGTTTATGACGGCTTCCCCGGCGACGGCGAGCTGTACAAGGTCAGCATTGACGGAGGAAAGTCTTCGCTCGTGACTCCGCTCACGATCTCGAACATCAGCGTAAATGCTGGCGGGACAATTATTTATGAGGATTACAAGGGCTACGAGGACAATTCCCGCAAGCATCACACATCCTCTGTCACCCGCGACGTCTGGCTCTGCGAGAGCGACGGCTTCGGCATCAGCGCCGACAGCAGATTCACCCAGCTCAGCACGTTCAAGGGCGAGAACCGCAATCCGGTATTCGCTTCCGACGGCATACACTATTATTATCTGAGCGAGCAGAGCGGCACTTTCAATGTCTGGAAGGGCAGCATCCGCGAGCCGGGCAAGGCTCAGCAGGTCACCGCATTCTCGGTTCATCCGGTACGCAATCTCTCCGTTTCCGACGACAATACGCTCTGTTTCAGCTTCAACGGTGAACTTTACACCGCCCGCGAAGGACAGCAGCCTGTGAAATTGGCAGTTACACTTGCCAATGACAGCCAGAGCCGCGAGAAGATTCTGCGCTCCCTCGGATTCGGAGCTTCCGACATCGCCATTTCGCCTAACGGCAAGGAATTGGCCATCGTGGCGCACGGGGACGTGTTCGTAACCTCCATGGATTACAGCACTACCCGCCGTATCACCAACACTCCGGGCCGCGAGAGCGGAATAAGCTTCTCAGAGGACGGACGCGAGCTCTATTACGGGGCCGAGCGTGACGGATGCTGGGGAATATACAGGACTTCTCTGACGGACAAGAATGACAAATATTTCACCTATTCGGTGAAAATGAAGGAGGAACTCGTGAGCGAAAAAGGTGTAACCTGCTCTCAGCCAGCAGTTTCTCCGGACGGAAAGAAGCTTGCGTTCCTTCGTGACCGCACGGAGATTGTGGTGAAGGACCTCAAGAGCGGAAAGGAAAAGAGCGTGCTCGACAAGAGCGTGAATTATTCCTATCAGGACGGCGACCAGAGCTTCGAGTGGAGTCCGGACAGCAATTATCTTCTTACGGGCTATCAGGCCAACGGCGGATGGAACAATTCCGATGTGGCTCTCATTGATGTGGAGTCCGGTGAGATTACAGACCTTACGCAGAGCGGCTACTCCGACGGAGGTTTCCGCTGGGCGATGAAGGGCAAGGCTATGACCTGGACTTCGGACAAGAACGGCTACCGCAGCCACGGCAGCTGGGGCGCTGAGGATGACGTCTATGTGATGTTCTTCGATGCCAAGACTTATCGCGAGTTCACAAGGAGCGCGGAGGACGATGATCTGGAGAAACTCCTCAAGCCGGAGAAGGAAGTGAAGAAAGAGGAAAAGAAGGAGGCCAGGGACAGCGTGAAAGCGGAGAAGAACAAGGTGGAGAGGCTCGTGCTGGATCTGGACGCCAGAGAGGACCGCACCGTGCGGCTTACCAAGGTTTCCGGCCGTCTGGGCGACCATTATCTGAGCAATGACGGAACCAAGCTCTATTATGTCCAGAGACTTGAAAGCTCTTCAGACCTCTGTATGCTCGATGTCAAGAAGGGCAGTATCAAGGTGGTTTCCAAGGGTGTCAACGGCTCGTTCTATCCGGATAAGGACGGAAAGTATTTCTTCGTCCGCAGAGCTTTGGGGATCTCCCGCATCGACGTGGCTTCCGGAACCTCCAAGTCCATCAGTTTCAGCGCGGAATATGATTATTATCCTGCGGCAGAAAGGGAGTACATCTTCAATCACGTCTGGAAGCAGGTGAAGGAGAAGTTCTATGACGCCGACATCCACGGCATCGACTGGGACGGTTTCAGGGACAATTACGCGCAGTTCCTGCCTTACATAAAGAACAATTTCGATTTCCGCGACCTGCTTTCCGAGATGCTCGGTGAATTGAACGGTTCCCATACGGGTGCCCGCTACAGCTATCGCGGCGGTCAGACTACCGCTCATTTCGGGGTTATCTTCGACCCTGTGTATGAAGGCAAAGGCTTGAAAATCAAGGAAGTGCTTCCTGGAAGCTGTCTCACTCTCGCGGATCCTGAAATCAAGGCCGGCGATATCATCGAAGCTATCGACGGCGTAGAAATCGAAGCCGGGAAGTCCGTCTGGGATCCGCTTGCGAACAAGGCTGGAAAGGTTCTGCTTCTCACCGTGAACAAGGGCGGAAAGACTGCGGACATCCGTGTAAAATCGACCTATACCGATCAGAATCAGCTCTATACGAGGTGGGTGCGCCAGCGTGAGGAGATGGTAAGGAAACTTTCAGGAGGCCGCGTGGGCTATGTTCACGTGAAGGGTATGGATTCCCCGAGTTTCCGTGAGGTTTATTCCAAGGCTCTCGGCAAGTACCGCACCTGCGAGGCTCTGATCGTGGATACCCGTCACAACGGCGGCGGTTGGCTGCACGATGATCTGGCGACTTTCCTGAACGGAAAGGCTTATATCGACTATGTTCCGCGCGGGCAGTATATCGGTACGGATCCTTACAGCAAGTGGACCAAGCCGTCCTGCGTGCTGGTCTGCGAGGACAATTACTCCGATGCTTCCGGTTTCCCTTACGTCTATCGCGAGCTCGGAATCGGCAAGCTCATAGGTTCACCGGTCCCTGGCACTATGACAGCAGTATGGTGGGAGACCCAGATAGACAACTCTCTGGTCTTCGGCATCCCTGAGGTGACGACCATCAGCCGTCGTGACGGCAGTGTGCTTGAGAATCAGGAGATTGAACCGGACATCCTGGTCTATAACGACCCTGCATCCTCACTGCGCGGCGAAGACAGGCAGCTCGAGGCCGCCGTCGCCGAGATGCTCCGGCAGATAGACGCTAAGAAGTAAACCTATTTGTCCACGCTAAAACGTTTTCCCACGGACAAACCTCCCCGAAACGGAAGTTTGTCCGTAAAAAGTGGCACTTTTACGGACAAACCCGACTGTGTTATCGTATAAGTATTGGCCGGAACGGCCTGGTAAATCTTCTAATGAATGAGTTTCTCGCGGGAGAGGAGGGCGTTGTAGCGGTCGAGGACTTCGCCGCAGACGTCCTCCCAGCTGCGGACTATGCTTCGGGAGGCTTGGACGCCGATGCGGTGAACGCGTTCCGGCGAGGCGATGAGCGTGCGGAGCAAGTCGGCGAATTTGTCCTCGTCATTGTCCGTCAGGAAACCGTTCTGGCCGTCGGTGATGATGGTCGAAGCGGTCGCGCCGCGCATCATTACGGAAGGGGTGTTGAGAGCGGCGGCTTCGCGGACCACCAGCGGGGCATTGTCGTAGAGTGACGGGAAGAGGAACAGATCGGCTGCTGCATAATACTTTACGATCTTATCGCGCTCGGTGATGCTGCCGACGAAGGTTACCCACGGGTCGAGCCCCTTCTCGCTCACTAGCTTGCGCATATCCTCGGCCGCGTAGCCGGTGCCCACGAAGAACATCCGGAAGCGTATGTCCTTGATTTTCGCGAGAGTATCGATGATGAAGCGGGTGTTCTTCTCCCAGATGTGCTGGCCTACGAAGAGCATGACGAATTCATCCCCGGCGATTCCGAGCTCGTTGCGGGCGTCCGCGAAAAACTCCTCCGGACGGTTCGCGACGAGGTCGCTGCCGTTATCGACCACCTGGATGTCGCCTTTGAAGCCGTACTCGCGAAGTACTTCTTTTACCGATTCCTGCGGTACCCAGACCTCGTCGGCGCGCTCGTAGAAGTTCACGATTTTCTTCACGATTTCATCGACCGCAAGTTTCGAAGGAATGACTCTCGCGAAGTCGTCGCGGTACTTCGAATGGAAGGTTGCGACCATCGGAATGTGCTGAATATGAGCAATATGCTCGGCGCACCAGCCCGATGCGAAGGGGCAATGCGCGTGGACTATCTTGAACTGGCGCTTGAGAATGTTCGCCAGGAAAAGCGGGTCGATTTCCGCGAGACCTGTCACGTACGGTTTGCGGAATGGAACCGGAACCGACAGATACTGAAGCACTTCGTAGTCCTCATGGTACTCGACGCCATAATTTCTGGGAGTAACGACACAGACGCCTCCGACCTTCTTCTGAAGCCAGTAGGCGTAATTCTGCATGCAGACCGACACGCCGTCCATCACCGGCGGAAAGCAGTCGCAAAAAAGCCCTATGTTAGTCTGTATTGCCATAGTATTCAAGAATTTAGGATTTGCCTTTGATTTGAATTCTGAAACCTTCTTCCAGAAGCGGCTGCACCAGAGTGCGCATCTGCTCCACCGTGAAGCACTCAAGCCCCTCTTCAGGAGCCGGGCGGTCGATCGTATAGACCATTATTTCGCGCGGTCTGAGGTCTCTGACAATGTCCATCCAGCCGTTCAGGCATTCCGGCGCAGAAGAGTCGAAGTACTTGCTTTTCAGGAACATAGTCTGCAGAATGAAGTCTCCCTTGAAGCGTCTGAGCGCTTCAATCACCCTTCCGAGAGAGTAGCCCGGAGCCGGGCGGTCAATCTTCGCGATGAGTTCGTCCGTCGGGGCGTCGATTTTCAGAATCGGATTGTCAACTTTGCGCAGCGCCTCGAAAACCGCATCCACGTGTACGCGGGTGGCATTCGAAAGCACCGAGACCTTCGCTTGAGGTGCGTATTTGTCACGCAGTGCGAGCGTATCGTCGATAATCCGCGGGAACTCCGGATTCAGCGTCGGTTCCCCGTCTCCGGAAAATGTGATGCTGTCTATCCGGCCGCCTTCGGCGTCCAATTCCGCCAGTTTCTTCTCCAATGCTTTCCGGACGTCTTCGGCGCTCGGCAAGTGCTTGTCCTGCAGACCGTCACGGTTCCATCCGCACTCGCAATATATGCAGTCGAATGTGCAGATTTTGCCGTTTACCGGCAGCAGGTTGATGCCCAGGGAACTGCCGAGCCTGCGGCTGTTGATGGGTCCGAATACGGTTTCTTCGCGTAACATGAACTTCGGTTAAGGTTTCGGGACAAAAATAGTAAAATTGCGCATATAATGAAAGAAGTGAAGTCTTGGGGATAAATTTTGGCGATATATTGGTCCGGAGGTTTGGAAATTCAGATTTTCAGCTTATCTTTGCAGTCCATTCGGGGTATTAGCTCAGTTGGTAGAGCGTTTGAATGGCATTCAAAAGGTCAGGAGTTCGATTCTCCTATGCTCCACAAAAATACAGAGAAGCTGGTCAATGGACCAGCTTCTCTGTATTTTTGTGGATACATGTTAAAATCTGGCGGTAATCTGGCGGCAATGGCGGTATTTTCGATTATTCTTTTTATCTTTGCGGAAAACGGAGGATGATATGACGAAGGAAGAATTGATGGAGATGCTGAAGCGGCAGGAAGGACGCACATTGGAGTTCAAAAAGACTTTGCCGGCGAATTCCGACCTGGCCAGGACAGTCGTGGCTTTCGCCAATGATGCCGGCGGAGAAATCCTGATCGGCATTGACGACGACCACAGCATTGCCGGCTTGCCGGAAAGTGAACTGCCTCAGATGGAAGAACATCTGAGCAATATGATATATGACCGCTGCTATCCGGCCATATTGCCTGACATCTCCTTCATCTCCATCGGGGGCTGCAACATCCTTAGAGTCAGGATTTACAGAGGCAGCACGCCTCCGTACTACCTGAAAGCCGAAGGAAAGTTAAAAGGAACTTATATCCGGGTCGGCTCCACCAATCGCCTTGCTGACGAGGAACTGATTCTCGAACTGGAAAGGCGGAGAAAGAATCTGTCATTTGACGGAGAGGTCGTGATGGACAAAGCGGCATCTGAACTGGACATCGCAGGCTTCAGAAAAATGTACGGGGACAAGACCGGAGAAATTCTTGACGGAACGGCACTGGCCAAACTCGGTCTTGTAAAAAGGGAAAGAGACGAGTTATATCCTGTAAACGCCCTGGTCCTGCTTTCCGATGACGATCTTCGCAAATCCCTGTTTTTCAATGCCAAAATAGAATGTGCGAGATTTAAAGGGCTTGATTCAGAGACTTTTATAGACCAGAAGACTATAGATTCGAGTATAGCCTCCCAGGCAGAGGAGGCTTATGCCTTCGTGCTGAGACATATAAACAAATCAGCCCGTGTGCAGGGCGTATATACGGTTTCGCGCTGGGAATATCCCATAAAAGCCATAAGAGAAATCATCCGCAACGCGGTGGTACACAGACAGTATTCCCTGTCCGGCAAGGACATAAAGATCGCGATCTATGACGATATGGTGGAAATCACCAGTCCCGGACTTCTTCCGCCGTCCATAGACTATTCGGATATGGAAAGCCGTCAGTCCGATGCCAGAAACAAGGTCATAGCTCCTGTTTTCAAAAAACTCGGCATTATCGACCAATGGGGCAACGGTCTCAAGCTGGTTTCCGAAGAACTGAAACAGTATCCGGATATCGTATTCAGATGGCGCGAAGTCGGCCTCTCGTTTCAGGTCCAGTTCATAAAGAAAGACTATCTTTTCTATAGGGAAAGCACCAAAGAAACCGTCGGCTGCAAGGCAGAATCGCATCCTTCATACGGGCACGCCCGCTTCCTTTCCGAAGGAGAACTTACCTACGGCTCAGCCCAAACGGACGATGCAGAAGAAACACAGCTCAAACTGCTTGAGATGGTTTCGCTGAATCCTACCGTAACCATTCCAAGCCTGGCCAAAGCCCTGAGTCTGAGCCAGCGAAGCTGCGAACGCGCCGTTGCCGCCCTTAAAGCCCGCGGGGCGTTATCCCGCATCGGCACTACCCGCCGCGGCCGTTGGGTAGTGCACGGCAAAGAATAATTTTG
>CAVFAZ010000008.1:0-10827 GCA_963620825.1 Kurthia senegalensis
AGTTGCGCGCATACACCTGCGTGAACACCCCGGCGTGGGCGAGAATCCTCGCGCGCATCTGCTCCGGGCGGCTTCTCCAGCGGTCCTCCACGACGAAACTGGTCTGCCCGACAAGAGCCTGAAGCTCAGCCTGTTGTGCGACAGCCTCGGTCTCGCTTCGCGCAGTAATCGGCACCGGCGTGAAGCCCCCGGAAATCCCGTGCTCGCGCAAATACGCGTAAAATTCCTCCTCGAAACTCATACCCGCTCAGTAACAAACAGATAGCGGGCCGCTCCGCGTCCAATATTAAAATCTACTCCCGCGGCGAAAATATGCACGTCACCGCCCGAGCCGCATTTCATCTTCCGCCGCAGTTCGTCGCTGCTCAGAGGCATATTTCGCGCGCTCACTTCGCAGCGGGGGAATTCCCGCCCAAGCGCAGCGGCCGCAGCCCCGCTGAAAGGAACAATACGCCTGATTCTGAAGAGTTTACCAAGCCGCCGCAACTCGTCATAAGATGCATCTTCCGCCGCTGAGTTACCCGCAAGAGCATAAAGCTGCGTCGACCTTCCGAGCTTCGTGAGACCGTAGCGCGAACAGAGCAGTCTGAAGCAGCCCGCTTTCATCGTTACTGCCGAAGGCTCGAACAGCAGTCCGGCCGTTCCGGCCAATTCCTCACCGTCCGCAAAGAATTTTACCGCCGCGGCGGCTTCTTCTTCCGGCGTGAACGTCAGAAGCTGAGTGATATTACCATCATTTAAATCTCCTGCTACGCAGATACTTACGCCTCCGTTCCAGCCTTTCTGGAGCCAGACCAGCAGCTCTTTGCATTCCCCGCCGGTCCCGACGCAATGTACCTCGCGAACCTCCGCCCCGAGCTGCCTGCAGAGCAGCGAAATGTCCGCCATCGGCGAGAGTTTCAGCAGCAGATTCGGGCAGATCCCGAGCAGTTCCTCCTTGAGTTCCAATACATTAGGTTGGCAGTCTTCGAGGCGGAAAACTTTCTGCCCGACGGCCCCGCGCCTCGCTGGGTCCATAAATATTATGTCTGGCCGGAACCCGTCCAATATTTCCCCAATCCGCCCGTGCTGAACCTCTGAGTTTCGAAATACAACATTCTGAATGCCGAGTGCTTGGAAATTGTTCTCGACTGCAACTGTCAGCTCTGTGCTCATCTCGTTGTAAAGCACTGAGCCGAAGGCTTTTGAGAACGCCCAGCTGTCCGCACCCAGACCGCCGGTAAGGTCGGCGAGGTTCGCGCTGCTGCACTTCGACAGGCTCAGTGACCGCAGAGCGAGGGCGGCCTTATACCGGGCCGTAGCGGAAGAGCTGCACTGCTCAAGATTAAGCCGCGAAGGAATCTTCAGCGAAGGCCCCGCGCCCGCCCATTCGGGCAATTTCAGAAGAAGCCGCCTGAGATTCTCAGCGGCTTCTTCACGCACTATATCCGCGAAGCTCTTCTTCACGTTATTTTACCAGTTCTTCCTTGAGACGGCCGATCTTCGCGTCCGCATCGGCGCCCTTGGCCCCGAAATAGAACTTGATCTTAGGCTCTGTGCCTGAAGGACGTACGGAAACCACGTCTCCGGCCTCGTCGAAGAACTGAAGCACATCGGACTTCGGAAGCCCGGTCTTTTCCGGCTCAAGATAATCCACAACCCTGCATACAGGACTGCCACAGAGGGCCTTAGGTGGCTCGGCCCTGAACTGAGCCATAATGGAGCGAATCTCCTCAGCCCCGCTCTTGCCCTTTCGCACGAGCGAAGTCAGGCCTTCCTTGCGGTAGCCGAACTCTGCATAGATTTTCTGCATAAGACCATAGAGCGTAAGTCCCCGGTCTGCAGCCCAGGCGGCGCACTCGGCCACCATAGAGCAGGCGATCTGGGCGTCCTTGTCACGGACGAACTCGCCCACATTGAAACCGTAACTCTCCTCGCCGCCGCAGATGAAATGGCCCTTGCCTTCATTGCGCTTTACCACCTCGGCGATATACTTGAAGCCCGTAAGTACGTTGTAAACAGGCACATTGAAAGACTTGCAGATTTCGGAAATCAGTTCCGTGGTAACGATGGTCTTGACCACATAACCGCTTCCGTCCAGCTTTCCGAGCTCCTTCTGACGGCTCAGAATATAATAGGTAAGCATCGAAGCCGTCTGGTTTCCGTTCATAAGAACCATCTGACCCTTGTCATCCCTGACGGCGATGCCCATACGGTCGGCATCCGGGTCGGTGGCCATCACGATGTCAGCGCCCACCTTCTCGGCCTTCTCTATGGCCATCTTCAGGGCTGAAGCCTCCTCAGGGTTAGGGGAGACCACGGTAGGGAAGTCTCCGTCGGAGAGATCCTGCTCCGGAACGTGATATATGTTCTTGAATCCCAGTCTCTTGAGACATTCAGGCACGAGCCTTACGCCGCAGCCGTGAAGCGGGGTGTAGACGAACTTGAGGTCAGAATGCCTTCCGCGTGCCTCGGGAGAGAGGGTAAGTGAAAGAATGTCACGAAGATAGCACTCATCTACATCCTTTCCCATCAAGGCTATCTCGCCGCAGTGGTTTCCTGCCTCGAACTTGACCTGTGAAGGGTCGGTGATTTTTGCGACCTCCTCTATGATCTCCTTATCGACAGGGGAAGTGATCTGCCCGCCGTCGGACCAGAATACCTTGTAACCGTTATATTCCTTGGGGTTATGGGAAGCCGTGACCATCACGCCCGCCACCGCCTTCTTCAGACGGATGGAGTAGCTGAGCTCCGGCGTAGGACGTATGTTGTCGAAAATGAATACGTTGATGCCGTTTGCTGAGAGCACTTCGGAAGTGATCTTTGCGAATTCCTTGCTGTTATTGCGGCTGTCATAGGAAATGCAGACGCTGAGATCATCCCGGCCCTCGCAGTGCTTGAGAATATAGTTTGCAAGGCCCTGGGTGGCCATTCCGACCGTGTATTTGTTCATACGGTTGGTGCCCACGCCCATAATGCCGCGCAGACCGCCCGTTCCGAATTCGAGACGGCGGTAGAAGGCGTCCTCGAAGGCCGCCGGATCAGAGTTGCGAAGCTCTATGATCTGACATTTCGTCTGCGGATCGAAGTCTCCAGTAAGCCAGCTGGCGGCTACTTCATTGAAATTCATTTCTTTGTCCATAGTCTATATGTTTTAAATTTTTTCAGATTCGAAATTTCTGCACCACTGCTTCAGACTGCATTCACCGCATTTCGGCGCCCGCGCCGTGCAGACATAGCGTCCGTGCAGCAGCAGCCAGTGATGGGCTGTAGCCCTCTTTTCTTCCGGAATCCAGGCCTCAAGATCCTTCTCCACACCTTCCGGAGTGTTTGCGTCCGAAAGCCCGAGACGCCTAGCAACCCTCTGAACGTGAGTGTCCACCGCAATCACCGGAGTGCCATATACAATGGACGCCACGACATTGGCGGTTTTCCGCCCGACGCCCGGAAGTGTCATCAGCGAATCGATGTCCGAAGGCACCTGCCCGTCGAAGTCGGACAGCAGTTTCTGTGCGAGACCGATGAGGTGCGCCGCTTTGCTGCGCGGGTACGAGACGGACTTTATGAGGGCGTAAACCTCGTCAGGACCTGCCGCAGCGAGCTCGCGCGGCCCCGGAAACTTCCCGAAGAGAGCGGGGGTCGTGAGATTTACACGCTTGTCCGTGCATTGGGCCGAAAGGACCACTGCCACAATGAGTTGGAACGGGTCCTTGTACTGCAGCTCGCTCTTCACTCCGGCTGCGTTCCGCTCGAACCAGCCGATGATGCCTGAGTATCTTTCCTGCAGTGTCACGACGGTCTAGATGTTAAGAGCGAGGTCTATAACCTCCTCATTCCTGGCCTGTTCCGTGCACTTTTCATCCTTGCAGAGAAAGACCCTTCCGGGGTATTTTTCGAAGATGCCGCGGTTGTGTGTGACCATCACGACGGCGGTGCCGTTCTCCCTGTTTATGGACGTCAGCAGGCGGAGGATGCCGTCGGCGGTCTCATTGTCCAGATTGCCGGTAGGCTCGTCGGCGAGGATAACCGCCGGAGTGTTCAGCAGGGCCCGCGCGATGGCGATGCGCTGCTGCTCGCCGCCGGAAAGCTGATGAGGCATCTTGTGCGACTTGGTCTGCATATTGACAGAATTCAGGACCTCCTCGATGCGGCGGTCCATAGCGTTGCGGTCTTTCCAGCCCGTGGCTCTCAGGACGAAATCGAGATTCTCCCAGACCGTGCGGTCCATAAGAAGCTGGAAGTCCTGGAAAACGACTCCGAGTTTGCGGCGCAGATAAGGGATGTCCCTGCTGCGAATGCCGTTTAGAGAATAGCCGCAGACTTTTCCGACTCCCTCACGCAGAGGGTTTTCCGCTGTCATCGTGCGGATGATGGACGTCTTGCCGCTGCCCACTTTCCCCACGATGTAAACGAAATCGCCGCGATACACGTCCATATCGAGAGAATAGATGACTTTCTCTTCTCCGTTGTTTATGTCGGCTCCGTGGAAGGAGATTATAGGTTCGGTATTATCCATATCTGCAACAAATTTCACAAAAATACTCAAAAAATATGTAAATTTGTACCTTTAGAATGGCAAATGCACGAAGTTTGAGGAAGTCGGAGCGTTTGCGAAAACCGAAACACTGAACGTATATGATAAAAAGAATACTTTTGACGGCACTTTCCCTCTCGCTGCTTTCTCTCTCTCAGGCAGCCGCACAGAATGACAGAGTCGAGCAGGCCGTCGCCCTCTATAAGAGCGGAATGCTCGAAAGAGCCTCCCGGATATTGGAAGAAGTGGAACCGAAGAGCGCCTTGAGCGACGGCTATCTGACTCTGTGTCAGGTGAAGTCCCGCACCGAAGGCTGGATGCAGAGCGTGGAGGACTACGACAGGCTCTGGCAGGAGTCATCGATGCGTTCTGAGATACATAACGCTGTGGCACTCAATCTTTTCGATGACGGCTCATACGCCGCGGCGGCCGACTGGTTCGCAAGCGTGAACGAAAAGCATCTGGAGCCCGACGAATTAGCCGAGTACGCCTTCAAGCAGGCCTACTGCGATTTCAAGAACGGATATTACGATTCGGCCCGGGACCGTCTGCTGGATGTCGTGAAGATGCCGCAGAGCGACTACACCGCCCCTGCACAGTATTCCATAGGTTACATTGACTATTCGAAGAAAAATTTTGAAGAGGCCGAGAATTGGCTGGCGAAGTCAGCCGAAGACGAAAGATTCACGCAGATCGCCGGGTACTACATTCTCGAGTGCCGTTTCATGCGCAAGGATTACGGCTATGTTATGGCCCACGGCGACGAGGTGTATTCCACTGTGCCTGAGGAGCGTAAGGCTCATCTTGCGAGAATTCTCTCGGAGGCCTGGCTCGTAAGCGGCGATGTGGATAAGGCGAAGGAGTATTACGACCGCGATCTCTCGGGCACGGCGATGCGAAGCAGCAAGGACCTCTTCTACGCCGGCTCCGTGAGCTACGCTTCGAACGACTGGCAGGGCGCGATCGACAATTTCTCCGCGATGCCTTCGCGCACCGATTCCATCGGCCAGATCGCTTCCTATCAGCTCGCTGACGCCTATCTCAAGACGAAGAACAAAGTCTCCGCGCTGAGCGCTTTCAAAGACGCCGCCCAGCTCTCGTGGGACTCTGACATTCAGGAAGATGCATTCTTCAACTACGCCAAGCTCTCCTTCGACATAAACCGCGATGTGACTCCTTTCGAGCAGTATCTCTCGCGCTGGTCTGACAGCAGGCGCGGCGACAGCGTATATAGCTACATTGCCGTGGCGTACCTCTACAACCGTGACTACAAGGCGGCCGTGGAGGCTTACGACAAGATAGACGAGCTCGACCCGCAGATGCGCGGCAACTATATGAAAGCCAATTTCCTGCGCGCGATGCAGCTCATCGGCGGAGGCTCCTGGAGAGACGCCGTGGAGTGCCTGAGGGCAGCGTCCTTCTACACCGGAAAGAACGATCCGTTCAATCAGATGACCCGCTACTATCTCGCTCAGGCTTACTACCATACGGAGAAATACTCTCAGGCTGAGAGTCTCTTTACGGAGCTTTACAATCTTTCCGCGCTCGACGGTCAGGCAGAGGGTGAAACCATTCCTTACGACCTCGCCTATACCTATTTCAGCAGCGAAGACTACCAGAATGCAGCGAAGTGGTTCGACAAATACGCGGCGTCCGGCGCCGAGACCTTCCGCGAGGACGCGCTCGTTCGCATAGCCGACTGCGATTTCATAAGAAAAGACTACAAATCAGCCATTTCCGGCTACGAAAAGGCACTTTCCGAGTCCCGCTCCGCGGACAATGTCTATCCTTACTACCAGCTCGGTCTGGCCTACGGACTCACTAATCAGAATACCAAGAAGATAGAGGCACTCTCCCGCGTAAACGGCGCGAGCGCTTCAGCTCCGCTGTATTGCGACGCTCTCTATGAACTGGGACGTTCGTATGTGGACGCCGGCAAGTCTTCGCAGGCGGTGACCTGCTTCGAAAAACTGCGTTCCACGGCCACAGACAGCAGTTTCGTGGCCCGCGCGCTCATCGAACTCGGTATGGTTTCCAGAAACGCATCCGACTATGACAAGGCTCTCGGATATTACAAGGAAGTGGTTCAGACGATGAAGGGAAGCGAGTATTACGACGATGCGCTCGCAGCCATCGAGTCCATCTACCAGGCCAAGGGAGAGCCTGAGGAGTACTTCGCCTACGTGGAAGGCACGGGCGTTTCCTCCGGAAAGAGCGAAGCCGAGAAGGAGCAGGTTTATTTCAATTCCGCCGAGCAGGTGTTCCTGAGCGGCAACTACAGCAAGGCGCTCGTCTCGCTGCAGAAGTACCTGGACGCCTATCCTGACGGCAGCAGGGCTGCCAATGCGAACTTCTATATGGCTGAGTCCTATCGTGCTCTGGGTCAGAAGGAAAAGGCCTGCGACTACTACGCGAAGGTAGTGACCGCCGCCGGCTCCGACTCCTTCACGGAAGCTTCGATGCTCCAGTTCGCTGCGCTGTCCTATTCGCTCGAGCGCTACGAGGACGCCTACAAGGGGTATAATTCTCTTCTGGGCTCCGCCCAATTGGAGGATAATGTCTTTGCCGCCAAGACCGGTATGATGCGTTCCGCTTACCGCGCACGCCTCTACGACAAGGCCATTTCCGCTTCCGAGAACCTGAAGGCCGATTCCCGCTGCACGTCAGAACTCGGGCGCGAGGCCGACTATGTCAAGGCCAAGTCACTGCTGGGAACTTCCCGCCGAAGCGAGGCGTTCGAGATTATGAAGACCCTCGCCAAGGCCCCTTCTGACGCCTACGGCGCTGAAGCCGCATATCTGCTCATCCAGGATATTTATGACCGCGGCGAGTTCGACAAGGTCAGCGCCAGCGTCTATAGCTTCGCGCAGAATGCTGGAGATCAGTCCTACTGGCTTGCCAAGGCGTACATCGTGCTCGGAGACAGCTTCGCCGAGCAGGACAATATGACTCAGGCCGAGGCCACGTTCCGCAGCATCGCACAGGGATACGAGTCCTCCTCAGACCAGGACGATGTCCTGGACAATGTCAATATGAGGCTTGAAAAGATAGCCCAGATGAAAACGCAAACAGTTAAGGATGAATAAGATGATGAAGAAATATATAGTTTCGGCGGTTCTGCTTTCACTGCCTCTCTGTGCATTTTCGCAGAATATAAATCCTACCGTCCAGGTCACGAACGACTACCAGGGCAAGATTATGGAGGTTCACAAGGGCGAACTTCCGGTGAGTGTCGCTGATTCCCTTCTGAAGTTCGACTGGAACTTCGATTATGCCGTGACGGACAATCCCTACCGGGGCGCGTACGATTTCACTCCGTATCTGATAGATACTACGCCCGAGGCTGCACCTCTGAAACAGAACAAGCTGTATTTCAGGGCCGGAGCCGGCTATACCTTCCATCCGGAAGCATCGCTGGTCTATACTCCTCTGTCTTCAAGAAAGCTGGGGCTTTCGTTATATGACAATTTCAACGGCTTTTCAGGCGACTGGAATGCATTCTCGTTCGATTACGGCGCAAGCAACAAGCTCAAGGCCGTGGACTCCAGGTCGGGTCATCTTTACCGTAACCGTCTGGGCCTGAACGGACGCGTAAGTCTCGGAAAGCCGGAACTGCTTTTCGACGCGGGCACTGACCTGCTCCGTTCGGATTCCTTCATTTCCGGAAACAGTTATGACGCGTTCGACCTGAAAGGCAGTCTGAATATGAATTTCTCCAGATGGGACCTTGGGATCGACGCGGGATTCCGCCGCGGCTCGAATATTCTGAGTACCAAGTATCTGGATGATTTCGATATGGATGAGTCCGTGCTGGATCTTGGCTTCAGGATTGTACACCGGTATGCCCCGGGCCGCAGTTTCGAATTCCATCCGAGCTTGAAATCGGATTTCTTCTACTATTACGATTACAGCGGCGAGGTCTCGAATGTCCGTCTGGCGGCAGCTTACAAGGCTGATTTCAGCCGGGCTCACCTTCGCGGCGGCGCTATGGTTTCCTTCGTGATGGGAAGTGTCGGTGACGGGATGACCTTCCTCGGGACCGGCACCGTGAAGCCGAGCCACGGGAATATACTCTATCCGGATCTCTATGCTGATTTTCTTCTTGTCCCTCAGACTCTTAAGCTCTATGCATCGGTGACCGGCGGACCGAGTGCAGATGACTTGGGGACGGTATTGGACGAAAGGCCTTTCGTCCAGCCTTCCAGGACATCCGTCTTTTTCGCTGACGTGGTTTCGACGCCTTACGATGCTGAATTCGGCTTCACCGGGCGAGTCGGAGCGAGGGTGCAGTACAAGTTCGATATCGGCTGCAAAAAGGTGAAGAATGAACTCGCCGAGCGCATCGCGACGCTGGATGTCTGCTATCCGCAGATGCTGCGTGTGGACTATACTCTGCTGCATTTCGATGCGCAGATGGATTTCACGGCAGAGAGGTATGATGCTCACTTGGCGCTGACTCTGCAGAATCAGGATATCGATCCGCTCGTGAAGGCTGTGGCTCTGCCAAAAGTAAAGGCCTCAGCTTCATTTGTTTATAACTGGAACAAACGTATCTATGCAGGCATTTCCGCTTCGTATATGGGACGCCGTCTCCAGCAGTATCCTCTGGAGGAGGTTCCGGATGCGGATGACGGCTATGCCGAGAAGGTGCCGGGGTATCTGGATCTGGGGCTCAACGCCGAATTCAAGTATAATCGGCACCTGACCTTCTGGCTTCGCAGCGGCAATCTGCTCTGCCAGCCTGTCTATCAGCAGGTCCTCTTCTCCCAGAAAGGTCTCTGGGCCACTTTGGGGCTTACGCTCGCACTGTAAATATTTATTTGAGTTCTTCGGAAAATTTGCGTATATTTGTTCGTTTTTTAGGAGTTGTTTGATGAAGCCTTTGCAGATTTTGTCAAATTGCTGAAAGATAAGAAATTAACGAATATAGATAATGATAGATTCTGAAGAAATGAAGAAAGCGGAAGAGCAGTATTCCGCGAATAGCATCCAGGTGCTGGAAGGACTTGAGGCTGTGAGGAAAAGACCGTCGATGTACATTGGCGACATCGCCGAGAGAGGACTCCACCATCTGGTCTATGAAGTTGTCGATAACAGTATCGATGAAGCGATGGGAGGCTTCTGTGACGACATCCAGGTCACCATCCTCGAAGACAATTCCATTCGTGTAAAGGATAACGGACGAGGCATCCCTACCGGAATGCACCCGAAGGAGCACCGCTCGGCCCTTGAGGTCGTTCTGACCGTGCTCCACGCAGGAGGCAAATTCAGCAAGAACAGCTACAAGGTCTCCGGAGGTCTGCACGGCGTCGGCGTATCCTGCGTCAACGCCCTCTCCGACCATCTGACCGCAGAAGTTCACCGTGAGGGTCAGATCTTCGTGCAGGAATATTCGAAAGGCAAGCCTCTCGGACCTGTCGAGGTTAAGGGAGCGTGCTCCGATACAGGTACCACCATCACCTTCCATCCTGACGCAGAGATCTTTACCCAGACTACCGTTTACAAGTACGACACCCTCGCAGCCCGTCTGCGCGAACTTTCATATCTTAACAAAGGCATCCGCATAACCCTCACGGATATGCGCGAGCAGGTCGATGAGTTCATCCGTGACGAAAACGGCGAAAGCAAGCCTACCGGACGCAAAGTGAACCGCCAGGACGTATTCTTCTCCGAGAAAGGCCTTCGCGAATTCATAGACTATCTCGACGCCGGCGCGCAGCAGCTCATACCGGAGCCAATATGCGTCAATTCCGACAAGGTCATTCCTATCGATATCGCCCTCCAGTACAACAACGGCTACACCGAGAAGATATATTCATACGTGAACAACATCAACACCATCGAAGGCGGAACCCATCTCCAGGGTTTCAAGATGGGTCTTTCACGTTCCCTGAAGGCATACGCCGACAAGAACAACCTTCTCGCCAAGCTCAAGGACCCTCTCGCTCCGGAAGACTTCCGCGAGGGCCTCACCGCCGTAATCTCCGTAAAGGTCTCCGAGCCTCAGTTCGAGGGTCAGACCAAGACCAAACTCGGAAACACCGAAGTTACTTCCGCTGTATCGCAGGCCACTGCAGCAGCGATGGAGTCCTACCTTGAGGAACATCCGAAGGAGGCCAAGCTCATCATAGAGAAGATAGTCATCGCCGCCACCGCCCGCAATGCCGCACGAAAGGCCCGTGAAATGGTTCAGAGAAAGACCGTTATGTCCGGCGCCGGTATGCCTGGAAAACTCGCAGACTGTTCGGAGGACGATCCGGAGAAGTGCGAACTCTTCCTCGTCGAGGGAGACTCCGCCGGCGGAACCGCCAAGC
>CAVFAZ010000009.1:0-31617 GCA_963620825.1 Kurthia senegalensis
TCGAGCTCCCTGGTGTAAAGGAGCCTGAGCGTGTCCGCAAGCTGCTCCAGGGAACAGCATCCCTCGAGTTCTGGACTACATACGACAATTCTGAAATCTATCCTTACCTTTCAGAGGCCAATTCCCTTCTCGCTCAGATTCTCGTGGATGAAGAGGCTCCTGCAGCAGAGGAAACTGCCGCTTCCGAGGAGGCTGTTGCTTCCGAGACAGTGTCGGGTGATGTGGTTTCAGAGGAGCTCGCCGCCACCCAGAAAGACGATGACGGTCTTGCAGCTGCGGCAAAGCAGAACCCGCTTTTCTCCCTTCTCCAGCCTTCACAGGCCCGCGGCAACGCCTGCATCGGTTATGCAGCCGCTACAGATACCGCTAAGATCAACAGACTCCTTGCTATGCCGCAGGTTAAGGATATCTTCCCTGCAGAGTTCAAGGCTATGTGGTCCGTCAAGCCTTCAGAATATTTCAGCACCGACAATATCTTCGAACTCGTAGCCATCAAGGCTTCTTCCCGTGACGGAAAGGCCCCTCTCGACGGCGGAGTCGTTACAGATGCACGCGTTCAGTATGAGAATGCGCGCGGCGGCGAGCCAAGCGTTTCCATGACTATGAACGCTGAGGGTGCAACCACCTGGGCACGTCTGACCAAGGAGAACATCGGTAAGCAGATCGCCATCGTTCTCGACGGTACCGTATATTCCTATCCTACCGTTCAGGGTGAAATCACCGGAGGTAGCTCATCCATCACCGGTCACTTCGATGTCGAGGAAGCAACTGACCTTACCAACGTCCTCAAGTCCGGTAAGCTTCCTGCACCTGCCACCATCGTTCAGGAGCAGGTCGTAGGACCTTCACTCGGTGCCGAGTCCATCCACAAGGGTATCATCTCGTTCGCGATCGCCTTCCTCCTCGTACTCATCTATATGGCATTCTTCTACCAGGGTGCGGGTCTCGTAGCCGACTTCGCGCTTCTTACGAACGTGCTCCTGCTTATGGGAACCCTCGCTTCGTTCGGAGCCGTACTGACGCTGCCGGGTATCGCCGGTCTCGTCCTGACTATGGGTATGGCCGTGGATGCGAACGTAATTATCTATGAGCGTATCAAGGAAGAGCTCAAGGCAGGAAAGGGTCTGGGCAAGGCCATCAGCGACGGTTTCTCGAATGCATATTCAGCCATCATTGACGGTCAGGTGACCACCCTCCTTACCGGTCTCGTGCTGTTCTTCTTCGGTTCAGGTCCTGTAAAGGGCTTCGCCACGACCCTCGTAATCGGTATCATCACTTCGATGCTCACCGCCATCTTCATCACGAGACTCGTATTCGACACCCGCGTGAACAGAGGCAAGAACATCACTTTCGAGAACGACCTTACCAAGAACTTCCTCAAGAATACCCACGTCAACTTCCTTGACGGCCGCAAGTACTCTTACACCATCTCCGGTATCATCATTCTCATCTGCATCGGCTCTATGTGCTTCAGGGGCTTCACCTACGGTGTTGACTTCACCGGCGGCCGTACTTATGTAGTACGTTTCGACCAGCCTGTCACTGCTGAGGACATCCGCGAGGCCTGCATCAACGAGTTCGACGGAGCTGTCGAGGTCAAGCAGTTCGGCGGCGAGTCCCAGATGAAGATCACCACAGCCTACAAGGTTGAGGATGAATCCTCTGCAGTGGATACTGAGATCGAGGGCAAACTCTTCCACGCTCTCAAGCCGTTCTTCTTCGAGGATCTTACTCTGGACGAGTTCACATCCACACTCGAGAACCCTAACGGTATCATCAGTTCCGACAAGGTGGGCGCATCCATCGCGAGCGACATCAAGAGGGCTGCCATCTTCTCGGTTCTCCTCTCGCTGCTTGTGATCTTCGCATACATCGCCTTCCGTTTCCGCGGCTGGACCTGGGGTCTCGGCGGTGTAGTTTCACTGGCACATACGACCATCATCGTAATCGGCTTCTTCTCCCTCTTCTCGGGTATCCTGCCGTTCAACCTTGACGTCGATCAGACCTTCATCGCTGCGGTACTGACCATCATCGGTTACGCCATCAACGATAACGTGGTTATCTTCGACCGTATCCGTGAGAACCTCGGTCTGCATCCTAACGATGACTTCAAGGAGACTGTGAACAAGTCGCTCAACGCGACCCTCACCCGTACGGTTAATACTTCCGTATCCACCCTCCTCCCTATGCTTGCCATCGCATTCTTCGGAGGTGAGTCCATCAGAGGTCTTTCTGTCGCTCTCGTAATCGGTATCGTCATCGGAACTTACGCTTCCATCATGATCGGTACTCCTATTATGTTCGATGCCACACAGAAAAAGATGAAGAAACTCGCAGCCAAGAAGTAATCAGAATTCTTCTCATATTTTTAGCGGCCGCCCTTTCTCGGGACGGCCGTTTTTGCGTATATTTGTATCCCAAGATTCAGAGTTATGTCCTTCGTCCACCTGCACGTCCATACACAGTATTCCATCCTAGACGGTTTCTCCACCTGCAAGAAGCTTTTCGACAGGGCGGAAGAGCTTGGAATGCCGGCGCTTGCCATAACGGACCACGGCAATATGTACGGCGTGAAGGAGTTCCTGAAGATGGCTGGCAAGCATCCGGACATCAAGCCCATAATCGGCTGCGAAGTCTATGTGACGCGCCATTACGACCACCATCTGAAGGATAACGCCCACCGCAAATACTACCATCTCATTCTTCTGGCGAAGAACTATGCGGGGTACAAGAACCTCATCAAGATAGTATCCCTGGGGCATATCGAGGGAAAATACTACGACAAGCCGCGCGTAACCCACGAGATAATAGAGCAGTATCACGAGAATCTTATCTGCTGCTCCGCCTGTCTCGCGGGAGAGATTCCGAAGGACATCCTGGAAGGTACCGAAGAAGACGCTCTGAAGGCCATAGAATGGCACAAAAGAGTATTCGGAGAGGATTATTACCTGGAGGTCCAGCATCACGCCACACAGGTCCCGAATGCCACCGAAAAGATGATAGAGGTCGGCAGCCAGCAGGAGATCGTGAACGAAGCCATTTTCCGCCTCGCTGCTCAGACGGGCACGAAGGTCGTTGCGACCAATGACGTGCATTTCGTATGCAAGGAGGACGGCCCGGCGCACGACCGTCTCATCTGTCTTACGACCAATGCTTAC
Organism: Kurthia senegalensis; assembly: GCA_963620825.1. Taxonomy (GTDB): domain Bacteria; phylum Bacteroidota; class Bacteroidia; order Bacteroidales; family UBA932; genus Cryptobacteroides. Next base: position 3,159 of record CAVFAZ010000009.1, read on the forward strand.
GTGGATGATCCGGACCGTCTCCGCTATACCCAGCAGGAATATCTCAAGAGCGAGGAGGAGATGGCAAGTCTCTTCCCTGACCATCCGGAAGTCATTTCGAACACTCTGGAAGTCGCGGAAAAGATAGAGAAATACTCCATCGACCACAGCCCGATCCTTCCTAAATATGACATAGATCCGGCCTTCCTTGCGGATATTGACGCAAATCTGGAGAAATATAAGGACATCATTGACCAGGGTCGTACCGACAAGGACGGAAACGACCGCGGGCGGGAGTTCTGCATTTCCGTGGCCTACCTCTGCGAATTGACCTACAAGGGCGCCCACTGGCGTTACGGAGAAACTCTTACGGAAGAGCAGGCGGAGCGCATCGATTTCGAATTGAAGACCATCTGCAAGATGGGCTTCCCGGACTACTTCCTCATCGTGCAGGACTATATCGCGGCTTCGCGTGCCGCGGGCTCGATGGTGGGCCCGGGGCGCGGTTCGGCTGCCGGCTCGGTAGTGGCTTACTGTCTGAAAATCACCAATCTGGACCCTATCCGTTATCAGCTCCTGTTCGAGCGTTTCCTGAATCCTGACCGTATCAGTATGCCTGATATAGACGTGGATTTCGAGGATCTGGTTAAGGCTCACGCCTATGTCGATGAGAAATACCATCCTGACCATACCGCCCGAGTCATTACCTTCGGTACTATGGCCTCGAAGAGTGCCATAAAGGATATCGCCCGCATCAGCCATCTGAGCATCGACGAGTCGAACCGTCTGGTGAAGATGATTCCGGACCATCTGAGCGAAAAGAAAAAGACCGAGTACAGATATAATCCTGAATTGGACGAGCTGAAGCCGGGATTCAAGGTGGAGGAGAGAATGGAGGAAAAGGATGATCCCGAGCATCCGGGGGAGAAGATACAGTCCAAGGTTCTGTATCAGGTGGGAATGGAGGACAAGGATGTCAAGAATCCGACCCTGAAGGATTATTACCGGCTGGTCCCGGAGTTCCAGGAGGAGCTGAAAAACGGCTCTGAGCTGACCAAGGAAGTCCTGAATTACGCCCGGCAGCTCGAAGGCAGCATACGCCAGGTGGGAATGCACGCCTGCGCCACGATTATCGGCCGCGGAAACCTTACGGACTTCCTTCCCATCTGTCTTTCCAAGGATAAGGATACCGGCCGCGAGGTATGGACTTCCCAGTATGACGGCCACTATATCGAGGATGTCGGAATGCTCAAGATGGACTTCCTCGGGCTCAACACCCTGACCATCATCCATGAGTGTCTGAATACCATAAAAGCCCGCACGGGGGAGGATATCGACATCGAGGCCATCCCTATAGATGACGCCCCTACATACAGGCTCTATAGCCGCGGAGACACCACCAGCGTATTCCAGTTCGAATCTCCGGGTATGCGCAAATGGCTCCAGAACCTGCAGCCGGACCGTTTCGAGGACCTCATCGCGATGAATGCCCTCTACCGTCCGGGGCCTATGGACTATATCCCGGATTTCGTGGACAGAAAGCTCGGAAAGAAGCCTATAGAGTACGATCTTCCGGAGATGGAGGAGTTCCTGAAGGAAACCTACGGAGTCACCGTATATCAGGAGCAGGTGATGCTTCTGAGCCGCAAGCTCGCCGGGTTCACCAAGGGCGAGGCCGACAAGCTGCGCAAGGCGATGGGAAAGAAGCAGATAGACATTCTGAACTCGCTGAAGGACAAGTTTATGAAGGGCGGCGAGGCCAATGGCCATCCGAAGAAGACTCTGGACAAGATCTGGAAGGACTGGGAGAAATTCGCCGCGTATGCGTTCAACAAGTCCCACGCCACCTGCTATGCCTGGGTGAGCTACCAGACAGGCTGGCTGAAGTGCCATTACACGGCCGAATTTATGGCGGCGAACCTTTCCTGCAATCTTTCGAAGATGGAGGAAATCCAGAAGATTATGGCGGACTGCAAGGATCACGGCATCAAGGTCCTGAACCCGGATGTGAACGAGAGTTTCAAGACTTTCACCGTGAATGCCGAGGGCAGTATCCGCTTCGGTCTGGGAGGCGTGAAAAACTTCAGTTCCAGTCTTGCGGAGGCCATAATAAACGAGCGCGAGGAGAACGGGAATTATACTGACCTTATGGATTTCGTGGAGCGTCTGGCCCCTAATCTGAGCCAGCGGGCTCTGGAGCTTCTTATCTATTGCGGTGCCCTGGACTCGTTCGGTTACAGCAGAGGTCAGTATTTCACCGTCGGTAACAACGGAGTCCCGTTCGTGGAGGAGCTTGCCCGCTACGCCAATCTCTTTAGCAATGATACCGTCGATTCCGCCGCGTCCCTTTTCGGAGACAGCGAGGAGCTCAAGCCTGTGCGTCCTGAAGTGCCTGCCTTGAAGGAGGAAGAGGATCTTTTCGCCCTGCTCCAGAAGGAGAAGGAACTTCTGGGTATGTACATTTCAGCTAATCCGCTGGACCGCTACGGCTTTGAGATAAAATACTTTACGAACTGTCCTCTGGCCCAGCTGAGGGCCCGCATCGATGAGTGTGAGTCCCGCCGCAGCCCGTCTTCGGCTGCCGTGGCCGGAATGGTGGTGGACGCCAGGCCGATAAATTTGAAGAATCCTGCGATGAGCATAACTCTCGAGGATCTGAGCGGCAGTTACGTGTTCGCGTTCTTCGGTAAGGACTATGAGTCCTGGCAGCCTTATCTGGCTCTGCACAAGGAGCTTTACATCGAAGGCGACATCAAGGAGCGCTACTGGAGCCGTCAGGACGATGGCAAGGACGCCAAGCAGGTACCGTATCAGTTCAAAGTCAAGAAGATAGCCCTTCTGGGCAATGTCCGTCAGGACCTTCTGAAGTCCTTCCAGATCATTCTCGACACGACCCGCCTGACCCCGGACTTCCGCCGCACATTCCTGAAGACCCTGAAGTCCCACAAAGGCACTTCGCCTGTCGATATCCTCCTCTGTGACAATGAGAAAAACTATAAGGTAGAGCTGGTTTCCCAGAAGCTCCGCATAGACATCTCCAACGAACTCCTTCTCGCCCTCCGCGCCCTCGACCTCGCCTTCACCGTAAACGGCAAAGCTATGTAGAGCACCGGATGAGACTATAAAGTCTGACGTCTCAGCGATTGCGTCCAGGTACCAGTATTTTTCACTGAAAACCCTCAGACCTGGATTGACCGCAGACAGTGGAATGCCAATCTCAAGACTGGCCCACATCCATTTTCTGAAACTTGGTAAGATTTGGTTTAAAAATCATCAGGAGTCACCAAGACCACAGAGCAAAAACTCGCGGAGACTGATGTGGGTGATGCCTTCATCGGAACTTCGCTTCAGCAGGGGATTCATGGAGATGACATACTTCGGGTAGTTGTCATCAATTCTTTTCAACGTCCCGAATTCCCGCTCGCGGGTGTCTTCTCCTGCAATGAGGTATGAGGCCTGAACATAACATCGTGAACCCTTTCTTTCACACACGAAATCCACCTCGCCCGCATTCAGCTGCCCGACATAAACCTGATATCCATCGTGGACAAGCTGATGATATATGACATTTTCTATCACCTTTTCGATATCCTTATCCCTGTTTCCCCCCGCCAGGGTATTCCTGATTCCGTGATCCTCGAAATAATATTTTTCGTTTGACTCGAGAATCTTCTTCCCGCGGATTTCAAATCTCTCGACTTTTCTGATGATAAAAGCTTCGCATAAGAAACTTAAGTAATTAAGAACCAAGTCCGTGGAAACTGACGTGCCCTTTCCTTTCATATATCTGCTTATGGATGAGGCAGAAATCAGTTTTCCGGTGTTGTCCGCAAGGAAGTTGAGAAGATTGTACAGAAAACTCGTATTCCTTATATTTTTTTTGAGTATGACATCTCTCAACAAGGCAGTATTCAGAACATCCTGATTATAGATTCTGACCAGGTCAAGATTATCCAGACTGTAATTGACAAGTCCCGGAAGTCCTCCGCATCCGATGAATGAGGCTAATGCGGAGTCTGAATCTTCAAGCCTGTGAAACCGAAGGAAATCCTTATAGGTAAGAGACTGAACGTGAATCTCGTGAAAACGTGCACCAAGTTTGTTGGACAAGTCGCTGGACAGGGTTTCCGCATTGCTTCCTGTCAGAATGATATCGACATTCACCTCTGTCCTCCAATTCCTTACAGCCTTTTCAAACTGATCGATTTCCTGCACTTCATCAATCAGGATGTAATTCCTCTTTCCCGGGATATAATGTTGCGTAATACAATTGTTCAGTTCCTTATATGTCCGGACATCATCCCACTGGTCTTTCTCCTTGTCGATATATATGACATTGTCCGTTCCGGCTTCGAGAACCTTGTTCCTGAAGTCACGCATCACATAACTCTTTCCCACCCGACGCTGGCCGGTGAGAACCACTATCGTTTCTTTTCCTAAAAATGTCCGTATCGCTTCAAGATACTCAGGACGTGAAATAATATCGTTCATAGCCTTGCAAAGATAGTAAAATTATCGAGTATAGTCGATAAAAGTGGGGAATAATAAAAATTTGTCGACTATACTCGACGGTAGGCGCCGCCATCCAATACGAAATTGGCCGCCTCCCGGACGGCCAATATCATATTGTATATTAGTGGATCGCGCTAGAAAATCAGGTGCGCCTTGACCGGGAAGTGGTCGGAGATGAAGGTGCGGTCCATATACGGCTTGGTGACGGTCTGGAACTCCGTGCAGGAGGAGAATCCGGAGTACCATACGTAATCGATGGTGTCGGAGTCCTTGCCCCAGCCGTTGTAAGAGAAATGATCATCGGTCTTGACTGCATCTGTGCGGGCGTTTTTCATCGCCTTCTTCACCGGAGCCATCGACGGATCGGTGATTTCCATATTGAAATCACCCGTGAGAACCATCGGAAGACCGCTCTTGTTCATTTCGGCAATCTTGTCACAGATAAGCTGCAGCCCCTTTTCGCGGGCCACAACTCCGACATGATCCAGATGAGTATTCACCATATAGAACTTCCGCCCGCTCTTCTTTTCCTTCATCAGAGCCCAGGTGGCCGACCTGTAGCAGGCCGCATCCCAGCCCATAGAAGGTTTCCTGGGAGTCTCAGAAAGCCAGAACGTACCCCATTTCAGGACCTTGACAGTCTTTCTGTTATAGAGAATCTCCATATGTTCGCCCTTATTCCGGCCGTCCTCGCGCCCTACTCCGAACACCTTATAATCCGGAATCAGAGCATTTTTCAGATACATAACCTGCTCGTACAGAGCTTCCTGCATTCCCACGACATCAGGCTTCTGGTCATAAATCATCATAGCCACAGCAGGATAGCGGTATTCCCAGGAATTCGTACCGTCATTGGCCGTGCCCATACGGATGTTGAAAGACATTACTGTGATGCCGGCAGGGACTTTCTGAGCCGACAGACCGAGCGGAGCGAGAAAGAGCTGCGCGGCCGCAAGAAGAAGAATCGAACGTAGTTTCATAAGCTGATGTTTCACGTGCTGTCGGCACTTCGTGCCTCCAATTCCAATGTGGCGGGGGCGCTACGCCTCCCAACGCTCACAAAAATAGTAAATTTATCACACAAAATATCTAACTTAGCGGAATATGGAAAATACAAGTTTTGCTGAAATAGGGAAAGTCGAAGCCATTTCCCGTCTATATGAGAATACCCCTTTCAAGGCTTTTGTAAAACCGGTCGTAGAGGCCCCATCGAGGGAATTTGTCCGCGAGAGCAACAGGGTGCTGCTGGAAGGGACCGATTTCGACCTGGTTTATTTCCCGCTTAAACATCTGGGGTACAAGGCCGTGCTCTCAGTTACGGGCGAGCTGTATGCCGGAATGGCCCGGCCGCGCACCCTTTCTGTAGTGCTTGGAGTTTCCGCGAAACTTGACTATCCGCAGATTTCCGAGATATGGGGAGGCATAGTTGCCGCAGCGAAGGAGCATCATTATGACAATGTCTGCCTGGACTTGATCCCTTCACGCAACGGACTGGTAATCAGCCTTTCAGCCGTGGGAGAAACGACCCTTCTGACCGAAAGGCGGAGAAGCGCCGCGAAGAGCAAGGATCTTCTCTGCGTGAGCGGGAGTCTCGGCGCCGCCTATCTGGGGCAGCAGCTTCTCGAAAGGGAGAAGCGCCGCTTCGACAAGGGTGAGAGGGAAGACAGCGGGAAGACTCTCGGGCCGTACAAGATGCTGGTGGCGGCCTATCTGAAGCCGGAATTGAGCCCGGACACCGTACAGCGTCTGGAAGAAGCGGAAATCTATCCTTCTTCCGCGTGCTTCGTGACAGCCGGTCTTTCGGATGCAGTGAAAAGAATCGCCCGCGAAACCGGACTCGGGGCCAAAATCTATACTGACAAGATTCCGTTCGAGGGCAATTCGTTCCAGGCCGGAAAGATAATGGACATAGACCCGATTTCCGCCGCGATGAACGGAGGGGATGACTACCGCCTGCTTTTCACCGTACCGATTCTCCAGCTGGAGAAGTTCCGCCACGATTTCCAGGACTTCGACATCGTCGGCCATCTAGCCCAGAGCGAGGCCGGCACCACCCTCGTGACACCCGACGGCGTAGAGCTACCGCTTCGCGCCCAAGGCTGGCCCAATCCGGAAGAGTAATGCATCCGAAATCAAGCGATGCCTTTTGGTTGAAAAATACGGGGCTTTTTTAACCAAATGGGCCTATCCCTGAATTTTGTTAAAAATCCCGGCGATTTTTAAACCAAATCTTACCAAGTTTCAGGAAATGGATGTGGGCCAGTCTTGGAATTGGCATTCCACTGTCTGCGGCCAGTCCAGGTCGGAGGGTTTTCGGCCGTTTTTGCTGGAGGACGCGGGTGCCACAGACGCCACTCTACGGCCTGCGGCCAATCCAGGTCGGAGGGTTTTCAGTCGTTTTTGCTGGTACATGGAGGACGCGGGTGCCACGGAAAACTATCACACTTGCCCACCCGAGAAGTAAACAAAACGATTAAATGCGTCTCTGCTCTTCAAAAAATAAAGCAGGGGCACATTTAATCGTTTAATATGATGCTCGGGGTCCAGGGAAGTCAAATGGTTTAATGGTGCTACATCGAGAAGTGCAAATAACGTTTAAAACGCAACTTTCGATGTATCAAAGAGCAGTGAAAAGAGACCGGCTAAAAAGTCAGGAGCACACGAAGTGTGCGACCCAAGGTCTGGGGAATACGGCCCCCAGCCCCCAGTGCCCCATAGGGCTGTCACGAAGTGACTGGGGTTGAAAACTAAAAAGAGGCTGACTTTTTAGTCAGCATCATGTCGCATTGGACGGCTGCGCCGGCCGGCTATTCTATCCACTTGAGGAAGTCATCGACGCGGGCGCGGGAGACGGTCATTTCGAAGGTCGGGGCGGGGTCGGCGCTGATTTGCAGGCGGCCGCCGCTGGAGCGTGTGATGCTGCGGATGGCGCCCATCGAGACTATACAACTGCGTGATATTCTGAAGAATACGCTTGGGTCGAGCTCCTCCTCGATGCAGTCCATCGAGGCGTCCAGAATGTAGCGCGAACCTGAGGTGGAGGTGATGTAATTGCTCTTGTTCTCGGAGTAGAAATAGGCGATGTCGCCGGTGTTCAGAGGGATGATTTTCTCGCCGAGATGCACGATGAATCGGCTCCGGTAGCTTTTGCCGCCCTTCTGACCCAGGGCGGAGAGCAGGGCGGACATATCGACGGTCTCGGTGCGGCGGCGGCAGCGCTCCACGGCTCTCGTCAAGTCGCTGAGGTCCACGGGCTTGAGAAGATAATCCACACTCCCCGCCTCGAAAGCCTTGATCGCGTAATTGTCGTACGCAGTGGTCATAACGACATTGGCCGTAATGGCCGTCCGGCGGAAGATTTCGAAGCAATTGCCGTCGGAGAGCTCCACATCCATAAAAATGAGCTCGGGACGGTGGCTCTGCAGGAATGCCAGAGTCTCCTGCACCGAAGACGCCATTCCGATAATCTCCAGGTCAGGAAAATGTTCTCTTATGGTTCTGGCCAGGCTCTCGCGGGCCATTACTTCGTCTTCGACTATCAGAACTTTCATAACAACGGAAGTTTTACGATGTAATGCAGCGCTCCGCTCCCGTCCGCGGCGTCGGGTATGACTACCGTATCGCGGTCGGCGAGATCCAGATACTGCTCGTGTATATACTTGAGTCCCAGGCCGGTGGAGGAATTCTCCGACTTCGGCTTGGGCTGCAGGTTGTTGTCTATGATTATGTATCCGCCTTCGCAGAAGATGCGGATATTCAGCGGCTGGTCGGGGCTGATGCGGTTATGCTTCGTCGCGTTTTCGATCAGAAGCTGCACGGAGCAGGGCACCACGCTGCAGCTGAGAGCCTCTTCGGGAATGTTCTCCTCGACCTTCAGGCCCTCCGGGAAACGGAGTTTCATCATATCGATGTACTGGTTCACGAACTCCATCTCATCGCGGAGCGACACCAGCGTTTCATCCTCATTTCTAAGCATATAGCGGTACATTCCCGCAAGCTTGTGGATATATGTCGAGGCTGTTTCGCGCGGAGCGTCCTTCACCAGGCAGTCCAGAATGTTCAGGCTGTTGAAAAGGAAATGCGGATTCACCTGCTGCTTGAGCTTCATATAGCTGTACTGGGCCAGGCGGGTGCGCTCGCGGTCAGTACGCGCAGTCTCGTCGATATGGATGGCATTGGCGGAGAGAAATACCAGCACTGCGCAGCTGAAGACGTAATCTATGATGAGATTTATCACGATATTGTCGCTGTTCAGCACGTCTGAGAATATCAGGATGATGGCGAGACGGGCGCAGAGTATTATCACGATGGCGACCAGCAGCCACTTGAATCCGGTGGTGTCGCTGGGACGGAAACCGTGCCGGCGGCGGACGACAGCAGTACAGCCGTAAGTCGCCCAGCCGATGATTTCTGTGGTGATGAAAGTGGAGAGGGGATTGACAAGCAGAGTGTAGTCAGTCCATCGGCGGAAAAGGGCCGCGCAGCCCATTCCGAGAATGAATCCGAAGATATTTACGGCAATGAGGCAGACGCCCATAAATTTCGCGTTCACGCCCCTGCGCAGGCAGATTATCACCACGAGCAGCATCGTCAGCATCGTCAGCATCAGGTCGTCCTGAATGCCTATCAGACGGCTGCCGAGAGCCACCAGAGCGTGCAGAAGCGCGAAGCCATTTATGATGGCTATGTCCGTTTTATACTGTTTCTCCATAATACCGGGGTCTAAAATTAGAAAATTCATCTTGAAAATGCAACCGTTTATCCTAAAAACGATGCAATTCATCCACGCGCGTGTATATTAAGGAAACAGAAATTGCTACTTTTGTACGCTAATACACTAAAACGATAAAGATGCCACAGCGCAAATTGACATTTCTTCAGATGTTTGACCTGAACTTCGGCTTTTTCGGAGTCCAGATTGCATACGCGCTTCAGAGCGCCAACATCAGCCGCATATTTGCCACATTGGGCGCAGACCCGCATCAGCTCAGTTTCTTCTGGATACTGCCACCGCTTATGGGTATGATCGTCCAGCCGCTCATCGGCAAATGGTCTGACCGCACCTGGTGCAGAATGGGCCGCAGAAAGCCTTACCTGCTTATCGGAGCCATCGTAGCAGTCCTCGTGATGCTTCTGCTTCCGAACGCCGGAAACCTCAACCTCAGCACGGCCTATGTATTCCTCGGGCTGAATGCCGCGATGTGGTTCGGCCTCTTCTCCCTCATCTTCCTCGACACTTCCATCAATTTGGCTATGCAGCCGTTCAAGATGATGGTCGGCGATATGGTTTCCGAGGAACAGAAGGGCACGGCCTACTCCATCCAGAGCTTCCTCTGCAACGCAGGATCCCTCGTGGGCTATCTCTTCCCGATATTCTTCACCTGGATTGGCATAGCCAATACCGCCCCGGCCGGTCAGATTCCCGCTTCCGTGAAGTGGAGCTTCTACGGCGGCGCCGCGATCCTCATCCTCTGCGTGCTTTATACTTTCCTGAGAGTCAAGGAGATGCCTCCGAAGGAGTATGCCGAGTTCCACAACGCCCAGCCGAGCGACGAGGAGCCTGCCGGCTTCCTCAAATGCCTTGTCAAGGCTCCGCGCACATTCTGGACGGTCAGCCTCGTGCAGTTCTTCTGCTGGGCGGCATTCCTGATGCTGTGGACCTACACGAACGGCGCCATCGCCGCCACCTGCTGGAACACTTCCGATGCGGCTTCCGCCGAATATCAGGCAGCCGGCAACTGGGTGGGCGTTCTCTTCGCCGTCGAGGCCATAGGCGCAATGCTCTGGGCCCTCGTGATACCGAGATTCTCCACACTCAAGAGAGCTTACTGGGTGAGCCTGCTGCTCGGCGCGGCCGGCTTCGCCTCAATATATTTCGTAGGCAATCAGTATATCCTGTTTGTCTCCTTCCTTCTGATAGGTGTGGCGTGGGGAGCGATGCTCGCACTGCCTTTCACCTTCGTCACCAATGCGTTGAGAGACCACATAGGCACATACCTGGGCCTCTTCAACTGTGCCATCTGTCTGCCGCAGATAGTGGCGGCCGCTACGGGCGGCGTCATCCTGAAATGTCTGGGAGGCTCCCAGGCCGCGATGATGCTTGTGGCTGCCGTTCTGCTCGTACTGGCTGCGGCAAGTACTTCGCTAGTCAAAGAGAAATAATACCAATTATTAACTAACCAAATTCTTTATGAAAAGAATCCTTTCAATCCTTGCTTTCATTGCACTTGCAGTGAACGCATTCGCACAGCAGAGCGGATATGAGGTGAAGGGCACCGTCCAGGACCAGATAGGTCCGGTCATCGGCGCTTCCGTAATCGAAGTGGGTACAATGAACGGTGCCACCACCGATCTCGATGGAAACTTCGTCCTCAAAGTCTCCTCCGCTGAGGCAATGGTGGAAGTCAGCTGTGTCGGCTACACCACTCAAACTTTCAAAGCTTCACAGGTACCCGCTGTCATCACCCTCGCAGAGGACAATGAATTCCTCGACGAGGTCGTGGTCATCGGTTACGGTACTGTCCGCAAGAGCGATATGACCGGTTCGGTGGCTGCCGTAAAAGCTGACCAGCTGAACAAGGGTGTCGTCACTTCCCCTACCGACCTGCTTCAGGGCAAGTCAGCAGGTGTGGTTGTCACTGCAGGTGACGGTGCTCCCGGCTCTGCCAGCACCATCCGTATCCGCGGCGGCTCTTCACTGAAGGCGAACAACAACCCTCTTGTCGTAATCGACGGTCTTCCTATCTCGGAAGTATCCATCAGCGGCGTATCGGATGCGATGTCATCCATCAACCCTAACGATATCGAGAGCTTCACGGTCCTCAAGGACGCTTCCGCCACGGCCATCTTCGGTAGCCGCGCTTCGAACGGCGTCATTATGATCACCACGAAGAAGGGCTCCAAGTATCAGCAGGGCATCCACGTCGATGCGGACTTCACCGCTTCCCTGAGCCAGAACGCCAAGTATGTGGATGTTCTCACAGGCGACGAGATGCGTTCACTTATGGCCTCATACATCGGTACCGACGGTGCTGCCTATGCAGCTCTCGGCTCCGAAAACACCAACTGGCAGAAGGAAATTTACCGGCTCGGCCAGACTTATGATGAGAACGTGTCTCTCTCGGGAAAGGTCAGCTCGAAGAATGACAACTTCTATATGCCTTACCGCGTATCCCTCGGCTTCCACAGCCAGGAAGGTACGCTCAAGACATCCAAACTCCTCCGCGAGACCCTTTCCGTAAACCTCACTCCGACCCTTCTCAACGATCATCTCACGATCAACCTGAACGGTAAGGGAATGAATATGGACACCCGCTTCGCGAACCAGGACGCCATCGGCGCAGCCGTAAGAATGGACCCGACCCAGCCCGTCTATGACGAGAGCGGCCTGAACGGCTACTGGTGGTGGCATTACGACAGAGGTACGACTCCTCAGGAGCAGGTAAACACCATGGCAGGCCAGAACCCTGTCGCTCTCCTCAATGACAAGAGAGACGTCTCCAACGCCAAGCGTTTCATCGGCAACGCCCAGCTGAACTACAAGGTTCACGGCTTCGAAGCTCTCAGCTTCAACGTCAACCTCGGTCTCGACGTTTCGGACTCCGACGGCACCGTCGATGCCGATAAAAACACCGAGCAGAGCTTGCACACCACCGCACAGCTCGGCTCCGGCTACCACAGCATCTACAGCCAGAAAAAGCAGGACACCACTCTCGAGGCCTACGGCCAATTCGACAAGACCTTCGGAAGACACTATCTGAACCTGATGGCCGGTTACTCCTGGCAGCATTTCTACAACGAAACTTACAGCGAGACCTACAAGGTTGACGGCACCAAGCCGACGGAAGAGGACTACTATCTCAGCGATCCTTACACCTTCAAGACAGAATACTATCTCGTATCCTTCTTCGGACGTCTGAATTACAGCCTGAACGACCGTCTGCTTCTCACCGCGACCCTGCGTAACGACGGAACATCCCGCTTCTCTAACAACAAATGGGGTCTCTTCCCTTCAGTAGCTCTCAGCTACAACTTCGCGAAACTGAACTGCTTCGCGAACAGCGACAAGGTATCCGCCCTGAAACTCCGTCTCAGCTGGGGTCAGACAGGTCAGCAGGACCTCCAGTCCGGTAACTATCCAACCCTCGCTACATACGTTTACAACACCAACGCTTCGATGTACTCCTTCGGTAACAGTACAGTGATTCCTATCACCGCGAAGGGATACAATGCTGACCTCAAGTGGGAGACCACAACGACCTACAATGCAGGTGTCGATCTCGGTTTCTTCCAGGACCGCATCACCGCAAGCATCGATGTTTATCAGCGCGACACCAAGGACCTCCTGAACCGCACTCCTGTGTCTGCAGGTGCCAACCTCTCGAACTATCTCGACGCCAATATCGGTAACCTTACCAACAAGGGTATCGAGTTCGACCTGAACGTCATTCCTGTCCAGACTTCGGACTGGAGGTGGACCGTAGGCTTCAACGCTTCATATAACAAGACGAAGATCACCAAGCTTACCACAGACGACGAGCGCGAGGACTACTACGGCATCACTACCGGAGGCATCTCAGGCGGTACGGGCAACACCATCCAGGTTCACCAGACCGGCTACGCCCCGAACTCCTTCTTCGTTTACCAGCAGGTATATGACACGGACGGCAATCCTATCGAAGGCCTCTATGTAGATCGCAACGGTGACGGCCAGATTAACGACCACGACAAGTATTGCTTCCACAAGGCTGCTCCGGACTGGACCTTCGGTTTCAACACCCAGCTCGCCTGGAAGAAGTGGACACTCGCGATGAGCGCTCACGCCAATGTCGGAAACTATGTCTATAACAACATTTCCTCCAACGGAGACCTTCTCACCGACCTTTGGGCAAACAATTTCGTAAGCAACCGCTACTCTACGGCGAAGGAGCATAACTTCAAGACATACGCCCAGTATTTCTCAGATATGTATATTCAGGACGCTTCCTTCCTCAAGATCGACAACGTGACCCTGAGCCGCGCATTCAACCTCGGCCTCGATCACAACAGAATCTTGAATTTCAATATTTTCGCGACGGTACAGAATCTCGCATGCTTTACCAAGTATGACGGTATCGACCCTGAAATCTTCTCAGGCATCGACAACAATATGTATCCGAGACCTCGTACTTATGTTCTTGGTGTCAAGTTTAACTTCTAAAACACGACTCAAGTATGAAAAAGATCAAATATATTTCCTGGGCCATTGCAGCCCTGATGTTCGCGGGTGTGGCCACTTCCTGTGTGGGTGACCTCGACGTGACACCTATAGACGAGAATACCGTACCTCCGGAGGAAGTTCTCGATTCTCCTGAGGCTTTCACTCAGCTTCTTGCCAAATGCTATCAGGGCCTCGCCTGCTCATCTTCATACGGTGAAAGCGGCGATCCCGACATCGAAGGTATCGACGGCGGTTACGGTCAGTATATCCGTGCCCTCTTCCACCTGGAGGAGCTCTCCACAGATGAGGCAATCTGCTGCTGGAACGATCAGACTCTGTATGATATCCATAACATGAGATGGACGTCATCGGACACATTTGTCGCAGCTATGTACTATCGTATCTTCTTCCAGATCAGTCTCTGCAACGAATTTATCCGCCGTTCGAATGAAACTTCCGTCAGCGGCTACTCAAACAAGGCTGCCTACATCGCCGAGGCGCGTGCCCTCAGACTTCTGAGCTACTACCACGCGATCGACCTGTTCGGCAATGTTCCGTTCTCTACCGAAGAAATGTCCGTAGGCTCTGACTCTCCGAAGCAGATTTCCCGCGCCGACCTTTTCGACTGGATGGTAAGCGAGTGTGAAGCCCTCATCAACGGAAGCGACCTCGCCGAAGCCGGCAGGAACGAGTACGGCCGCTGCGACAAGGGTATGGTTCAGATGATTCTCGCCAAGCTTTATCTCAACGCCGAAATCTGGAAGGGGGGGGCGACAGCTATGTATGACAAGGCCGCCGAAGTCTGCGAGCAGATCATCGGTGAGTACAAACTTCATACAGAAAAGGCGGAAAACGGAGTTTACAGTGCCTGGAGAGAGCTTTTCTGTGCAGACAATCACAAACTGACAGCCAATACCACCTACAACGGTGACGAAATCATCTTCGCAGTGGAGCAGGACGGTATCAATATCCATTCATACGGAGCCACCAACTATATCATCTTCGCCTGCGCAGGTGGTGAAGAAATGAGTAAGGCTGCCGGTATTTCTTCAGGATGGTCCGGTCTTTCACTGACCGGTGCTTTCACAAGCAAGTTCGAGGACGGTGACCAGCGTGCAGCCTTCTACAAGAGCGATGCTTACGAGCAGTATGTCGATGCTATCCGCCGTGAGTCCGACTCCTGGTCGAACGGATGGAAGTCTTTGAAGTTCCTCAACGTCAATCACGACGGCAGTGCGGCTCAAGCCAATGGTTTCGTCGATACCGACTTCCCTGTATTCCGTGTAGCCGATGCCTACCTTATGTACGCTGAATGCGCAGCCCGCGGAGCGGCTGACAAGACCAAGGGCCAGAAATACCTCAACGACATCCGTAAAAGAGCCGGCGTGGGTGACCTTGCCCTCACTCTCGACAATATCATCGACGAGCGCGGACGCGAGCTCTATCACGAGTGCTTCCGCCGTCAGGACCTTATCCGCTTCGGCCTCTTCACCACCGGCGATTATCTCTGGGAATTCAAGGGAGGCGTTCAGGCAGGTCAGGCAGTGGATGATCACTTCAACCTCTATCCTATCACTTCCGGTGATCTCAATGCCAATGGAAATCTTACTCAGAACCCTGGATATTAATAGATTATGAGAAAGTTATTATATTGCAGTCTCCTTGCTGCAGCAGGACTGTTTGCAGCATCCTGTACTATGGACGAAGACCGCGTAGTCTTCGATCCGAATGATGCCACGGCTCCATCTGTCACTTCCATTCAGGGTGCGACACTTGCAGCAGACGGCGACGCTATCAGTTTCGATTTCAATCTGCCGGACTATCAGCTTGCAGCCGGAAAGACATACTCTCTTTATGCAGCCACCGATCAGGCTTTCACAAGCCCGGAGAAGGTTTCTGCAACCATCAGCACTGACGGCAACGTTTCTATAAAGCAGTCCGACCTCAATTCCCTCATCCTCAATCTGGGCGGTGAGCCGGAAAAGGAATTCACGCTTTACTTCCGTTTGAGCTCCTGGCTCGCAACGGACAAGGGTACCGCCGTGGAGTCATCCCTGCTCTACTCGAACATCGTCTCCGCAACCTTCGTCCCTTACGATATGACTATCCTCGACAAGGACACCTATCAGACCGTATGGGTACAGGGCAATTACTGCGGTTGGGACTCAAAGTTCGAAAAATGTCAGTTCCTCTATAACTACAACAAGGACGGCAAGACCTTCTCTGGCGTAGTGGACTTCGCAGACAAGGCAGCAGACGGTATCAAGTTCACCAGTGCGGGGAACTGGGATAACGGCAACTGGGGTTCCGAGGCTCAGGCCGAGGAGTCTGAAGCCGGCAGTATTCAGCTGATCAACGGCGGCGGTTCCAAGGATATCAAGTGCTATAGCAAGCGTTTCTATAAGTTCTCGCTGAACACCGAAACCCTCGTTCTCACCAAGGAGTGGGGCGCAGACCAGATCGGTATCGTCGGTACCATCAACAGCTGGAGCGCTCCGGATGTAGTGATGAACTACAACGCCGATTATGTACGCTTCTGGGCTGACCTCGAGGTTGAGGGCGACCAGGAGATCAAGTTCCGCGCTGATGAGGACTGGACCTGGAACTGGGGTGCAGAGACAGCCGTCAATGGCGGCAACATCGCAGTAAGCACCGGTAAATACCGCGTATATCTCGACCTCAACAAGGGTACGGTAGAGCTCAACGAAAAGATGTACGGCCAGCCTGAGCCTACCGCTTCCGGCAGCAGCGATGAACCGGAGCCTGACAAGCCTGCAGCCTGGTCCCTCGTCGGAATCGGCGGCGACTGGGAAACGGATATCGACCTCACCAACACTACCGGCGACATCTGGGTGGCACGCAGCGTCTCTCTGACCGCAAGCGACGAATTCAAGATCCGCGCAGACCACGCCTGGACCACTTCTGTCGGCGGCCCTGAGGCCAATTCGAAGAGCACTATCAAGGCTTCCGACCCTTACGATGTCTATAAGCCGGAACTCGGCAAGGCATTCGCTACCGGTACATTGAACATCCAGGTAGGCGTTGAGGGCGTATATGACATCACCTTCGATTATGCTGCCAGCACCATCCTCATCGAGGAGCACAAGGCCGCATATACCCTCATCGGCGAGATCAACGGCGACTCCTGGAAACAGGATGTCATTATGACACAGAACGGTGACGTCTGGACCAGCCCTGTAGTGAACATCACAGGCGGCTTCAAGATCCGTTACGACTACTCCTGGGCGGATGAGAACTGCTACGGCGCACCTGCTGACTTCACTCCGGTGCTCGGAGAAGCATTTACCGCAGAGCAGCCTGGAAACAACATCACGGTGCCTGAGAAGGGTGACTACAAGGTTACCTTCGATGCAGCCGCCAAGACGATAACAATCACGGCTGTCGCATTCCCTGAGACGATGTATATGATTGGTGCCGCGTTCGGCAACTGGGACTGGAGCAGCGACGGCATCGTCGATATGGTCCCTGTACACAGCGGCGAAGGCCAGTTCTGGACAGTGCGCTACATCAAGGCTAACTCTCCGTTCAAGTTCTGCCCTGCAAAGGATTGGAACGGCAAGGAATTCTGTTCACAGACCACCGACGACGGCTTTACCGTGGACAACAACAACTGCATCGTTGACAAGGACGGTCTCTATCTCATCCACATTGACCTCAAGAACGAGAAGCTCCACGTTGAGCAGGCCCGCATCTACGGCATCGGCGACTGCTTCGGCGGCTGGGACGCAGGAAAGGAGAGCGCTCTCTTCACCAATACTGACGGAACGGCCAGCATCAAGCTTCCAGCCGGCGGTGAAGTCCGTATGTATGTAGCATCCGATATCGCCACTACAGACTGGTGGACCCGCGAGTTCATCATCCTCGACGGCAAGATCGTCTATAGAGGCACAGGTGACGACCAGACAAGAGTCGCCTGCACGGCCGGCCAGACCGTTACTCTCGACTTCAATGCCGGAACAGGTTCCATAAATTAACCTACTACATATATTTTCTGAACAAATGCGCTCGGGGTGCGCTCGAGCGCATTTGTTTTTTTTGTTTTTTCAGTAGCCATTATTTTACTGATTACTTATAACTTTGCACTATGAAGTTTAGGTCCCTTATTCTCTCTGTGCTGCTGGTGTGGGCATTGGCCCCCGCCTGCGGTGAAACCAAACCCGAGACTCCCGATCCGGATAAAGGCAAAGAAGACACACAAGACCAGATTCCCGCGCGCAGCGGCGAATCCGGAATCACCTATCAGCTCCTTGTCTATTCCTTCGCTGACAGCGACGGAGACGGCTGCGGCGATTTCAAGGGCATAGAACAGAGGTTGGACTATCTCAAAAACCTCGGCGTGCAGGCCCTCTGGCTTTCGCCGATTCACAAAGCCTCGTCCTATCACGGGTACGACGTCATCGACTACACGAGCGTGAATCCCGACTACGGCACCGAGGCCGACTTCAAGTCCCTTCTGAGCTCGGCTCACGGCAAGGGCATAAAGATCTATCTGGATTACGTCCTGAACCACTCATCGAAAGACAATCCGTGGTTCCTCGAAGCCAAGGCGGATCCGGACAGTCCTTACAGAGACTATTACATCTTCTCCGACAACCCTCAGGCCGACATCAAGGCGGGGAAGATAGCGATGATTGCCACCGAAGGGGCCTCAGGCTATGATTCAAGCCAGTGGTTCCCGGCCGTAAGCGGCGGAGCGTCAGTCGGCAAAGTCAGATTCACCCTCACACTGGACGGAAAAGGGAAACCGGCTACACTCACATTGGACGAAGTCGATGAAATAAAGAACGTCGGCGCGCAGACCAGCGGAATCTGGCTCTATTACGGCGACGGTCTGATGGAGCAGTTCTACACCGCTGGCGGCGGGAGCTGCACCCTTTCATTGGAGCTGGAAAGCTCCTGGGGAGTCCTCGTGCGCACTTCCACGACGCAGTGGGATTCCTACAAGTACGGCGCGCCGACGGGAAAGAACAAGCTTTCCTGGGGGCAGCCGCTCGCACTCTCGAACTCCGACGCGCAGGACATTCTCCTCCCGGAGATGTCCACCACGATGTATCACTCGCATTTCTGGACCTCCTGGTTTGCGGACCTCAACTACGGTTCCGCGAGCACCTGCGAGACATCCCCGGCCTTCATTGCCGTATGCGATGCGGCCGACAAATGGATAGATATGGGCGTGGACGGCTTCCGCCTCGATGCGGTGAAGCACATCTATCACAACGCCTCTTCAGATGAAAATCCGACCTTCCTGAAGAAATTCTATGACCGTTGCAACAAGCGCTATCACGCTGACGGCGGCACGGGAGATTTCTATATGGTGGGCGAACAATACAGCAGCTACGACCAGGCTGCACCATACTACAAGGGTCTTCCCGCCCTCTTCGACTTCAGTTTCTGGTGGACTCTGCGCGATGCCATAAACAGCGGCACTGCAAACAACTTCGTCGCCACCGTCCAGGGCTATCAGAAGACCTACGCCAAGTACCGCAGCGATTACATAGAGGCTACCAAGCTCTCGAACCACGACGAAGTCCGCGCGGGAACCGAGCTTCAGAATAACACGGGCAAGATGAGGCTTGCCGGCGCCGTGCTGCTTACGGCTCCGGGAGAACCATACATATATCAGGGTGAGGAACTTGGCTATCTCGGCAACAAGAACAACGGCGACGAATATGTCCGTACGCCGATTCTGTGGACTTCGGACGGAAGTTCTTATGCCGATGCGAAGCTCGACGGCAAAATAGGCAGCGAGATGCGGAGCTCTGCCTTCAGCGTTGAGGCCCAGAAGGCAGACTCCACCTCCGTGCTCAGCACATATCTCAAATTCACGGAGCTCCGCGACCGCTACAAGGCTCTCGCAAAAGGCAGTTTCGACTATTGCGCCTCCGTATCTTCGGCTCAGGCGGTTGCCGCCTGGTACCGCAGTTGCGACGACCAGAAAGTGCTGGTGCTCCATAACTTCGGAGCGGCTCCCGTGAGCGTGAACCTTCCGAATGACGACCTTACGAAACTCATCGGCTCGAACGGAAGCGTAAAGGTCAAGGGCAGCAAACTCACCCTGGGAACCTATGCCTCGGCAGTATATCTTCAGTAAATTCAAAATGAACAGAATATGAAAAAAATCATCGTTTTCATCATCGCCGCGATTCTCTTCGTGGCCTGCTCGGTCACTCCGAAGGAGTGTCAGCACGCGGAATGGACCAAGGGTTCCACAGTCTATGAGCTCAATGTCCGCCAGCTCACTCCGGACGGCACATTCGAAGCTGCGGCGAAACTCCTCCCTATCATCAAGAGTATGGGTATAGACATTCTCTGGGTAATGCCTATCTATCCTATCGGCGAACTGAACCGCAAGGGCACCCTCGGTTCGTACTATGCCGTCAAGGACTATTGCGCGGTGAATCCGGAGTTCGGAACGATGGAGGATTTCGACAATTTCCTGGGAAAGGCGCACAATATGGGCTTTAAGGTTATTCTCGACTGGGTGGCGAACCATACCGCCCCGGACCACGCCTGGGTTACGGAAAAGCCTGCCGACTGGTATGTAAGGGACGAGAAGGGCGATATCGTCATCGAGTACGACTGGACGGACATCGCCAAGCTCAACTACGACAACAAGGATATGCGTGCCGAGATGGAGAAGTGTATGGAGTTCTGGGTGGACAAGGGCGTGGACGGTTTCCGCTGCGACGTGGCCCATCAGATTCCGGAGGACTTCTGGAAGCACGCAATTTCCACTATGAAGGCCAAGAATCCTGACCTCTATTTCCTCGCCGAAGGAGAGGGTGCGTGGCTGCACAGGGCGGGTTTCGACGCCACATACTGGTGGACTCTGCATCACGTGTTGAACGACATCGCCCAGGGCAAGGCCGGTAAGAAAGAGCTCCTCGACGTGATCAACACGAGCCTGAAGGAGAATCCTGCCAACGCATACCGTCTCGCCTTCATCACGAACCACGATGAGAATTCCTGGAACGGCACCGAGTTCGAGCGTATGGGAGACGCCTGGATGGCAGGTATGGTGCTTTGCGCCACTCTCCCTGGAGCCCAGCCGCTGATTTACACAGGTCAGGAGCTCGGAAACCGGAAGCGCTTCGAGTTCTTCGAGAAGGACCCTCTCCCGAGGGAGCATTGGTCGAATCTCAAGAATATTCAGGAGATTTACGGATTCTATATGACTCTGCTCCGTTTCTATCACGAACATCCTTGCGTACAGCCTTGGAGCGAAGCCAAGTTCGAGGTTGTCGAGGGCGATCCGCGCTGCAAAGACGACACCTGGATTTCCTATAACAGAATCCTTCCGGACGACTCCATCAACGTTCTCATCCATCTCGCGGCTCCGTTCGAGACCAAGATCTCCGTCGGCGCGATGACTGAGGAGCAGTTCAGCATATATACGCCTGCTCCTGCCGACTCGACCGCAACCGAAGCCGCCGACTCGACTGCCGCTGCTCCGGCGGCTGCGCAGTAGGGACCGGCCGCTGTCGCGTCCAATATTAACATAATAAACTGATAATCACCTATATGAGAAAGTCTCTGATCATATTGGCAGCCCTTGCTGTCGCTGCCTGCTCGCAGGCGTTTGACCCCGGCTCCGTCCAGGATGCCACCGAAGAACAGATATCCCGCATCGAGCCGCCTTGCTGGTGGGTCGGGATGAAGACCCCGCTCCAGCTTATGGTTTACGGCGGGGGAATAGGGGAGTGTGACGTCACAGTAGAAGGCAAAGGCGTGAAGCTCAAGCAGATACACAAGGCTGAAAGCCCGAATTACCTTTTCATGGACCTCAGCGTGTCAGCCTCCGCTCCCGAAGGCGAGATATACCTCGTGTTCAGCCGGGGGGACGAGAGTTTCAAGCGCGCATATACCCTCAGCGCGCGTCGTGAAGGCTCCGCGCAGCGCCTCAGCTTCACCACCGCCGATATGATCTATCTCATAATGCCGGACAGGTTCGCCAACGGCGACCCGTCCAATGACAATTCTCCCCTCACGTCCGAAACCGCTGACCGCAGCGACGCTTTCGGGCGCCACGGAGGTGATATCCAGGGCATTATGGATCATCTGGACTATCTTTCGGACCTTGGAATCACAGCCATCTGGAACACCCCTCTGCTTCTGGACAACGACAGTGCCGGCAGTTCATACCACGGCTATTCCTGTGCGGATTATTATATGGTTGACCCCCGTTTCGGTGGCAATGATATGTACCGCGAACTCGTTCAGAAATGCCACGGGAAGGGCATAAAGATGATAATGGATATAGTCACTAACCACTGCGCGGCCGACCACTGGTGGATGAAGGACCTCCCGTTCACCGACTGGATAAACCAGTGGCCTGAATACTGTCATACTAACGCCTGCTTCTCCACCACCATCGACTGCAACGCCTCTCAGGCAGACCGCAAGGGTATGGACAAGGGCTGGTTCACCGAGACTATGGTCGATATGAATCTGGACAATCCTTATCTGCTCCAGTATTTCAAGCAGTGGGCCGTCTGGTGGATAGAATGGGCGGATCTGGACGGCTTCCGGGTGGATACATACCCGTATAATGAAAAAGTCCCGATGAGTGAGTGGTGTCAGGCCGTATTGACCGAATATCCGAACTTTAACATCGTTGGCGAGTGTTGGACCAACTCCGTTCCTCAGCTTGCTTATTGGCAGGCCGGAAACCCGAACAAGGACGGTTTCGACTCACATCTTCCGTCCATAATGGATTTCCCGCTTCAGGCGGCTATCTATACGGCATTCCCTGAGGACAATGTGAACTGGAATGAAGGCCTTGTGCGCATTTATGACTGCATCTCGCACGATTTCGCCTATCAGGATATGAGCCATATGCTCGTGATGTCATCGAACCACGATATTGGTCGCCTCGGCGACGCATTGAGGAAATGTCCCCAGAGACAGAAACTTGTGATGACGCTCATCGCGACGGTGCGCGGCATTCCGCAGATTTTCAGCGGGGACGAGATGATGTTCTGCTCCTCCGACGTGCGTCAGGGCGACGGCGGCAAGCGGGTGGATTTCCCGGGCGGCTGGCAGGGCGACGAGTTCGATCTCTTCACTGCCGAGGGCCGCGCTGCGTCCAATGTCTGGAATAACGGTGAACCGCTTCCTGCGGGCACGTACGCTGACCTTTACGATTACGTGAGCAGGCTCTTCCAGTGGAGAAAGACGGCAGAAGTCATCCACAACGGCCGCACGATGCATTTCCTGACCCGTGACAACACTTACGCCTATTTCCGTTACAATGACGCGGGGCAGAAGGTTTTCGTTTATCTGAACAATTCCCACGATACCAAGACCGTTCCGTGGAGCAGTTATGCTGAAATCGCATCGGACGTCACTTCAGGGCGCAATGTCATCACCGGCGAAACGGTGGATTTCTCCGGCCCGGTTCAGGTCGGTCCTTTGCAGTCGCTGGTAGTAGAATTTTAATTCGTTCCGAACGGGTCGAGGGCGACTGTGGCGCGGCCGTTGGAGAAGGCGCCGTAAGCGTAGTTGTTTCTGGATTCCTCGGATTCCGGCTCCCAGTAGAAGATTCCCTTGAACCAGTCGTAAGACTTGGTGTTGTCGAACAGGAACTGGAGCATAGCCTTCGCCTTTTCCGGCTGGCTTACAGGCATTCCGACCTCGCAGAGCATTACAGGATAGCCGAAGTTCGAGTGAAGAGTGTTGATGGTCGAAACGAACTGCTCCGCCTTTGTGGTCCAGTCCGGGAAAGACTTGGAGCTGTCATCCCAATAGGAAGGGTAGAGGGAAAGCCCGATGATATCGTACTTGGCCTTTGTGGTCTTCATAAGGCTGAAGAACCAGATGGCCGTGCTTGACTTCCAGCCGTTGCTGATGTGCAGAACCACTGAAGCGTCAGGATAGACAGCCTTGGAAGCCTCATATCCGGCATTCAGATATGTCACGAAACTGCCCGCGCTGTCTCCGGCCACCTTTCCGGTAGGCCAGAGCATACCGTTTTCCACCTCATTGCCCACGGCTACCCAGGCGACATCCACTCCGGCGTTTTTAAGGGCGTTGAGGACTTCACGAGTATGGGCGCCTACGGCATCGGCCAGCTGGTTCACCCCATAATTGGACCAGGCAGCAGGGACATTCTGCTTGGCCGGATCGGCCCAGCTGTCACTGTAATGGAAATCGATCATTATTTTCATTCCCAGAGCCTGGGCTCTTTTCGCCTTCACGAGCACATCGTCCTTTCCGCACCAGCCGTCAGTCGGGTTAACCCATACGCGAAGGCGTATGGCGTTGAATCCCAGGGCTTTCATAAGGGCTGTACATTCAGTCTCTGTCCCGTTGCCGTCGTAGAACTTATAGCCGTTGCTCTCCATTTCGGTGCACCAGGAAATGTCTGCACCCTTGGCGAAGGCGACTTCTTCGGTCTTTCCCTTGTCGTCGTCCTTTTTTTGGGTGTCTTCAGAATTGTCCTTTCCTCCGCAGCAGGAGCAGGAGAAAATCGTGGCCAGAAGGCCGAAAGAAGCAAGCAAGCGTTTCATAATCATTTGAATAAAATAGGTAAGAACATATCAAAGTAATGTCTCCAGTTGTTCCAGCTGTGACCTCCGCCGGTAACGAAGAAGGAATGCCAGACATTGTGCTGGGTAAGTTCGTAGTCGAGCTTCAGGGCATCGCTATAGGCAGGGTCTTCGCTGCCGCAGGCGATCCAAACGAGAGCCAGGTGGGATTTGGCAAGCCTGTCGAAATAGACAAGTGTCTTGTTTTCATTGAAATAGAGAGGATTCCCGTTTTCATTCATCCCCTGGAAGCCCATACTGAGAGGGCATACGTAGGAGAAGGTGTCGGGGTTCTGACAGCTGAGTCTGAGGGCCTGCTCCCCGCCTGTTCCGACACCGGATACGGCGCGGTGGGCCTTGTCCTTCTGGACATTGTAATGGCTTTCGATATAAGGGATTATGTCTTTTATGAGACTGGTTTCGAAGAGTCCCGGGCCGTCATTGCGGCTGCTGCGGGAAGGCCTGACTCCGGTGAGGGATTGGCCGGAGGCCGTACGGGCATCGCAGTTCGGCATTACGACGATCATCGGCTGGGCCTTGCCCTTCGCGATGAGGTTGTCGAGGATCTGGGCGGCGCGGCCGAGCGTCAGCCACGAGTTTTCGTTCCCGCCCTGCTCGTGCAGGAGGTACAGCACCGGATATTTCGTGCGCTTGCTCAGGCCGTAGCCGGCGGGGGTGTATATCCACATCCTGCGCTTCATTCCGAGGGTCGGGCTGTCGTACCAGATGGCGGAGATGTTGCCTCCGGAGGCGATGTCCTGAAAGTCCTCGGACTTGCTGCCTGTCTTGATGAAGAGGCTGCGGGCGCCTTCAGGCAAGCGTGCGACGGAAGGATTGGCCGGGTCAACGGCCTCCACGCCATCGACGATGAAGCAGTAGGTGTAGAGGTCAGGCACGAGGTTCGGGACGGTCGCGGTCCAGATGAAGTCTTCGCCTCGGCGCATCTCTATGGCGGCTTTCTGCCAGGAGCCGGAGAGCTTGACGGAAGTCGCGTAGTCTGCTACAAGTCTGAATGTTACGCTCTCGTCTGAAATGACGGGCGAGTCGGTGACGGTACGTGTGGCGGCGGCATTCTGCGCGGACGCCGTGAAAGTCATTATCATAGCCAGGGCTATGCAGGTCAGAATTTTCCTCATTCTTCTTTTACTTTTCGTTCGTGGACGAATTTTCTTGTTCAGTCTGCAAAGATAAGCAAAAATCTGCGTATAGAACCGAAAAAAGGGATCGGCCATCCGGCCAATCCCTCATTTCTATAACTTTCCGGATGTCGTTTACATCAGGATGTAGCGGAGCAGGAATAGAACTGCGAGCACCCACATTGTGACGCTGATCTTCTTGAACTTGCCGCTGATGGCGTTGATGACGACGTAAGAAATCATACCGAGAAGGATACCGTGCGCGATGCTGTATGCGAGAGGCATCATAATCGCGGTGATGAATGCCGGGATGGCTTCGGAATAGTCGTTCCAGTCGATGTTGCGGATAGGGGCCATCATCATCACACCTACGATCACCAGCACTGCGCCTGTAGCTGCGCTAGGGATGGCGAGGAAGATAGGCGAGAAGAGAAGGGCGATGGCGAAGCAGGCTGCGATCACGAAGGATGTGAGACCTGTGCGGCCGCCTTCAGCTACACCTGAAGCGCTCTCGATGTAAGTTGTGGTGGTGGAGGTACCGAAGCAGGCGCCTGCTGTGGTGGCGACTGCGTCAGCCATAAGGATCTTGCTGATGCCGTCCACGTGGCCGTCCTTGTCCATCATTCCGGACTTCACGGATACGCCGACTACTGTTCCGATGGTGTCGAACATATCGATGAAGAGGAAGGTGAATACCACTACGAGCATATCCCAGGAGAGAACCTGGCTCCACTCGAACTGGCAGAAGATAGGAGCGATGGATGCAGGCATGGCGATGACGCCTGTGAACTTGGTGATACCGAACGGAATACCGATGATGGCGGTGCCGAGCATACCGATGAGGATGCCGCCCTTGACCTTGAGAACTACCAGTGCGGAAGTCAGGATGAGGCCGATGACGAAGAGGATGCTTGAAGGACTCTTGAGGTCGCCGAGGTTAACGAGGGTGGAACCGTTGTCCACGATGATGCCGGCGTTCTGCAGGCCGATGAAGGCGATGTACAGACCGATACCGGCGCCGATGGCGTTCTTCAGTGAGGCAGGAATGGCATCAACGATCATCTCGCGGACCTTGGTGGCGGAGAGGATGACGAAGATGATACCTTCGATAAGGATGGCTGTGAGTGCGAACTGCCAGCTGTAACCCATTCCGAGGCAGACGGTGAACACGAAGAATGCGTTCAGACCCATACCCGGAGCCAGGCCGAAAGGCTTCTTGGCGTAGATGGACATCACAAGGGTACCCACTATGGCTGCGAGAGCTGTAGCTGTGAATACAGGAGCGTTAGGCATATCCTGGAGGGCACCGAAGATGCTTGGGTTTACGGCCAGGATGTAAGCCATTGTGAGGAAGGTGGTAACGCCAGCTATGATTTCAGTGCGGACGCTATGCTTCTGAGGGTCGAAGCCGAAAGCTTTGGTAAGGAAATTTGACATATCTCATTCAGATTAGAACACCCACTTCGTACCGAGGCAAGGACGGCAGTAGAAGCCGCTGCAGCCTGCGAAATTGTAGCTGAGCTCGATTTCGGTACCGATGTGGAGGTTGTCCATTCCGAAGAGCTTGCCGACATTGTACCAGAGCTGAGGCTCGGAGAGGAAGATGAATTTGCCCTCTTCTGCTTCGAGAGGGTTCTTGTCGCCGTACCAATATTTGGTGTTCTCGCCCCAGATATCTGCGAAGCCGCTGAATTTGAGGCCGTTGACTCCGAAGAGATTGTTCATTCCCCAGACGAAGGTGAACTGGAGCGGAATGTCGGAAGAAGCGGTGCCGTTGAAGGTCTTATACATAAGCTCGAATGTGAAGGTATTCGAGAAGTCTGCGTTGTGAAGGAAATAGTTTACACCGAAGAGGAAGTTGGCGCTGTTGAAGTTCACGCCGCCGTTGTACTCAACGTGTGCGCTGAGGCTCTTGAGGGCTGTGTCCTGCCAGAAGTTGATACCTCTTGCGATCTCGAAGTAGCTGCCGGAAACGCCTTTCTCGACTGCAGAGTCCTTGGTGTGATCGTAGTCGTAGTCAATGAAGAAGAAGGTGTCTCCCCACTTGTCTCCATAGTAACCCTCGAGGGTTGTGGTGACGTGGCCGCGGCCGAAATCATAGAAGGTCTGGAAGTTGGTTTGTGCCTTAGCTCCTTGAGCCAGGAACAGGGTGGCAATAGCACCCAGAATGAATACTTTTTTCATCTACTATATATTGTAAAATGTTCCAAAAGCTGTTTGCATGCTCTCTTTTTTCGTGCGGTCATTGAGCTTGTCGGAATGACTCTTCTTGCGAATATTTTTCTAAAAAGGGCTGCAATTTTTTCCAAAACAAAAGAGGCCAGCCGGTGCGTTCGCGCGGTTGGTCTCCTTGTAATTATAGCTGCAGGACGGATGTCACCTCTATGTTTTGAGGGAATACATTGCGTCCGCCCAGATCCATCAGTTCTATGATGAAGTTCAGATATACGGCTTTCGGGTTCGACTTCGACACGAGCCTCATGGCCGCGTCCATCGTTCCTCCCGTTGCCAGCAGATCGTCGTGCAGCAGCACGACATCATCGCTCGAGATGGAGTCCTTGTGTATTTCGATAGTACTCTGTCCATATTCCAGGTCGTAGCTCTCGCGATAGACCTCGGCAGGCAGTTTTCCTGCCTTGCGCACCATAACGAAGCCGGCTCCAAGTCTTTCTGCAAGGATGGCCCCGAGGGCGTATCCGCGGGATTCGACACCGACGACCTTGGTGATTCCCTTGTCTTTATACATCTCATAAAGCCTGTCGCTCAGCTCCTTGAAGCAGGCGGCGTCCTTAAAGAGAGTCGTAATGTCGTAAAAGAGTATGCCCTTCTTCGGGAAGTCCGGGACTGTCCGAAGATGCTGTTTCAAAGTATCAATACTCATTAATTCGGGAATTTTGAACACGCAAAGGTAACGAAAATCTTTAATAACTCCCAAGTAACTCCAAAAAAACCACACCAAGTTACAATCTCCTCATTACCCAAGCCCCTCCCTCTCCCTTGCCACCCCATCTTCATTCCACTCTCATCCATTTGTATTTTCCTGATTTGGGTTGACTCGGGTTTATAGATTATTACTGATATAAGTT
>CAVFAZ010000010.1:0-9368 GCA_963620825.1 Kurthia senegalensis
GTCATCAAGTTCGGCAAGTCCATCGAGCTCTGCGGAGGCTGCCACGTCGAGGCTACAGGCCAGATAGGTCTTTTCAAGATCGTGTCCGAGGCCGCCATCGCCGCCGGAATCCGCCGTATCGAGGCAGTCACCGGAGTGGCCGCCGAGAACCGCGTGAAGGCTGAGGAAAGCCTGCTTAAGACGGCACGCGGATTGCTGAACAATATGCCTGACATCGCCGCCGCCATCCGCAAGGTGCTCGACGACAACGCCGAGCTCAAGAAGACAGCCGAGGAGTTCGCCCGCCAGAAAGCGGCGCAGCTCGCAAAGATATTGACCGACAAGGCTCAGGAGGTGAATGGGGTACGCCTTATCACCGTGAATCCGCCGACTGAGCGCGCCGTGGATCCGACGATGCTGCGCAATGCCGCGCTCCTGCTTCAGAAGGAGCTGAAAAACGCGGCGCTTGTGGGCGGATACGAGAGCGACGGCAAGCCTCAGCTGATGCTGATGTACTCCGATGACCTCGTTGCCGCGGGCAAGAACGCGGGCAAGGACATCCGCGAGGCCGCGAAGCTCATCCAGGGCGGCGGCGGCGGACAGCCAGGCCTCGCCACTGCCGGCGGACGCAACGTCGAGGGTCTCCGTGACGCCGTCGCGGTCCTCGTCGGCATCGCCACCGGAAAATAAAGTTAATTGGACGGCTGCAGGCCGTCCAAACGTAACATCACCTTCATGAAGAGACTCGACAGATTCATTCTCAAGGCTTTCGTGGGACCGTTCGTAGCGATCCTGCTGGTGGTTGTGTTCATCTTCATGATGCAGTTCCTCTGGGTCTATATCGACGAACTCGTCGGTAAAGGACTGAATCTGAGCGTCATAGCAGAATTCCTCCTCTGGGGAAGCTGCACGATGCTCCCCTACTCCCTGCCTCTTGCCACGCTCCTCGCATCGATGATGACTGTCGGCCAGATGGCGGAGAACAACGAACTCATCGCCATCAAATCCGCCGGCATTCCTCTGACCAGGACCCTGGCCCCGCTTTTCATCGCCTCGGCGGTCATCAGCGTGGGAGCGTTCTACGCCTCGAACGACCTCGTCCCTTACTCCTTCGACCAGATCTACACCCTGCGTGACGACATCGGAAAGACCAAGGGAGAAATCAACATCCCGTCCGGAACCTTCTATGACGGAATTGACGGCTATATCCTGCGCGTGGAATCGCAGGACCGCCACAGCGGAATGCTCCACAAGGTGATGGTCTATGACCACACCGGCAACAAGGGCAACACCACCCTCACCCTCGCCGACTCCGCGATGATGAAGATGTCGAAGGCCAAGGACTACCTGACCTTCACCCTCTACCACGGCGCCAATTATCAGGAGACCAATACCAAAACCTACCGCGACACCACTCTGGAGCTCCAGAGAATCGGTTTCGACAGGCAGGAACTCATAATCCGTCTCGAAAACTACAACTTCCAGAAATCGGACAGCGCCCGTTACGGCAATCAGGTCAAAGCGATGAATCTGAAGCAGTTGACCTATAACCGCGACTCTCTTACGGAGCTGTTCAATCAGACCCACGAAAGGCAGTTCAGCCAGATGATGGGCATATCCAGCCACCTGAAACACACCGAGCAGCTGGACACCGTCTGGGCGACAAAGGGCCTGCAGGCTTTCGAGAATCCGGAGTATCTGAAATGGGACGATCTGCAGCAGCAGGTCGATGACTATTCCTCCGCCGCCAACGTGGCTTCGCAGGCCGCCGACGAACTGATAAACATGAACCGGGAAATCTATGAGTATCAGTTCTATCTTAGGCGAATGAACCTGGACATCCTTAAGAAGTTCGCGGGCGCGCTGGCCTGTCTGATTCTCTTCTTCATAGGCGCCCCTCTGGGTGCCCTCATCCGCAAGGGCGGATTGGGAGCGTCCGCCATCGTGTCGGTACTCTTCTTCGTTCTGTATTACATAGCGGACATCGTGGGTTCCAAACTGGCCAAGGACGGTGCCGTGGGAGCGGCCTGGGGTGCATTCTTCGCGACGGCGATACTGCTGCCGATAGGTGCCTTCCTGTCCTGGAAGGCCGTGCACGATTCTTCGCTCTCCGATATGGACCAGTTCAAGACCTGGTGGAGATCAGTAAAGAGTAAATTTATGAGCATATTCAAAAAGACCAGAATCGTCTATATGGGCACGCCGGAATTCGCCGTCGCGCCTCTGGACGCATTGATACAGAAGGGCTACAAGGTCGTCGGAGTGGTGACAGTGGCTGACAAGCCTGCAGGGCGCGGGCTCAAGGTGAACGAAAGCGCGGTGAAAAAATACGCCGTGGAGCACGATATCCCTGTCCTGCAGCCGGTTAAGCTCAAGGACCCGGAGTTCCTCGAGGCTCTGAAGGCGTGGAAGGCCGATCTGTTCGTGGTCGTAGCCTTCCGTATGCTGCCTGAGGAAGTCTGGAGGATGCCTCGTCTGGGCACGTTCAATCTCCACGCGGCCCTGCTGCCTCAGTATCGCGGCGCGGCGCCTATAAACTGGGCGGTGATAAACGGCGAGAAAGTCACCGGCGTCACCACATTTATGATAGACAAGGACATTGACACCGGCGGCATCATTCTCCGCCAGGAGTGCAGAATAAGTCCTGAGGATACTGCCTCAGACGTGCACGACCGCCTGATGGGCATCGGTGCGAATCTGGTCTGCGAGACCGTGCAGGGCATAATCGAGGGCAATGTCGAGACCCGCGTGCAGCGTTCGTTCATCCAGGGCAGCGAGACCCTCAAGCCGGCTCCGAAACTCAGCCGCGAGCTCTGCCACATCGACTGGAGCGACTCCACCCGCAACATCCTCAACCTCATTCGCGGTCTGAGCCCGTACCCGACCGCATACACCGAGTTCGTCTCGGCCGACGGAACCGCCACTCAAGTGAAGATCTTCTCGGCCGCCGAGGCGTCCAATACCGGATTGGCCGAAGGCCTTAAGGTCGGAGAAATCGCTTCCGACGGCAAGAGCTGGCTGGCTGTGGGAACTTCGGACGGGGCCGTGGAAATCCGTGAGCTGCAGCTCGCCGGGAAGAAGCGGATGGATGTCAAGGCTTTCCTGCTGGGCTTCCGCGAACCTTCCTCTTACACCTGCTCTGCAGGCACTTCCAAGGCCGAAACAGCTAAGACGCGCGTCTGATGGGCTGCCGTGTGGCGATAGTCTGCAACGGGCAGTTCCCCCGTTCGCGCAGGCCGCTGGGGCTGCTTGCAGCTTCGGATTACGTGGTCTGCTGCGACGGGGCTCTTTCCGCGCTTCTTCGCAGAGGGATTACGCCGTCTGTGGTCATCGGGGATATGGATTCGGTGTCAGGAAAGGCTCTGAAGCAGTATTCCGGCCAGGTCGTGCGGAGCTCCGATCAGGAGACGAACGACCAGACGAAGGCGCTTCATTATGCGCTCTCCGCCTGGCCGGATGTATCGGAAATATGGATTCTGGGGGCCTCAGGGCGCAGCGAGGCTCACACCATCGGGAATCTGTCGCTGCTGATGGAGTACGAGAAGTCCTTTGGGCTTTCCGCGCGGGGAACACGTCTGAGGCTGGTTTCCGATTATTGCGAAGCTTTCGCCGTTTATTCCGACAGAGTCGAGTTTGCTGTCGCCAAGGGTCAGAAGGTTTCGCTCTTTTCTCCTGACAATACCTTGGTGATGCATTCCGAAGGTCTAGTCTGGCCTACCGACGCCGTGGTCTGGGACAACTGGTGGAAGGCCACGCTGAACCGCGCCTCCGGCACCTCTGTCACCCTCACCCTCAATCACCCCGCCCCGGTACTGATTCTCCTCGATCCGATAAAGTAACTGGCGGGCTCCCCGACAAGTGCCGCGACCGTAATCTTTTTCCCCGGCCGGCTTCGCGCTTCGCGCGGCTTTTCATCTATTCACTGGGGAGCGGACTCCCCAGACCCCTTGATCCCATTAAGAGCTCCGAAACTAGGGGTTTACGGTCGCGGCACTTGTCAGTCCGCCCGCAAATAATGTATTATAGCGTCTCCTGCTTCAGATTTTCTATGTAGGTGTCGATGCGATGGAGCTGCTGCGGAATGCGGATGTGCTGAGGACAGTGGGAGACGCACTCGCCGCAGGTGATGCAGTGATCGGCCTGACGGACAGACTCGATGGCCTTGTCATAAGACGTCAAGTACTTGCGTTTCAGCTTCTTGAAGTCCTTCTGGGCGGCGCTTTCGGCTATCAGACCGTCATTGACGCAGGAATTGTAATGACGGAAAATGCCAGGAATGTCGATGCCGTAAGGACAAGGCATACAGTACTGGCAGGCCGTGCAAGGCACCAGAGGATAGTTGCGGATCATACCCGCAACCGACTCCAGCAGAGCAAGTTCGTCCTCGGTGAGAGGCTTGAAATGCAGGAAAGTGTCGAGATTGTCCTTCAGATGATCCAGATAGGTCATACCGCTCAGCACCGTAAATACTCCCGGATGGGTTCCGCAGAAACGGAACGCCCAGGAGGCGGTGGACTTCGCAGGCTCCCTTTCCTTTAGCATATCAGCGATCTTGCGGGGAACATTGGCCAGCTGGCCGCCAAGGAGCGGCTCCATAATCACTACAGGAAGATTGCGCTTGGTAAGCTCTTCATAGAGATAGCTCGCATCCGTGTCACGGCCGCCGGAATGGTTCCAATCGACATAATTCATCTGGATCTGCACGAAATCGAAATGATATTTCTCGTGCTCCGCCATAAGGGCATCGAAGCCGTCCTTCTGTCCGTGGAAAGAGAATCCGAGATTGCGGATACGTCCGGCCTCACGCTCCTTCAGAAGGAAATCCATCATTCCGTTGTCGATATAGCGCTTCTGGAAAGCCTCGGCGCCGCTGATGGAATGAAGCAGATAGTAATCTATGTAGTCAGTGCGGAAATACTCGAACGAAGCCTTGTACATCCTCATCGCCTCCTCACGGGACGGATCACCGAAATTCGAAAGCTTGGTGGCCACATAGTAGCTCTCGCGCGGATAACGGCTCAGGGACTTGCCGGTGGCCTCCTCACTCTGGCCCATAAGATAGACCGGTGAGGAGTCGAAGTAGTTGACTCCGTGGGCGAGGGCGTAATCTACCATCTCATCGACCTTTGCCTGGTCTATGATATCCTTCCCGTTTTCGTCCTTTATCATCGGCCAGCGCATACAGCCGTAGCCGAGCAGGGACACCTTGTCACCGTCCTTCGGGTTGGTGCGAAGAGGCATTTCTTCAGGGCCTTCATCACTGCTTGAAGCGGACTCGGAGGACCTGGCGGTCCCGCGGCCGCAGGCCGCGGCGGCCGCGAGAGCGGCCGCTCCCAGCCCCGCATCCTTTACAAATTCCCTTCTGGATATATTCTTTTTCATAACGTTAGCTGATTATATGGTCCGTATAGCCTTCCACGTGGATGGCGGAAATCGGTCTCGATGGACAGAGATATTCACACTTGCCGCAGCCGATGCATCGGTCTTCGTGAACAGTAGGGATACGGGCGGACTTAGGGTCGTCCGGAGCCTTGGCTACATAGCTGATGGCTCCCGCAGGACAGTGCGAGCCGCAGCTGCGGCAGGTCTCACCTTTCTCGTTGATACAGAGGGTGTAATCTATGACTGCACGGCCGATATGGATGGTCGTTTTCTCTTCAGGAGTGATGGCGGTGATGGCGCCAGCAGGGCAGACCTGTGAACAGGTCGTGCATTCAGGGCGGCAGAAGCCCTTTTCGAAGCCCATCTGAGGCTGCATAAGATGCTCAAGGTCAGTGGAAGGACGCAGAACGTCATTAGGGCAGTTCGATACGCAGAGCTGACAGGCGGTGCAGCGGGAATAGAAATCCTTTTCGCCATTGGAGCCCGGAGGGGTGAGCCTCTGGTCGCGCCCGTGGTTCTGCTTCGGGATCACGTCGGCGAAACCTCCGTCGAGTTTGGTCTGGGCGCTTGCCAGGGCTGAAGTTCCGAGCATTACGCCGGCTACAATAAAGGCACGGCGGGAAGAATCGACATTGGACGCGTCAGCGGCCGCAGGAGCAGGATTGCGCTTCTTCAGACCGTAGCTGATGGCACCTTTCTTACATTTGCCGATGCAGTCGAGGCACACTACGCAGCGGGAACGATCGACTTTGTGGTGGGTCACGTCGATGCAGGAGCATTTGCAGGCCTTTTCGCAGAGTTTGCAACCGGCGCACTTGCTCTCGTCGATGCGCACGCCGAAGATGGAAAAGCGGGAGAACAGGCCCAGGGTGGCGCCCACAGGGCAGATTTCATTGCACCAGGCTCGTCCGGAGGTCCAGGCGAGGACGGCAATCAGAACGAAGGTCACGCCGGCGACGGTCGGAACGAGCCAGCCGTGAGGGTGCACGAGGCTGGAAATCATACGGCCGTATGCGCTGTATGGGGCGATGAGAGCCACGATGAACTGCAGGTCTGCAACGAGGCAGGCAGTGAATGCGGCCAGGACGATATAGCGTAGTACACCGCCCTTATGATAGGTGAAATTCTTCTTGCCGGCCTTGCGGCGAATCCGGATGATGAGGTCCTGGAAGATGCCCAGAGGGCAGATTACCGAGCAATACACCCGGCCGAGCAGCACGGTGACCAACAGGACTCCGATGATTACCGCGAGGTTCAATGCCAGACAGGCCGGCAGGAACTGCAGTTTCGCCATCCAGCCCCACCACTGCTCTCCGATGCCGATGAGAAGGAGTGTGATGCCGATGAAGAAGATGGCGGCAAGTGCGATTCTGATTTTACGTAACATATTTATTTTTATTCCTCGACCGCAAGGGCCGTAAAGATTTTTATCTGCAGACTGCTGTGATGCCGAGTTTCTCGAGCAGGGCCTCAGGCTGAGGGTCGTGACCGCGGAAATTGCGGTACATCACGGCCTCGTCCTCGCTGCTGCCGCGCGAGAGGATGTTGTCGCGGAAGGAATGTGAAACTTCGGTGTTGAAGATTCCTTTCTCCTTGAAGAGGCTGAACGCGTCGGCCTCCAGGACCTCGGACCATTTGTAGGAATAGTATCCGGCGCTGTAGCCGCCCGAGAAAATATGGCTGAAGCTTGTGGAAGTGCAGGCCTGAGGGATGGACGGAATCACGTTCGAAGACTTGAGCGCGGCCTTCTCGAATGCGATCGTACCCATATCTGTCATCTGTTTCTGATAATGCCAGGCCATATCGAGGATGCCGAACTGCAGCTGGCGTACCTGCGCGTAGGCGGCGTGGTAGTTCTTCGCGGCCACGATCTTCTGTATGAGGCTGTCAGGGAGTACTTCGCCCGTCTGGAAGTGGCGCGCGAAGGTGTCGAGGAACTCCGGCTCGAAGGCCCAGTTCTCCATAATCTGCGAAGGCAGCTCGACGAAGTCGCGGGAGACGTTCGTTCCAGTCAGCGAGCCATAGCGGCCTTCGGCC
Organism: Kurthia senegalensis; assembly: GCA_963620825.1. Lineage (GTDB taxonomy): Bacteria > Bacteroidota > Bacteroidia > Bacteroidales > UBA932 > Cryptobacteroides. Next base: position 7,399 of record CAVFAZ010000010.1, read on the forward strand.
AATATGCCATGCAGGCAGTGTCCGAATTCGTGCAGGAGGGTGGTGAGCTCATCGTGGGTCAGCAGGGCCGGCTTGCCGGCGGCCGGTTTGGAGAAGTTCGTTACCATACTGATGAACGGGCGTTTCTCTTCACCGTTCACGATACTCTGGCCGCGGAATTCTGTCATCCAGGCCCCTCCCCTCTTGCTGTCGCGAGGGAAGAAGTCAGCATAATACAGGGCCATATGTCGGCCTGTGGAATCCTTTACGTCATAGACCTTTACGTCAGGATGGTAGCCCGGGATGTCGCTGCGTTCCTCGAATGTGAGGCCGTAGAGACGGTTCGCCAGATCGAAGGCGGCGGCGATGCAGTTCTCCAGACGGAAGTAAGGCTTGAGCTGTTCGTCGTTGATGGAGTATTTCTCGTTCATCAGCTTTTCGGACCAATAGGAGAAGTCCCAAGGCTGTATTTCGCTGTCTTCGAAGCCACCCGCTTTTGCATAGTTCAGGAGTTCCCTTACTTCTTCGCGGGCTGCGGGAAGGGATGGCTGCAGAAGTTCCCGGAGGAAATTGTTCACGGTCTCCGGGGTCTTGGCCATACGCTCCTCAAGGGCGTAATCGGCATAGGTTTCATAGCCGAGGATATTGGCTATCTGCAGACGCTTCTCCGCTATCTGGCGGCAGAGCTCGATGTTGCTGTTCTCCCCTTCTGTGGCGCGGGTGTTATAGGCCATCCAGATCTGCTTTCTCAGCTCACGTTTCGGGCTGTATTTGAGAAGGGCGGAATAGCTCGGGGCGGAAAGGTCGAAAGTCCAGCCCTGCTCTCCTTTGGTATTGGCCGCCTCGGCGGCCGCCTCACGGGCGAACTCGGGAAGGCCTTCGAGCGATGTTTCGTCGGTGATGTTCAGGGTGTAGGCGTTCGTGGCGGCGAGCAGGTTCTTGCCGTACTGGAGGGTGAGCAGGGAGAGCTCTTCGCTGAGCTTGCTGTAGGTCTGCTTGTCCTCGGGGCTGAGGTTGGCGCCGCTGCGGGTGAAGGATTTGTAGGTATTTTCCAGAAGACGCTTCCGGTCCTGCTCGAGGCCTTCGGCTGTCTGATAGACGGTCTTTATGCGTTTGAAAAGTTCCTCGTTCAGAGAGACATACATCGAGTATTCGGTCATCATCGGGGAGACGGTCTCGGCGATGTCCTGCATCTGCTCGTTGGTGTCGGCCTCGAGGAGGTTGTAGAAGATGCCGGAGATGTCGTTCAGACGGCTGCCGGCCTGTTCGAGGGCGACGACGGTGTTCTCGAAGGTCGGGGCGTCGGGGTTTGCGACGATGGCGTCGATTTCAGCCTTGGCGTCGGCAATGGCCTGCTGGAAGGCCGGAAGATAGTGTTCGGTCTTGATTTTGTCGAACTGCGGCGCGCCGTAAGGGAGCGTAGAGTCGCTCAGAAGTGGATTCTGCATATTGCAAGCTGTGATAAGGCACAGGGCAAGGCCTGCGCACAGGATAGTTTTCTGGAACATCGGTCTGGTAGCGGTTTTTTGGTGCTTCGTCGGAAGGGGTTTGGGGTGCTTCTTCGGAAAGTTTTTTGTTTGTTCTTCGGAAGCGGTTTTCGGGGCTTCTTCGGAAGGGGTTTTCGGCTTCTTCTTCGGAAAGTTTTTTTGTTTCTTCTTCGGAAGCGGTTTTCGGTTGCTTCCTCGAAAGGGGTTTTGGGCTTCTTCGGAAGCGGTTATCGGGGCTTCTTCGGGGACCCGTTTTGTTTCCTCCTCAGGGATTCGTTTTGTTTCCTCCTCGGCATCTGAACTCGCGAAGATACATTTTTCGCCGCAGTTATGCAAGAGCCCCCGCCCCTCAGCGCTCCGCCTCCGGGGTGAAAAAGCCAGGCTTTTACACACGCTTCAGAATTCCGTGTGAAAAAGGGAGCCTTTTTCACCCCTCACCACTCCGAAATAGCGTCCCGTGTGAAAAACCCTATGATTTTCACACCGTTTTCGATTCCGTGTGAA
>CAVFAZ010000011.1:0-5515 GCA_963620825.1 Kurthia senegalensis
TGTGGAATGTGGAGTGTGGAATGTGGAATGTGGAATGTGGAATGTGGAATGTGGAGTGTGGACTTGCGTAATACTGGGAATATTCGTAAGTTTGTATAATTAACACCATCGTCTCCGAATATTACGAATAAACTTATAAAAGAACACAATATATGATTAACGTTGGAATTATCGGATGCGGCTTCGTGGGCGGGGCCCTGAAGGATTGGCTGGAACACAACAATCCGGAGTGCAAACTGTTCATCAGCGACCCGCCGAAAGGATATAACGACGACTTGAGCAATATCGATATCGCTTTTCTGCAGATTCACGTGCCGACGGAAGATGATGGGACGCAGGACTTGACTCTTATGAAGGAGCTTATCTGCAACCTGCCGGATGTCCCAGTTTTCGTCAGGACAACAATTCTTCCCGGCACCAGTGAGATGCTTACCCGTGAAACCAAACACCAGGTATGCTATATGCCGGAGTTCCTCTCCGAGCGGACTTACCTGGAGGACTTCCGTAAGCAGACTATGGTTTTTACAGGTTCCCAGGAACTCCTGATCAGGATTTTTGTCGGGAAAAAGTTTACGGTGATGAGCCCTCTGGAGGCGGAACTTACCAAATATATGCACAATGTATTCGGAGCTTACAAGGTGACTTACTTCAATGCCTGCCGCGAATACTGCGAGCAGATGGGTGCCGACTGGCGCAAGGTTCACACCGGCATCCTCCTTTCCGGCTATATAAATGATACTCACACATACGTTCCAGGCCCTGACGGCAAGTACGGCTACGGCGGAAAGTGTTTCCCTAAAGATGTGAACGCTTTCTCGAAGATGACGCAGGGCACCCCGCTCGGCACTCTGCTGGAACACCTTCACGAGCTGAATGTGCACTTTAGAGGCGAGGAGGAACACATATAATTCCAGGCAAACGAAAACCTTCAGCGCATCGCTGACGAGCTGAATGTGCACTTCAGAGGCGAGGAGGAACACATATAACACATATGATTCCAGGGTGATTCCGTCCCTCCCGTCCGGTCGGAACTTCCCCTGGCGGCACTGCTCCCGGCGTACTTAGTGGCACAGATGGCTGAGAACTTGCACGATTCTGTATAATTTCTGTATCTTTTCTGAAGAGAATTTCCTAAATTTGTACACGGATGCAGGACTCCGCTCAGTATGCGGATTTTGAAGAATATTTTATTAACCCGAAGGACGAAATTTTATGAACTTGAACATTGTCATCGCTTCTGCGATCGGTGCGGTTGTGGCACTTGCTTCCGTACGCTGGATTTATTTCAGGATCCTGAAGATAGCATATATGAAAGGGTTGGTGGACAACCCTGATGCGCGAAAGCTGCAGCGCAAACCGGTGCCGCTGGTCGGCGGGCTGGCCGTGTATTTCGGACTGCTGGCCGGTATGATGGCGGTGACGACGCTGACCTATTTCACCGCCTCCGAGGAGATTCACGACTGCCTTTTCCCGGTTTTCACCGCCATGACGGTTATGCTGTATGTGGGAGCGTTGGACGACATAATGGGCCTGAGCCCCAGGACAAGGATTTTAATTGAGATAGCCGTCGTTCTGTGCCTCATATATTCGAGCGGGATGTGCATTGACACGTTCCGAGGGCTCTGGGGAATCTGGGATTTTAGCTGGTGGATTGCCGTGCCTCTGACCGTTTTCGCCGGGGTGGGCATCATCAACGCCGTGAACATGATAGACGGCGTGAACGGACTCTCCAGCGGCCTGTGCATCACCTGCAGCGTTCTCTTCGGCATAGCGTTTCTCAAGGCGCAGGACGCGTCCAATGCCGTGCTGGCATTTTCAATGGCTGCTGCCCTGATCCCGTTCTATATCCACAACGTGTTCGGCGCCAAGTCCCGTATGTTTATCGGAGATGCGGGAACCATGATGATGGGAATGCTGATGACCTGGTTTCTGCTGTGCCTGCTCAGCCGGGAAAATCACGTGACGTACTATGACAATGTGGATATCAATATGATAGCCTTCGCCCTCGCCGTGATGTCAGTTCCGGTGTTCGATACTCTGAGAGTGATGGCGATGAGGGCGTGCAAGGGCCGCAACCCTTTCCATCCTGACAGAACTCACCTCCACCACGCTTTCGTGAATGTGGGCGTGAGCCATTTCATAACATCCACTACGGAAATACTTATTAGTCTGATTATTACCGGAATCTGGGCCTTGAGCGTGGTGCTGGGCGCCGGAGTGGATATGCAGCTTTATGTCGTAATAGGCAGTTCATTAATCCTGGTGTGGGGGCTTTATGCGTTCCTGCATTACCACACGACCCATCATACGGAGTTTATGCACAAGCTCAGCGGCTTCAGCGTCAAGACGCAGCTGGGACGTACCAAATGGTGGAAAGCCATTACAGACTACCTGGACAGGCCGATAGATTATGAGATTCCTGCGGTCAAGGCTGGTGAAGAAGGGGAGGCGGAGAGTCCCAACTATAAGGAGAGGGACAGACGCCTGATACTGGAGTATATGAAAGGCAAGGCCGAGGTGCACGTGGTTGACCTTATGGCCAATAGCGGGGCTGAGTCCCTCAGGGTGTTCTCGCTTATCTTCGAGGAGGAATTGAACGGAAATATCGTAGTGGTTAAAACCAACTCACGGGGGAAGCCTGAGATCGTGGCGCTGAAAAGCGAGATGTTTAGAGACTCCTGAACTTACTGTCTGTCAAGCGATTCCATCTCCGATAACCGTGCACGGAATACGGAGTCGAGAGCGGGCTTGAATTCTTCCTTTATCGGCTCTGCCGAAGGGGATTCCATCTTCAGAGGATTTATCGGCTGGCCGTTCTGCCATACGCGGAAATCCAGGTGCGGGCCCGTGGAGGTGCCTGTGGAGCCTACGTAGCCGATGACCTGGCCCTGCTGCACGCGAACGCCCGCTTTGATGCCCTTGGCGAATCGCGAAAGATGCAGATAGCCTGTGGTATAGACACTGTTGTGGCGGATCTTTATGGTGTTGCCGCCACCGCCGCCCCAGCCGGCGCTAAGGACGGTTCCGTCACCCAGAGCCACTACAGGAGTGCCCATAGGCGCGGCGTAATCCACTCCGGTGTGCGGCCTTATCTTTCCGGTCACAGGATGCTTGCGGGCATAGGAGAACTTGGATGAAACCCTTTTGAATTCCAGAGGAGCCTTCAGGAATGCCTTGCGCATACTCTCACCCTTTTCGTTCCAATAGATATTTCCCCCGTCACCCTGGTCGAACATCACCGAGTAAAGCTGCGTGCTGTCCCGGGTGAAGCAGGCGAAATATACGGTGTCGATGGACATAAGTTCCCCCTCGACCTCCTTCTGGCCGTAAATCACTCTGAAACGGTCATCCTTCTGAAGCCCGAAGAAATCCACAGTCCAGGCGTAAATGTCTGATAATTTTAGAATTAAAAGCGGTGAGGAGCCAGCTGAAGTCATATCGTTCCACAGGGACGAGGAGATGACCACATCGGCGTATTTGCGGACGGTCTCCACCGGACGGCTCACCTTGCGGATATCCAGGGAATCCCCGAACTGAAATACAGTGCGATCGACAATGTTGTTCTCGTAAACCATATAGGACGGCGCGGCGGCGAGGGAATCGCTGTAATAGACCCTGTAGGCATTCCCGGCACGGAGTTTCCGGACATCGAAAATGCTGTCGGAACATATCTGCACCACATCGTACGCGGCCTTGGTGCTGAGCCCCAGGCGGTTCAGAAGCCCGGAGAAGGTCTCTCCGCTCTTAACCTCCCCACGTCTTTCGAAATAATCTTCAGTGAAAAATCCCAGCGGCGGGATGGTATCCTTTACGGCAGCCTCATCTCCGGCGGCTTTATGATGCCTTCCGCCGCAACCGGCGACGCTCAGGCCCAGAATCAGCAGAACGATGGACGGGAATATATGTTTTCTCATAGCATTGACACGGTTTTAGGGTCCAACTTTTCATCAAAATACTTCGCCAGAGGCTTGCGGAAACACTCTTCCTTCCCGGAAACCAGATAGAAAAGCGTAAGGGAAGACCTCAGCTTGAGAGTGTCCGTCTTTCCGAAAATCTCCTCGGCCGACTTTCCCCGCACCTGCGAAAGGGCGTTGCAACATTCGCGCAGGCGCGCCCCGAGAGTCTTGTCCGCGAGATAGGCCCTGGCCTCCGCCTTGCCGATGATTCCGTAGTAAACCCCGATGTCCGAGCGCGACAATCCGCGCAACTGAGGGAAGATGAACCACATCCAATGCCCCTCCTTGAGCCCGGCTCCGATTTCTTTCAGGGCGTTCTTATAGGTATTGCCCTCATTCTGGGCATCGGTGAATCTTTTGAGATTGTAGTCCATATGCAGTGTGGTTTCAAATCAGTATCCCGGGTCCTCAAGATACGAAAAAAGGGAAAGCTTAGCACATCGCACCGCTACAACCTCTTGTCCTTGCTGTCTTCCGACCCTGGGGAAGTTGGGAGGGAGCTGGTCGTGTACGACTTTCCCGTCACAAAGGTAGCAATTATTCGCAAGATTGCAACCCTATATTGCGATTTTTGAAGGCGTTGCCCTCTTAAAAGCCTAGAGATAGATGGCATTCAGCCCCGCCAGAGCCTGCCTGTAGGCACATTCCGCATCCAGAGTCTCCTCCAGATTCTCATAGAAAAGATCTATTTCGGAGATGTAGTCTATCACCGAAATCTCTCCCTGTGCCTGGGCCTTCTTCAGATATTCCCGGCTGTCAGCCTCCTCCAGACTGCTGCGGTAATCCATGCTCAATTCCCGAAGCCCTTCAGCCTCAGCGTATTGGCAGGCCAGCTGATGCCAGCAGGCCTGATAGGCCTCTTCCTTCTGGGACTTGGCCGCCTGCAGATTGGCCTTTGCCGCGCGGACCTTCGACGACTGGTTCCAGAGAGGAATCGAGACTCCGACGGTGATGCCGCGGTACGGGTCCTCGCTGGTGATTTCGGACATATAGCCGAGCGTCAGTTCAGGAAGCCGGCTTGCTTTCTCGACCCGCAACTGCCTGTCCCTGAGCTCAATCTGCTTTTTTACATAAGCGAGGGCCGGGCTCTGCTCGGATGCCTGTCCGAAATATTCGGCGAAACTTTCAGGAAGCGGGCGGCTGAGCCCTCCCATAAATTTATCTATCTCAGTTTCAGTAACTTCTATGGTCTCCCCACCGTTCAGACGGGCAAGTTCCAGAGCGAGTTTCTTATGCTCCAGTTCAGCCTTCGAGAGCTTGCCGGATACCTCCGAGCGGTGCAGACGGGCATTGTTCAGCTCCAGAACCGAAGCGTCGCCGAGCTCCACCTTGCGTGTATATGCGGCCACAAAGTGCTCGGCATCAGTAAGATGCTGTGTCAGCGCTTCGCGAAGGGCGTTATTGTAAACCATCTCGATGCAGACCTTTTCGGCTTCCAGCAGCACTTCCTGCCTCTGCGCCCGGTATTCTATGGCGAGAAGTTCCTTTCCCGAGGCGGTTTCCCTGGCCTTCTGGCCGCTCAGAAGCGCGAAGTCGAAACTCTGCGTCACTCTGAAATC
>CAVFAZ010000012.1:0-9189 GCA_963620825.1 Kurthia senegalensis
TAATCTGATTCTGAGATACATAGATATCGTCAGGGGAGTTCAGATAGTTATAGTCTGATGAGCGGAGGAAGCCGTAACCGTCAGGCATGATTTCCAGAACGCCTGTGGCCTCGATGGTCCCCTCGAACTCATATACGACCTTCTGCTGTTTGCGAGGCTGGTCGAAATGTCTGTCGCCGCGGCGTTCGCGGCCGTCTTCAGGTCTGTTCTCAGAAGCCTCAGGCTGCGGGGCCGTTTCGGACGCCTGCTCTGAAACTGTCTCAGCGACAGGAACTTCTTCATTGGTGACAGGGAAAAGCACATCCTCTGCAGGTTCCTGCCCAAAATCAGGGACTCCGGCATTCTCAGCAGGCTGCTGCGCCTTGGGCTTGCGGCCGCGGCGGCTTCTGGATTTCTGCTCAGCGTTCGCCTGCTGCGTCTCTGCGGCATTCTCTACCGGCTTCTCAGCAGGCTTCTGAACCTCGGCTGCAGGCTGCTGCTTTTGTTTTCTTTCCTGAGTGTTGGCTGGCTTGGACTGCTGGTCGCCGTTCTGGGTAGCGGCCTCCGGCTTGGAGGCACTCTTGCGGCCGCGACGAGGCTTCTGGGCTGCAGCGTCCTGAGGAGCGGCAACCTGGGTGTCAGGATTGGACGCAGACTTGTCTGCGGCCGGACGGGAGGAATTCTGCTTCGGCTTGTTCTGACGTGTCGTCTGCTTGGACTTGCTCTCGTCCTGCTTTTTCTCAGCAGGCTTGCTCTCCTTTGTCTTTTCAGACTCAGGCTTTGCGGGCTTCGCCTGACGGCCTCTGCGGGCCTTCGGCTTATCCGTAACAGGCTTCAGAGACTCTTCCTTGGCCTCGGCGTCCAGAATCGAGAATGCGAGAATCTCGATGTCAAGTTTCTTGATATTTTTAATGGAATGCTTGGCAGCGATTTCTTCAAGCTGCTCGCGGCTCATCTTCTCCAATTCGTAGAGGGTATGTGGCATAGATAAAAAGATATGTAATTTCACTTCGGCGCATCCGGACGGACAGCGCCAGACATAATCAAGTGATGAAGTTTCACAAGAACCGATGCAAATATACGAATAATAATCGATTCCGCAATCCTACGGAAGATTAATTATCCCAGTAGCTGCTCGTTTTCTTGAATTTCAGCAGATCCGCAAGGGCCGAAGCGTTCGCGGCGATGCGGAAACTGTACGACTGCCAGGTTCCCGTAGGCACCCAGGAAACCGAGATATTGAAGCAGTGCAGGTCGTAGGTCGCGCTGATCTGGGTCGTAGTCATCTTCAACGCCATAATGTCGAAGTTCGCGTTCGCCTGCAGACTCATTCTCGGAGTCAGTTTAAGATTGCCCGACAGGTTCAATGTCTGGGTGTATTTATTCTTCACGTTCAGCATGGAATTCGTGTAGGAGTAACTCTTGCTGTAGCTGAAGGAATAGCTCATGTTGACGGACCACGGCACATTCGGATTTGTGTAGTACAGCCATCCGCCGGGTATGTATTCTCCTGTAACAGGGTGATAATAAATCCTCTGATAGTAATCAGAAGGGCTCCCTGAAGGCTGTCCGCCGTCATTGCCCTCCTTTTTGCCTTCCCCGGAAAGGGAATAGGACATCGAGAGGCTGGCATTGGTCAGACGCAGCGGGTGACGCCATCCCTCCTTCTGGAAGTTGAAGCAGTTGTACCTTTGGCCCTTTTCGTCTATGGCGTAAGGGTCGAGGCTTGCGCTTCCGCTGATGCTCAGCTTTCCGAAGATGGACGTGGAGGCGGAGACGCTTATGGTGTTCATCTTCATCGAGTCGGCGAGGAAATTGTAGCCTGTGCTGAAATTCAGCTGGTCGATGAGTTTGACCTTCTTGGTGGCCGTGCCGGAGGTGTCGGCGAAGTCACGTACCTTGGCCTCGAAGTTGTTTCCTATGGACAGGCTCGCAGTCGCGGATTTACCCCTGCCCGGAGCGGAATAGAGCTGTCCGGAGTAGATATTGTACTGGTACTCCTTGTCGGCCCCGTTCTTGTCGGTATAATACAGGGTGCGGTAGCCGTTTGCATAGGTTCCTTTCTCAGGGCTGAAAGACATCGAGAGGGAAGGCGATATCACGTGGCGTATGGCCTGGATCTTACGGTAGGAGCCGAAATTGAACATACCGTAGAGCCGGGTGGACATCGAAATGCTACCCGAATAATTCTGGGTGATGCCGAATGAGCTGAACTGATCCCCTTCCTTCTGCTCCACCTTGTCGGTTTCGGGATTGTATTCGTAGGTGGATTTCTTGAAGAACCAGTTCTGTCCGTATGATACTGATGGCGTGAAATTCAGGTAGTTGAACAGCGCGAAGGACGGCAGACCGATGCTGAAATTGTGCTGCATGCCGTTCTGGAAGCGGTTCAGGAAGCCTTCCTCTCCGAACTGGGACGCCTTGAAATTGATCTTGTTCTGCAGGGTGGTGTTGTATCCGAAGGATATCTTCTCATAGGCACGCTCCTTGCCCACACGCATTTTCCTTTTGAAAGGATAGAAGGTGCTGACGGAAAAGGTCACGTTAGGCAGAGTGAAGGAATAGGAACTGTCCCTCGAATTCTGGCTGTGCAGTGCGTTTATGGAGAGATTCAGTTTTCCGTTCCAGTTCCTTGAGAAGGAGATGGAGGAGGAAATCTGGTTCTGGAGAGCCTCAGTGACGGAAGTGGAATTGTACTTGCTGTTCGATGGGCTGGAGAAATTCACGGATGCCGAGAAAGTCTGTCCGGGATGAGCCTTTGAGTCCTGTGTATGAGACCATTTGACAGAGAAGTTCTTGGTCTGGAAGAAGTCCGGGCTGCCTTTTTCGCCAGTCTGATCGACGGAGTAGGTGAGTCCGACGTTGCCGTTGAACTTGTAATTCACCTTGTACCGGGAATTGAGGTTCACGGCCCAGGAACCCATGGAATAGATGTCTCCGGTAAGCGAGAGGTCGAAATACTGGCCGAACACGAAGTACATACCGGCATCCTTCATATAGAAGCCTCGGGAATTCTCCTCTCCGAATGAAGGCATCAGAAGACCGGTAGCCCTCTCAGGCTTCTTCGGCACGAAACCGAAAGGTATGCAGAGCGGAAGCGGAACGTCCTCGAATACCGGCCAGGCCGGTCCGAACATTATCTTGTTTCCGTCTTTCGACGGCTGGACCTTGGCGCTGGACAGGGCCACGTAGTAATGCGGATGATCGGCGTCGCAGACGGTATATTGACCGTTCTTTATATTAATGGAACGGTCGTTCATCATTTTTATGTTCTTTCCGTGCAGGATGGCCTCCTGCTCGTTAGTGGTCATATTATATATACGTGCCTTGCGCGAGCCGAAATTGTAGCGGATGGTCTCCATTTCGTACGTGTCCTTGCCCACCGTCATCTTCGGCTGCCCGATCCATTCCTCCTTTTCCGCATCCCAGGTGCCTTTGGCGAAAACATCGTTCGTATTGAGGTCGTACTCCATATAGTCCGCGGTAAGCTCCATCCCCTGATACTTCACCGAAACGTCTCCGTAATAGAAAATCTTGCGCTGGCCGTCCGTAAAAACCTCCACAATCGAGTCCTTCGCGCCGGAAAAGGCCGGCAGATCGAGCGAACTCTTCTCCAGCAGCGCGAGCGAATCGGCCCGGAAAGTGGAATCCGCGCGCATCAGCGAGTCTGCCCGCGAGAGCGAATCTGTCAGCGAAAGGGAGTCCGCGAGCATCGAGGAATCGCTCAGAGCGAACGTAGTGTCCAGGACAGCCGAGCTGTCCAATGCGGATTGGGCGGTTTCACCGCCAACAGAGGATTTAAGTTTCAGGCTGTCAACGATTTCTGTAGAAACGCGCGCATTTCTGCTCCGGCGCCGCTCTCTGCGGTCGTCCTGGGAGTAGAGTATCGTGCACAATGAAAAAAACAGCACGAGGGTCAATAATGCGTATTTCTTAAATCTTAAATGCAAGTTTTTTCGTAATTTTGCAAAGTACAAAAGTAAGACTATTTTCCAAGTTTACCAAGTCTGGATATGATTTTGAATGGCGTCAAGTTCCGTGCCGTGCTCGCGGCGCTGCTTGTTATTTCTTGCGGAGCGACCTCTTTCGCGCAGAATTCCGGTACGCCGGGACTGCATACCGTAGTGATTGACCCTGGTCACGGCGGCAAAGATCCCGGAGCCATAAGCAAGGACAAGAAGAGTCACGAAAAGGCTTTCGTGCTCGACATTTCGAATCGCCTGAAGGAGAAGATCGAAGCTGCCTGCCCCGACGTGAAAGTGTTGCTGACGCGTAGCGACGACAGTTATATCCCATTGATAGACAGGGCGAAATATGCTACGAAGAACAGTGCTGACGTTTTCATTTCAGTCCATATCAATGCCAACGAGCAGTCATCCTCTGTGAACGGATATTCAGTCCATCTTCTCGGTCCTTCGGACAAGAGCAAGAATACCTACGCATTCAATATGGAAGTCTGCAAGCGCGAGAACGAAGTGATTCTCCTCGAAGACGATTATACCACGACCTACAAGGGCTTCGACCCGAACGACCCGGAATCCGACATTTTCCTGCATCTGATGCACAACGCCTACCGCGAGCAAAGCCTGCTTTTCGCCCAGATAGTCGATGAAAAGCTCAAGGGCGGTCCGTTCAAAAAGAGCAACGGCATCTATCAGAACAATTTCGCCGTCCTGCGCCTCGCCACAATGCCCGCGATGCTGCTCGAGCTCGGTTTCATATCCTCGCCCGGCGACCTTGCGATCCTGCGAGACAAGGATTCGCGCGAGAAGCTCGCAGAACGCCTCTGCGACGCATTCCGCGAATACAAGAAGCTCTATGACGAGAGCGTCGGCGCTCCGGCAGCCGCCGAAACCACGGTCGCCGAGCCTGTCGAAGCGCCAAAGCAGACTTCCGCCTCGGACATTCCGACAAGTCCAATGTCCGAGGGCACCGTCTATGCCACCCAGATTCTGGCCACCACGGTAAGGAAAAATTCTTCCGATCGGATTTTCCTCGGATACACTCCTCTCGAGCTCAAAATCGGGAAACTTTACAAATACTATATCGGTGTATCCTCCGACCTTTCCGAAGCCAGAGAGAACTTTCAGATTATAAGTAAAAAATACACAGACGCCTTCCTGGTAAAGGTCACGGACGGCACTTCGACACGGATTAAATAAAAAGTGTTATTCTGGAACTTTTCTAAATTCTACATTACGGCATAATCAGGACTTTAGAAAATTACTCCGTTATAACAGTCTGAAATTAAGGCTATTATAAAATCGCAAAATTGGAGGTTATCTTCTTCGAGATAACGAAAAAATTAAACAAAGTCAATAGCTTTTTTATTTTTTTCTATCTTTTTTTTCAACCAATTTTGCAACCCCGAGTAGTTATCAATGGAAAGCAAAGAGAAACATATTGACATCTGGAACGGCTGTCTGCAGATTATTCAGCAGATAATAGAGCCGCAGAAGTTTGATGTGTGGTTCAAACCCATCAAACCTGTCAGTATCGTGGACTCCACTCTCACCATCGAAGTCCCCTCCGACTTTTTCCGTGAATATCTCGAAGGCGCATACCTTGACGTCATCTCCAAGACCCTGAAAAGAGTCATCGGAGCGGATGCGAAACTCCTCTATGTAGTAAAGCCGGTACAGAGCGCACCCGCTATGGTATTTCCGGCCTCCCTCGGTCAGACTCCTGAAAACAGGAGCGTGAATGTCAACACTTACAGCCAGGGCGTGAATCCGAGTCCTTTCGTTTATCCGGGACTTCACAAGCTGAAGATTAATCCGCGCCTGAATCCGGTTTACTGTTTCGGCAATCTTGTGGAAGGGGAGTGCAACCGAATGGGTATCACAGCCGGAAACGACATCGCGATCACTCCGGGTCAGAGCCCGTTCAATCCTCTCTTCCTTTTCGGAGGTTCCGGCCTCGGCAAGACCCATATCGCACAGGCGATAGGTATAGCCATACACGAGAAATTCCCGGAACTCGTGGTGCTCTATGTCACCGGAAACGAGTTCAAGACCCAGTATATGGACGCGGTGAATGTCCGCAACAAACTCACGGACTTCCTGGCCTTCTATATGAAAATCGACGTGCTCATCGTCGATGACATTCAGGACCTGCTCGGACAGGGCTCACAGAATGCGTTCTTCAACGTATTCAACCACCTGCACCAGTCCGGGAAACAGCTCGTATTCACATCTGACAGGGCTCCGGTCGATCTTCGCAATTTCGAGGACAGGCTTCTCTCCCGCTTCAAATGGGGGCTTTCCGTGGAACTTTCCCGCCCGGATTACGCCACGCGTCTCGAAATGCTGAAAGCCAGGTGCTTCAGGGAAGGCGTCACCATCGATGACAGCGTCCTTGAATTCCTCGCTCACCGCATAAACACGAATTTCCGTGAGCTGGAAGGGGTTCTCATTTCACTGATCGCCCACGCCACGCGTCTGCACAAGGATGCGAATATCGAGCTTGCCCGCAGCATCACCGACAAGATCATAAGCGAGGACAAGTCCGAGCTCACCGTCGAGAAGGTGCTCGGAACCGTCTGCGACTATTACGGCATCACCCGCGAGGACCTGCTTTCGAAATCCCGCAAGCGTCAGATAGTTATGGCCCGCCAGATAGCTATGTATCTGAGCCGTAATATGGTAAGCGGCATTTCCCTTTCCAGCATCGGCTCCAGCATAGGCGGGAAGGACCACGCCACAGTCCTCTATGCCTGCACCGCGATTTCTGACCTTATGGCTACTGACCGCAGCGTGAAGCAGGACGTGCAGGGCATAGAAAAGATTCTCACTCAGGCCGAGAACCGCAACCACTGAGTTACTCCATCCATAGATTCACCTGTTCCGGAGAGAAACAGTTGCGGAATCGTTTGATTTTTACCAATAAATGGCTATTTTTGTGAATACACTTAAAAATGACCGTTTATGGACTCAAAAACCGTTCTTGATATTTTCAAGCAGATAACCCGCATCCCGAGAGAATCCGGCCACGAAGGCCCTATGACAGATTTCCTTCAGAATTGGGCGGCAGAGCATTCACTCGAATGCAAGAGAGACGAAACAGGCAACATCCTCATTATCAAGGAGGCGACTCCGGGCAAGGAAGACGTCCCGACATTGGTCCTCCAGGGCCATCAGGATATGGTCTGCGAGAAGGTTGCAGGCTCGAAGCACGATTTTACGAAAGATCCTATCCAGTATGAAGTTGAAGACGGCTGGATGATCGCCAAGGAAACCACCCTCGGAGCTGATGACGGCATCGGTATCGCCGCAGGGCTTGCTCTGCTCGAGAGCGACCTTCCTATGGGAAAGATAGAGTGCCTCTTCACCATTTCGGAAGAGACCGGTATGGACGGCGCTATGGCGCTTCAGAAGGGATTTTTCGACGGTAAGGTGCTGATAAACCTGGATTCTGAGGAAGAAGGGGAATTCTGCATTGGCTGTGCCGGCGGAGTGAACACGACCGCTCGCTTCCACTACAGCACTGTGAACTGCAACGCCGAGTGGACTCGTCTGAGTTTGAAAATCAGCGGCGCACGCGGCGGACACAGCGGAGACGACATCATCTATCACAGACTGAACACTGTGCCGGTTCTGGCATCGTTCCTTCTGAATGAACTCCAGTACGGTCTGCAGCTTTTCCTTATCAAGGGCGGCGGCAAGCACAATGCGCTTTCGCGTGACTGTGAGGCACTTATCGCTGTTCCTGATTCAGACGCCACTCTTGCGCGTTTCGTTCATTTCGGAGAAGCGAAGAAGAAGGAGTATGAGGGCGACGAGCCGGATATCTGCTTTACCGCGGGCTATGATTTCTCTAACGAGAAGGCCATCGACCCTTTCACCTGCGAGAGTCTGCTCAGAAGCCTCACCACCTGCCCTCACGGCGTTATCGCCTGGAGCAAGGACATTAAGGGCCTGCCTGAGACATCCACTAATCTGGCTTCTGTCAGGATGACTGAAAAGGGTGTCATCACTATCGTTACGAGCCAGAGAAGTTCCGTTACCGAGGAGTGCCGCAAGATTGCCGCCGCCGTGGCGAAGAATTTCACTGATGCCGGCGCTGAGGCGGAACATTTCTCGGAGTACCCGGGCTGGAAGCCGAATCTGAATTCGCACGTTCTGGAAGTCTGCGTGGAGTCATACAAGAAACTATTTCATAAAGAGCCTGTAGTCAAGGCGATACACGCCGGACTGGAGTGCGGTCTCTTCCTTGAGAAGTTCCCCGGACTGGATATGATTTCCTTCGGCCCGACTCTTAAGAGCGTTCACGCCCCGGGCGAGAGGATGGATCTGAAGTCGCTGGATATGTTTGTGGAACATCTTACTGACGTGGTATGCAATTACAGATAGCTCCGTCCATTCTGGCGGCAGATTTTCTGAACCTTGAGAAAGATATCCGCATCCTCAATGAGGCTGCGGATATAATTCATCTTGACGTTATGGACGGCACTCTGGTGCCGAATATTTCCTTCGGTTTCTCCGTCATCGAGCCTATCGCGAAGATCGCTTCGAAACCTCTGGATGCGCATCTTATGATTATCCATCCTGAGAAGTATTTCGAGAGGTTCGCCAAGTGCGGCATCGATATGCTGAGTTTCCATCTGGAGGCTGCGGAGCAGGAGGGGAGTGACCCTTCTTCGCTTCTCGCACAGGTCCGTCATCTCGGGATGAAGGCCGGTCTGGCATTCAATCCGGATATGCCTCTCGAGCGAGTCATTCCGTTTATCGAAGACGTTGATTATCTAGTACTTATGTCTGTCTATGCCGGCTTCGGCGGGCAGTCGTTCATAGAGGAAAGCTACGCCAGACTCGCAGCGCTCAGGCGCGAAATCGCCGTCCGCAATCCGTCGTGTCTTATAGAGGTGGACGGCGGCGTAACGCCGTCCAATGCCGCCACGGTCCACGCGTCAGGCGCCGACATTCTGGTAGCCGGCAGCGCCGTCTTTAAAAGCGGCGATCCCCGCCGCACCATCGCCTCCCTCCGCGGGGAATAATTATGCCTTGCGGAACATATAAGCGTTGAAATAGTCATCGAGGGTGGCGCGGCCGGAATCGCTCTGGAGCAGATCGGCGGCGCGAGAGATATAACCGCAGAGGCGCTCGAGGGTCTGCGCGGGGTCGTAGCGGCGGCCGGTCAGAAGGGAAATGGATGTAGGATTCGGGATATCTGACGGAAAGTCAGTCTGGTTCAGATTCAGGCCCACGCCTA
>CAVFAZ010000013.1:0-4571 GCA_963620825.1 Kurthia senegalensis
TCATTTCCGCTTATGTCCATTCTTCCGTGTCGGGAACCGTGAAGAGCATCGCTCCCCGCGCCGATCTCGCCGGCAGGATGATGACTCACGTGGAGATTGCCGTTGAGGGTGACGAATGGGCCGAGGGCATCGATCTGAGCGACACTCTCGTGACAGAGATTCCGGAGGATGTCCCTATGATGCTCGAGCGCATCAAGGCCTGCGGCGTCGTAGGTCTCGGCGGAGCCACATTCCCTGCTCACGTGAAACTTAATCCGGGCCCTAACGCCATGGCGGAGTGCCTGATAATCAACGGTGCCGAGTGTGAGCCTTACCTCACTTCCGACTTCCGCATAATGATAGAAAGAAGCCGCGAAATCGTCGTGGGCGCCGCCATAATGCAGAAGATACTGGGCGGATGCCGCTGCGTCATCGGTATCGAGGAGAACAAGCCGGAGGCCATCGAATCGATGTCCAAGGCGGTTGCCGAACTTGGTTACAGGAACATTTCGGTTCTCCCTCTGAAGAAGAAATATCCGCAGGGCGGAGAAAAACAGCTCATTGACGCCGTTATGAGACGTCAGGTGAAGTCGGGGTGCCTGCCTATCAGCGTGGGCGCCGTGGTACAGAATGTCGCCACGGCTCTGGCAGCTTACGAGGCTGTCCAGAAGAACAAACCGCTCATTACCAACACATTGACCGTAACGGGCGACTGCCTGCCGGTGGAGAAGCAGCACAATTACCTCTTCCGTATCGGTATGCCGCTCAGCTACATAGCCGAATATGCCGGAGGTATCCCTGAGGGAGCCGCGAAGATCATCAGCGGAGGTCCTATGATGGGCAAGGCCATCGTGAATCTCGATGCCTGCACCGTAAAGGGTTCGTCTTCGATTCTCTACCTCTCCGAGGCCGCCACACGCCGCGAAAAGGAGAGCGCCTGCATCCGCTGCGGACGCTGCGCTGACGCCTGTCCTATGGGACTCGAGCCGTTCCTTCTGCGCCGTCTCGCACAGGCCGGTGACAAGGAGGGTCTGGAAAAGAATGCGGTTCAGGACTGCATCGAGTGCGGATGCTGCCTGTTCAGCTGTCCTGCACAGATTCCTCTGCTCGACATCATCCGTCAGAGCAAGGCAGAAGTTATGTCTATCATCAAGGCGAGGGCAGCAGCCGCCAAGGCTGCCGCTGCCGCTTCAAGCAAATAATCCGTTATGAATAAGTTACTGGTTTCTCCATCTCCGCACGTCCACAGCAGCGCTTCCACGAAGAGCATTATGCGGGATGTCGTGATAGCTCTGATGCCGGCAGTGATAGTCTCCATTCTGGTATATGGATGGAGGGAACTTATGGTTCTCGGCGTGAGCGTGGTTTCCTGCGTAGTTCTCGAATATCTCATCACCAGATATTTCTTCCATAAGGAGTCCACTATAGGCGACCTCTCGGCCGTCGTTACAGGTCTTCTTCTCGGAATGAACCTTCCTTTCACCACCCCTTGGTGGGTGGTATTCATCGGCGCCCTCTTCGCTATCGGCGTCGCCAAGATGACCTTCGGCGGCCTGGGACAGAATGTCTTCAATCCTGCCATCGCCGGACGTGTTTTCCTTCTGGTTTCCTTCCCTGTGGCTATGACCAAATGGGAAGCCCCGCAGGGAGTATTCGCATTGGACGCTTACAGCGGCCCTACGCCTCTGGGAGCGATCAAGGAAGGTCTGATGAACGGCTCGACGGTTCAGGACATCCTGGGCGAGGGCTACAGCTACTCCCAGATGCTCTTCGCCAGCATTGGCGGCTCCGCCGGAGAAGTTTCGGCGATCGCGCTGCTTCTGGGCTTCGTGTATCTGCTCGTTCGCCGCGTCATCAAGCCGCACATCACCCTTTCGATCTGGCTCACGGTGTTCGTGTTCTCGGGCATTATGTGGCTGTGCAACCCTGCCCGCTTCACTGACCCGGTGTTCAACCTTCTCACCGGCGGTATGATCCTCGGAAGCTGCTTTATGGCAACTGATTACGTCACTTCGCCTATGAGCGTCAAGGGTGGCATCGTCTACGGTATCGGAATCGGACTTCTCACTATGCTTATCCGCTACTTCGGCTCATATCCTGAGGGAATGTCCTTCGCGATTCTGCTTATGAACATCACGGTTCCGCTTCTGAACAGAGCGTTCCATCAGAAAAAATTCGGGAGGGCGTAAATTATGGCAGCAAAGTCAACATTGAAGAATATGGCCCTGTGCCTTACGCTGGTCTGCCTCTTCAGCTCGGCTATTCTGGCGGCGGTTTATGCCGTGACCTACGAGCCTATACAGCAGGCTGCATTGAAGGCTCTGCAGGAGTCTATCGGCAAGGTTCTCCCGGAGGGAGGCAGCGTCTCGGACGTACAGAAGGCCTCTTTCGAAGGTCAGGAGTACGAATACTATGTCAGCGAAGCCGACGGAGTTCCGCAGGCTTATGCGGTCACTTCGACGGTGAACGGATTCGGCGGAGCGCTGAAACTTATGGTCGGCGTCTATCCTGACGGAACAGTCTGCAACACAGCGGTTCTCGAGTGCAACGAGACTCCGGGTCTGGGTGCCAAATGCCAGAGTGACGAGGCTTTCATCTCGCAGTTCCGCGGTTTCTCCGGCAATCTCGCAGTCAGCAAGGACGGCGGTGACATCGACGGCATAACCGCATCCACCATCACTTCGCGCGCCTACACCAAGGCCGTGCGCAATGCGGTGGAGCTTGTCAAATCTTTCAACAATTCAGAGGAGGAGTAAGAGACTATGGCAAACAAGCTTTCTTTGATAACAAAGGGATTCATCAAGGATAATCCTACATTCTCGCTCGTTCTGGGTATGTGTCCTACCCTGGCCACCACCACTTCGGCGATGAACGGTCTGGAGATGGGACTCGCGACGCTCTTCGTCCTGGTGCTTTCGAATATGGCGATTTCACTTCTCGCCCCGCTGGTTCCGGACAAGGTTCACATTCCTGTATATATCGTCGTGATCGCAGCCTTCGTGACTGTGCTTCAGCTGCTTATGCAGGCTTATGTCCCTGCGGTATATGCCACCCTCGGTCTGTTCATTCCGCTTATCGTGGTGAACTGCATAGTGCTCGGACGCGCTGAGGCTTACGCCAATTCGCACGGAGTGCTGGATAGCGCCCTCGACGGTCTGGGAATCGGCATCGGCTTCACGATGTCGCTGACCACCATCGGCATCATCCGCGAGATCCTCGGAAGCGGCTCGGTTTTCGGCTGGAAATTCATCGCCGGTGACGGTATCCTCGCCTTCGTGATGGCTCCGGGCGCCTTCCTGGTGCTGGGCTACCTGATGGTTCTGTTCAACAAATACCTTAAAAAGTAGGTTAGAATATGGAATACATACTTATCATCATATCAGCGATTTTCATCAATAACGTCCTTCTGGCGCAGTTCCTCGGAATCTGCCCGTTCCTGGGCGTTTCGAACAAGCTTTCCACCGCCATCGGTATGTCCGGAGCCGTGTGCTTCGTCATCACCCTCGCGACAGTGGTCACATATCTGCTGAACCAGTACCTTCTGATACCTCTGAACCTGACCTTCCTGCAGACCATTTCCTTCATTCTGGTCATCGCGGCCCTCGTTCAGATGGTGGAGATCATCCTCAAGAAAATCAGTCCTTCGCTCTATCAGGCCCTCGGAATCTTCCTTCCTCTGATCACCACGAACTGCGCCGTTCTCGGTGTGGCTATCACAGTGGTTACCAAGGAGTTCAGCTTCGGAGGCGAGGCGGCTCACCTTCTGAACCTCTCAGAGAGCGTGGTCTATGCCCTGGCTACATCCCTGGGATACGGTCTGGCGATGATTCTCTTCGCCGGTCTGCGTGAGCATCTGGCTATGTGCGATGTTCCGAAGTCCTTCAAGGGTCTGCCTATCGCGCTCATTACCGTGAGCATTATGGCTATGGCGTTCCTTGGATTTTCAGGTATGGTATAATGAATTATATGGTCAGGATTTCCGGGACCTCGGAAATCCTGACCATATTTTTTTGCCCATCGATATTAATCGATACAATTACAGAATTCTTCCCCGAGAAATAATATATGTTTGAAATTATTCAAAAGAGTATGCTGACTCCTACCATCTGCAAAATGGTGGTGTCGGCTCCCCGACTGGCGTCGGCCGCTATGCCTGGGCAGTTCCTTATCATCCGCGCGGATGAGAAAGGCGAACGCATCCCGCTGACCATCAGCGACTATGACCGCAAGGAGGGAACGGTCACCATCGTGACCCAGATTATAGGAGCATCCACGAAGAAGATCTGTTCGATGGAAGTCGGAGAGCGCTTTGCCGACGTGGTCGGGCCTCTCGGCAATCCTTCCGAATTCGTCTCGATGTCTGCAGATGAGCTCGCAGGCAGGCGCATTGTTTTCATCGCCGGCGGAGTCGGCACCGCGCCAGTCTATCCGCAGGCCAAGTGGCTGCACGCCCACGGAGTCCCGGTGGATGTCATCGTCGGAGCCAAAAACCGCGACCTGCTCATCTACAAGGAGGATATGGCCGCCGTCTGCGACCATCTTTACATCTGTACGGATGACGGCAGCGAGGGCTTCCACGGTATGGGTACCGG
>CAVFAZ010000014.1:0-10341 GCA_963620825.1 Kurthia senegalensis
GAGCCTGTCGAAACGCCGCCGTCACTTCGACAAGTTCAATGGACATGCTTCGTTCCCAGTGATTTCGACAGACCAAACCACCGCGTGCAGCCCTCAAAAACGCCCGTTTAAAAGTACAGGCAGGAAGCGCGGCGAGGATGGGGAAAGATTGTATAACTATTCAACTATATGTTTAATTAAATTCACGCTTATGAAAAAAGTCAAACTTTTTTTCACGGTGTTGGCACTTTCCATCTGTGCTCTGGCCTATGGTCAGAATATCACAGTGAAGGGAACCGTAACTGATTCCGCAAGCGGAGAAGGCATTCCATTCGCCTCCATTCAGCTCAAGGGAACAATGACGGGAGCCAATACTGACGCAAATGGAGAATACTCCATCTCAGTGCCATCTAACGGCACTCTCGTATTTTCTTCTGTAGGTTATACCACACAGGAAGTGGCCGTGGGCGGCAAGGCAGTGATCAACATCTCCCTTGACACGGACACCGAGTTCCTCGATGATGTCATCGTGGTGGCTTTCGGTAAGTCCACAAAGGAAGCCTTCACGGGATCTGCTACAGTAGTAAAATCCTCTGATATTTCCAAGGTACAGACTTCTGAACCTACCAGAGCTCTGGAAGGAAAGGTTGCCGGTGTCCAGATGACCACATCCTCCGGTACACTCGGAACCACTCCGAGCATCCGCATCCGCGGTACCTCGTCCATCAGCGCAGGTTCTTCACCTCTTTATGTAGTCGATGGCGTGCCGTATTCAGGCGACCTCAATAACCTCAACTCGGCCGATATCGAGTCTATGACCGTCCTCAAGGATGCCGCTTCCAACGCCCTCTACGGCGCCCGCGGTGCCAACGGTGTCATTATGATCACCACCAAGAAAGGCAAGGCCGGAGACGCAGTGGTCAATTTCGACGCCAAGATCGGCTGGAACACCAAGGCCCTCAAGACATACGACTACATCACAGACCCGGGCGAGTACTACGAGACTCACTACAAGGCCCTGTATAACAGCTACAAGTCCAGCGGCTCCAGCTCAAGCGAAGCCTGGCTCAAGGCCAATGACGTCCTCCTCAATCCGGATCCGGACGGAGGCGACGGCGGTCTTATGTACCTCGTTTACACACTCCCTGAAGGACAGGGACTTATCGGAACCAACGGCAAGCTCAACCCTAACGCCACACTCGGACGTATGGTGAACTACAACGGAACCGACTATTGGCTTCAGCCGGACAACTGGATGGACGAAGCTTACCGCCAGTCAGTCCGTCAGGAGTACAATGTCAGCGTATCCGGTACCACAGGCAAGGCTACCATCCTCGCATCGGGCGGCTATCTCAAGAACAACGGTATCATCGACAATGCGGACATGACCCGCTACACCGCAAGACTCAAGGCTGATTATCAGGCCAAGAAATGGCTCAAGGTAGGCGCAAACTTCGGTTATGCGAAGTATAACTACAACAACTCGAACAGCAGCGAAGGTTCAAGCGCATCCACAGCAAACATCTTCGCGGCAGCGACAGGCATCGCCCCTATCTATCCTGTATATATCAGGGACGCCAACAAGAACATAATGATCGACAGCCGCGGATACAAGATGTACGACTACGGTGATGAAACGAACGCAGGCCTCACCCGTCCGTCCTTCACTGATTCCAACGCGCTTTCGAGCGTATATCTGAACAAATCCTACAGCGAGGGTAACGCCCTGAACGCCAGCGGTTATGCGGACTTCACTTTCCTTCGCGACTTCAAGTTCACCCTCAACGGAGGTATGGGTCTTGACGAGAGCAGAGGGACCGAGGCTGTGAACAAGTATTACGGGCAGTTCGCCGAGAGCGGCGGATACATCTACAAGAGCCACGGAAGATCTGAATACTACAACTTCCAGCAGCTCCTTTCCTGGGCTAAATCATTCGGCGCAAACAATGTCGATGTCCTCCTCGGACACGAAAACTATGTGTCGAAGTCCTATTCCCTCTCCGCATCCAAGTCCCAGATTTATGGAATGGATAACGACGAGCTTAACGGAGCCGTCGTTGACTCCAAGTCATCTGCTTCAAGCAGAAGCACTTATATGAACGAAGGTTACTTCATCCGGGCACAGTACAACTATGCCGAGAAGATCTTCGCCAGCGCATCTTTCCGTCGTGACGCATCCTCGCGCTTCAGCCCGGATTACCGCTGGGGTAACTTCTGGTCACTCGGCGGCGCGTGGATCATAAACAAGGAGAACTGGTTCAACGCATCCTGGGTGGATATGCTCAAGCTCAAGGCTTCCATAGGTAGCCAGGGTAACGACAACATCGGAAATTATCTCTATACCGACACCTATTCCATCACCAACGACAACACGAACAATGTAGCCGTGGTATTCGGTTCCAAGGGAACCCCGGACATCACCTGGGAGACCAACACGAACCTCAACACAGGTATCGACTTCGACATCTTCCACAACAGGCTGAGCGGTTCCGTAGAGTATTTCTACAGAAAGACAGCCGATATGCTCTACTACTTCACCGTTCCTGCATCTCTCGGATACGGCGGATACTACGACAACATCGGTGATATGGTTAACCAGGGAGTCGAGCTTTCGCTCAATGCAACCCTTATGCAGACCAGAGACTTCCGCTGGGATGTCTATGCAAACGCCACCCACTACAAGAACAAGGTCACTTACATCCCTGAAGACAAGAAGACCAGAACCGTAGAAGGTTACGGCGGCTACGCTTCAGGCAACAAGTTCGTCGGCGAGGGTCTTCCTCTCTATACATTCTATCTTAAGAAATATGCCGGAGTTGACAAGACTACAGGTGAATCTCTCTGGTATATGGATGTTACTGATGAAAACGGCGACGTGACCGGAAGAGAGACTACAAACTCCTATTCCAAGGCTACCCAGTATCTCTGCGACGACCCTACACCGAAGCTCTATGGCGGTTTCGGATCATCGATTGACTTCCACGGCTTTGACCTTTCCGTATCGTTCACCTACTCTCTCGGCGGTCTCACATATGACTCCGGTTACGCATCCCTGATGTCAAGCCCTACCGCTGACAGTGTCGGAGGCAACTACCACAAGGACATCCTCAAAGCCTGGACTCCGGAGAACCCGGATTCGGACATCCCTCGTTTCCAGCTCGGTGACCAATATACTGCATCAGCATCCGACCGCTTCCTCGTTCCGGCAAGCTATCTCAACTTCCAGAACGCCCAGATCGGCTACACTCTTCCGTCCAAACTGACCCAGAAGCTCAGTGTCAGCAAGCTTCGCATCTATGTGACTTGCGACAATATCTACTACTGGTCATACAGACACGGTCTCGACCCTCGCTACAGTTTCAGCGGCTCTACGAGTGACTCTACCAACTCTCCGGTCAGAACTCTTTCCGGCGGTATTAACATCACTTTCTAAACTAAGGATAGTATGAAGAAGAATATTTATATATTGGCATTTCTTTCTGCGCTCGTCCTCGGGGCAACGTCCTGTATCAAAGAGACTTTCCCTGTAGGCGGCACAGTTACTGAGACACAGCTTCAGGAGAGCGATGACCCGCTCGGAATGAAGGCCGGTGCAATCACCGCAGCGCTTAACACCTACAACGCTATCGGATATACGAGCAGTTATTCGTTCCACGGCGACTTCGGTCTTCCGGCAGTGCATATAATGACCGATTCTATGCTCGAGGACTTCGTCTGCTGCGGAAACAGCGGATATAACCACTTCTCCACCTGGGCATCAAACCGTGCACAGGGAGAGACTTATATCTATTGCGCCTATTTCTGGGATGCCTATTATTCCTGGATCTTCGCCGCGAACAATGTCATCAAGTCGATCTCCGACCCTGAAAATGCAGACGAAGATTCCAAGCTTGCCCTCGGCCAGGCTTATGCCTACAGAGCTGCGTTCTATCTCGACCTTGCCAGAATGTTCGAGCCTAAGGCGGTCAGCGAGAGCCAGTACAAGGGCTACACCATCCCTTCAGACATCCTCGGGCTTACAGTTCCTATCGTAACCGAGACCACTACAGAGGAGGAGTCAAAGAACAATCCTCGCGCTACGAGAGCCGATATGTATGAGTTCATTCTCTCCGACCTCGCGCAAGCCGAAAAATATCTTGCCGGGACCAAGAGCGTTCTTACTCCAAGTGAGGCTATGGTGGACGGTCTCTATGCCAGGACCTACCTCGAGCTCGGCTATGTTTCAGATACCGAATATGACGCTTCCGCTTTCAAGAAAGCTCAGGAGTACGCTGAGAAGGCTATCTCCGTAAGCGGAGCTTCCGCCCTTACCCAGGCTCAGTGGGAGGATGTATCGACCGGATTCAACAGTTCTTCCAGTCAGAATTCCTGGCTCTGGGGAACCCCGGTGGTCAGCGAGTCCCTCTCGAACCTTATCCAGGCCACCGGCTGGCTTTCCTGCGAGGCTACCTGGGGTTACGGCTCACTCGTTCAGTTCGGGACAAGCAAAACAACCTACGAAAAAATCAACGACAACGATTTCCGTAAACATTCCTTCCTCGACCCTAAGAAACAGGCTTACTATGACTATAAACTTGCCGGAAGTTCAGAAGAGCAGGCTTATTTCTACAAGTACACTGGAAAATACGCATCCATCAAATTCCGCTGCAAGAACGGTGAGATCAATGATTATGTAACGGGCGGAGTCGGCGACTATCCTCTTATGAGAATGGAGGAAATGGAGTTCATCAGAATGGAGGCTCTTGCTCGCCAGCACAATCTGACAGAAGCCACCAAGGTTCTCAATGACTTTATGAAGAACCGCGTCACCGACGGATCGTACAGCTTCACTGCTTCCAGCGAGAAAGCGTTCATCAAGGAAATGCTTTTCCAGAAGAGAGTCGAATTCTGGGGTGAGGGAATCCTCTTCTTCGACTACAAGAGACTGAATCAGGGTATCACCAGAGGCTATACCGGCACCAACTTCCCAGCCAACGCAAGGTTCAACACCGTCGGACGTTCACCTCAGTGGAATATCGTGATTACCCGTGGCGAATTCCAGTCCAACACCGGAGTCACCGAGGCGCTCAACAATCCTGACCCATCAGGTGTAATCACCCTCTGGGAATAGAATTAACTATCTTAATTTGAAGAAATTATGAAGACAATCAAATACTTGTTTATAGTTATGGCCGCTCTTGCGGCAGCCTCCTGTACCGAGGAAGTTGTCGAGAAGGGCCAGCCGGATGTCGATGGATGCTACGGTGTCTATTTCCCTGAAGAACAGGGGAATGCCGGATCTGTCGATCTCGACCCGGTCGATCCTACGGACCTCTCTTTCACAGTGGCCAGAACTGTTGAAACCGGCGACATAACCGTCCCGGTTACCGTAAAAGCCAGCGAGGATGGTATCTTTACCGTCGATCCCATCACTTTCGAGGACGGTCAGACAGAAACGACTTTCTCCGTTCATTTCCCGAATGCAGAGATCGGAAAATCTTACGATTGCGAGATTCTCCTTGAAGATCCGCAGTATGTAAGTTCCTATACCCTGAATTCTGTTTCCGTCGCATTCTCCGTTTCCAGAGTCAAATGGAATCGCGTCTATGGAAAGATGGTCAATGGCAAATGGGAGCAGACTACCGCAGATGATCCTGACAAGGTGGAATACGGAGCTTGGAGAGATGATATCATATCTTCAATATTCAATATGAGTTATCTCTATCCCGTAAATGACAAGCTTGAGTTCTATGAGAGAGATGACAAGCCCGGATACTATCGAATACCGGACGTCTATAACCCGTATATGATGGCTCAGTTCTATGGGGGTAAATATCCAGAAAGTGAGTTCGAAGAAAATTGCACAGCCGGGACATACTCGTACATTGATGCCACCGATCCTAAGGCAGTGGTTCTTCCATCTCAGTCCACAGGAGCTATTTTGAGTTCATCCTACGGCTATATCGAGTTTAATTCTGCAACTGATGGTGCCGGAATCCTTGAAAACGGTACGATTTCATTTGCTTCCGGAGATATTGAGGGATATTTGAGCGCTTATGGCGGTCCATTCACTTGCAACAGTTCCGCAAAGAACACTATTCTCCTCCCTGGCGCAGTATTTACAGACTACAGCCTGTCGCTGAAAGCCGGCAAATGCACGGACGGAACAGTTCCTGTTTATTTCACCCTCGGTTCAGATGTGGCCAAGGTTGCCTATGAAGTCTATGAAGGCAAGCTTGATGACGGTGAAATTTATGAGAACACTCTTACCCTTCAGAGCTCGACGGATGCCAAGACTGTGGATCTGACGAAGAAGGCGGTTGCTGTCAGCGGTCTCAAGACCGGAGTCTATACCATCATCGCCGTCGGCTTCAGCCAGGACGGCAATAAATATGTGGTCCAGAAGTCCGCTTCTGCATCGTTCTCATATATCGCCAAGGGCGACAGCGTCCCTGTCGTAGTGACTGCGGGCGTGGGCTCAGCCGAGAAATATACTCCTGCAGGTGTCAATACCGACAACTCCATAGAGGTTTACGTCTATGGCTCCGACCTTACTGCCGTAAAAATGGCTGCAGTTCAGAAGTCGTCCGTTCTTGCGGACTCCGCTTCGGTGGCAGCTTCCCTCATCAAGTCAACATCTGTCAGTGACGAGATTCTCAAGGAAATCAACGGAACCGGCTACATCGATGTGGCAACCGGCCTGCTTCCTGGAACCGAGTATGTCCTGATGGTATATGCCACAAACGGCTATGAGGAGAAGGTTATCGTCAGCGAGACTTCCCAGTACACCACAGGAAAGCCGCTCCCTATTTATCAGAACTTCTCTGCAAGTGATATTGATGACGATCTCTGTCCTGAAACTTCTGCAGGCTTCTTCGGGAAATATAACTTCTACGCCGTTGACTACTACGGTAAGACCGGACTTCGCGAGTATATCTCCAAAGCTACCATTTCTGACAGCGAAGAGCCTGACAGTGAAGTCGATAAATATGGCTACAAGGATGAATATGTAAATATCTCAGGCCTCTTCGATGCTCTGAAGTCAGGTAAGAACGGCGATCCTAATTATGACGGCACTATGGTTTGGGACTGTTATGCAGGATATCTGTATTCAGTTGCTCAGACTCTTGGACAATGGAACGGATATTATCTGCTGCCTGTCATTACCGAAGAGACAAAGGGATTGTTTTCTGCAAATTATAACAATCTTATCATCGGAGGATTCGTTATGGACGGCTACATCGCATTTGTTGGATCTCCGTCATATTATCAACGCTACGGTTACAATTTCAACGGAATTGCAGCGTACGCCTACAAGGATGCTAAATATACATCCGCAGCGGGTCCCGTGGCCAGATATTCTGATCTCCTCCTCGTAGCCGAGGATAAGGATGACAACGGCGTAGCCCCTGCGACTTCCTCAGCATCAGTCGCAACTGCTGAAATCCACAAGGTTTCAGACGCGATTTCTTCCCTGAAATTCAACTGCGTACAGCCTGAGAAGATTCAGATCCGTCAGGCCATCGACAAGGCAAGGGCAAGTGCCAGACTTTACTCTGACTTCGCCGGAATCGAAGGCAAGAGAGAGGTGAAAGTAGCTGACTGCAAGACCGTTTCGGTTGATACTCAGCCGGTGGAGTCCGCTCCGCTCACACTCAGGGCAGTCCTCCGCTAAGACGGATAGGATATTTTAGATTGACTGGCCTCGGGAAGCCTGAAACAGACTTCCCGAGGTCAATCGTTAAGTTTTGAACATACGCCGTCCCATCGGCGTCACCAAGTAGTATTTTATGAAAATAAAAGCCCTCATCGCAATTGGAATATTGTCTGCACTGCTTCCTTCCTGCTCGAAAGAGGCGATACCGGCAGAAGGATTGCACGCAAGTGCGGAATCGGGAAAGATACGCAGCGGCGGATTGGCCGGCTCTGCCGGAGGCAGAGTCGCGCTGTATCTCAACGACGACGGTGCTGCGCAGCTCGATTCGCTTCGCGCACTCCCTTCGGTCACGGGTGTCCGCCCGATGTTTTCGCACACTCCCGGCAAGGAAGAACTCGAGAGCCGTTTCGGGCTCGACCGCTGGTATGAACTCACCTTCGAAGACGGTTGCGGCGAGGAGGTTCTGCAGCGTCTGGGCCGCCTGAATGCTGTGAAGAGCATCGATTGCGGAACCGTTTTCAAGAAGTGCTACGATGGCGTCTCGCATCAGTATTATCCTCAGCCTCAGACACGTTCGATCGCCGCGACGTCCTGGGGCGACCCGTATTTCTCCGACCAATGGGCGCTGAGCAACAGCGGGGACGCGGCCGTCGCGCCTACCGCAAAGGTCGGAGCGGACATCAACGTCTCGCGGGCGTGGACCCTCTGCGCCGGCGACCCGAGAGTCGTGGTCGCAGTCATCGACGAGGCTGTGCAGTGGGATCATCCGGACCTTGCGGCCAATATGTGGGTGAATTCCGGTGAAATCCCCGGGAATGGAATTGATGACGACGGGAACGGCTATATTGACGATGTCTATGGCTACAACTTCGTCGATGGCGGTTCGCTGGACTGGAAAAGCGATGGAAATTCGGGGCACGGTACCCACGTGGCGGGAGTCATTGCAGCTGTAAACGGCAATAACACCGGGATTTGCGGTATTGCCGGAGGCAGCGGGAACGGCGACGGAGCCCGAATTATGTCGTGCCAGATTTTCAGTCAGGATTCAGGAGGAGATATCTTCTCCATTTCCAAGGCTTTCAAATATGCCGCGGACAATGGAGCCGCCATTGCACAGTGCTCTTTCGGGGCCGAAGCCGGGCTCTTTGAAAATGACAATGAGTATGAGAGCGGCTACGCCGTGGAGGTCGATGCGATGAAATACTTCATCGCGGCAGGAGGAGGCGATGCGCTCGACGGCGGAATCATCGTCTTTGCCGCCGGGAATGACGGGAAGGCGGTTTCGTCCTATCCTGGTGCCCTTCCGTACTGCATCAGCGTTACCGCCACGGCTGCGGACGGACTCCCGGCGTATTATACCAATTACAGTTACGGCTGCAATATCGCCGCTCCGGGCGGTGAATATTATACGGGCGGAGGCCGGACTTCCAAATCGGCCATTCTTTCGACTATGCCTACCGAGGCCATAAGGGCGCTCGATGAAAACGGCAATCCTACGGAGAGTTATTCCGCAGTGGATTACGGCTATATGCAGGGCACGTCGATGTCCTGCCCGCAGCTCAGCGGTGTGGCGGCCATCGGGCTTTCCTATGCTCTGAAAAAGGGCATTCACTACACCAGGGATGAGTATCTTTCCGTTCTGCTGTCGTCCGTTAGCGATCTGGACGGGAAACTGAGCGGCAGCAAGAGAACTCTGGTGGGATCTTCCATTGGGGACCTGTCCCTTGCGCCATACAAGGGCAATATGGGTACCGGTTCGACCGATGTCTGGAGGCTGTTTATGCAGATGGACGGTGTGCCGTGCATCACTGCGGAGGTCGGGAAATCCCAGAGGCTGGACCTGAGCCCGTATTTCGGGGGCGGGGCCGGGAGTCTGGTTTATACTTCCGTGGAAATCTCCAAGGAGGATTCCGATGCCCTCGGGCTTGCCGAGGAGCCCCGGATTGCTTATAACAAGCTCAGGATTCATCCGACCAAGAGCGGGTGTGCACGGCTGAAAATCAAGGCCGTAGCAGGCAATGCGCTCCCGACTGAGGAGAATCCGGGAGGAATGGAAATGGAAAAGACGGTGTCGGTGATTGCGGTAGTGTCGCCGAACAGTAACGGAGGATGGTTATGAGAAACAGTATTTTAAGGATATTGATGGTCCTTTGTCTTGCCGGAGTTTTCTGCGGCTGCAAGAAGGAGCCCAAGAACGCTGATGTCAGCGGAGAGTGGAAGATGGAAAGTTATCAGGGGGTCAGCGCGTCGGCCGGAGACATTGATGTTTATCTTTCGTTTGACAAGGAAGGCGGATTCGAGATTTTCCAGAGGTTCGGGGCCGGGCATTTCAGCCGTTATGAAGGGCTTTATACCGTGCTCAAGCAGACCCTGTCCGGATCTTATCTGGACGGAAGCCTGTGGAAGGGCGACTATACGGTCGAGATGGAGGATAACATCCTGACCCTGACCTCAGTATCCAATCCTGAAGATTTCAGCACCTTCACCCGCTCCTCCATCCCCGCCTCCGTCCGCCAGGACGCCGAGGACTACTCCTGAGTCCCCCGGCCCCTCGACAGGCTCGGGGACTGCGAGGGCTACATTGGCCGCATCTGCGGCTAGGAAATCTGGCACTTGTCCACGCTAAAACGTTTTCTTGTGGACGAAGTGGTCTACATCGGCAGTTTGTCCGCGTTAAAACGTTTTCCTGAGGACAAACCTTGAAAAGAATGAGGTTTGTCCGTAAA
>CAVFAZ010000015.1:0-6402 GCA_963620825.1 Kurthia senegalensis
AGGGTGTGGGCTCTGCACGGGCCTTCTGAGGGAGCGAGAACTGCGAGGTGGCACTGGAAAGGGCGGAATATTGTGACACCTGGAAAGGGTGTGGGCTCTGCAGGGGCTTCTGAGGGAGCGAGGACTGCGAGGTGGCACTGGAAAGGGCGAAATATAGTGACACCTGGAAAGAAAGTGGATAAGTGGTGGATGAGAGGATAAGGAGGTGGATGAGAGTATGAGGTGGTGGATAAGAGGATAAAAAAGACGGCCGCTCGGGGGAGGGCCGTCTGATATAGAGTTTAGATTTCAGTTATAAAGTCTTGAGAGTTAGCGTTGCAGGGCCGACGGTGATGGTGACGTCGCGGGTGGCCATTAAGGTGGCGGCCGGAGAGTCGGCAGAAGCGGCAGCCGGAGCGCCGGCGGGGGCTGCGGCCGCATTGGACGCGGAGCGGCCGAGGGAATCATTTGCGGCCGCAGAGCTCGCTGGCGCTCCGGCGTCAGAGGCGAACGTTTCGCGTGACTGCAGCCCTTCGGTAGGGACAGCAACCGCTCCGGCGTCAGAGGCGAACGTTTCGCGTGCCTGCAGCCCTTCGGCAGGGAGCGCAACCGCTCCGGCGTCAGGGGCGAGCGAGCGGACAAGAATCTGGGCGTAGCCGTTAAACGGCGTGATCGTCAAGCAGTTGCGCTCGGCGTGTGTGCGGGCGAAAGGGCGCTCCACAGCCTTGAAACCCGGGTCGCCGTTGCCCCAGCCCAGAAGCTCGCCGTTCTCGACGCGAACCTCCAGCGAAGGAAGCGCCGTGCAGATGTCGATAACAACTACGTCCTGCCCGTCGGCGGCAATAGTGGTCTTCGAAGGGGTGAGGAGGACATCAGTACTTGCGGCCCCTTCGACAGGCTCAGGGACTGCGGCGCGCGAAGGGGCGGAAGCGAGGTCACGAGCCGTCGTGGCGGCAGGGTCGGCGGCCGCATTGGACGCGGAGCGGCCGAGAGATTGGATTGCTGCCGCGGAGCTTGCCGGCGCACCGGCAGCAGAAGCCGAAGATGACCGAGAAGTAGCGGGCACCTCGACAAGCTCGGCGACCGCAGAGGCTGGTTCAGAGATTACAGAGGCAGAAGCCGAAGCGGCGACAAACTCAGCGCCAGGCAGCACGGCCGGATAGCGGTCCGAAGCCACCTTGCGGCCAGACTTATAGCCCACGGCGGAGAAGACCGCAGAAGGGTCGGAAACTTTCCAGACCAGGTGCCCGTCCACAGGCATCTTCTTCACTCCCAGACTCTTGCGCCCGGAATAAAGCCGCACCTCATCGCAGTTCGAATAAACCCACACTTCCCCGTCATAAGGCCCGCAGATATGAACCACAGGCTCGGAAGTCCAGGCCGCCTTCAGATAGAAAGCCTCATCCTTAGGGAAACCGCAATAATCAAAAATACCGTATTGAGAACCGGTTGCAGGCCATTTCATAGGATTCGGCTCCCCGCGATAGTCAAAGCCTGTCCAGTAACAAACCCCGACAGCCCAAGGCCGGGCCTTATAGAATTTCCATCCTTCCTCGATAATATTCACGCGAGCCAAAGAATCCACCCTGTTTATAGGCGTCATCCACCCCTTCTCCGGCACAGTCTCATACACCCCGCGCGTACCGCAGCCCGAAGTCTCCTCCGTTCCCACAGCGCACACCGAAGGGAAAACAGTGTGCAGCTCATCGATGGAATTCTGCCGTATGTAGTTATACCCGAACACATCCAGAGCCTTCACCATATCCTGCCCGCTGCAGTTCCCATAAGTCACCGGCCGCGTAGCGTCCAATGTATGAACGAATTCCTTCATCCGCAGCGCAATCTCGTAGCCGATCTGATTGTACTCCACCGCCCACTCCTCATTCCCGATGCTCCACAGGAACACGCAAGGATGATTCCTGTCGCGGTCGATCATATTCTGAAGCTGCCCAAGCTGCTCATTCACACCGATCTGCCGGTTCTCGTCAATCACCGCCATACCCAGCTCGTCGCAAAGCGCAAGCATAGAAGGCGATGCGCAGTTGTGCGAACAACGTATAGCATTGAAGCCAAATGATTTGAGACGCAGAATCCGATATCTCCAAAGCTCGTCCGGCACAGCCACGCCCACGCCAGCGTGATCCAGATGCAGGTCACACCCCTTGAGTTTCAGCGGATTACCATTCACCAGCAAGCCGCGATCCACATTAAATTCCAGCGTCCGCACTCCGAACTTGCAGCTATACTCGTCCGACAGCTTCCCGTCGTAAAACAGCGACACCCGAAGTGTATAAAGATACGGATCCTCGATGCTCCAAGGATGCTCTGCGCGCGAGACTTCCGCACCCGACGCATCCAGAATAACCACACGGCGCGAAACCAAATCCATATTGGCCGACGCGTCGGCCAATACATATTCCATCCCCACGCACGAAGAGTCAACATACACGCTCTGCGAACCGTCAGCAAGAGTCCACACACTGGAATCGGAGGCACACTTCTGCTGAATCGAAAGCGAATACGGTTTCAGCGCGACGGGTCCCGCGCTGTGCAGACGCACGTGACGGTAAATCCCCGCGCCCTCGTAGTACCAGCCCTCTTCGGTCGAAGCGTCGCAGCGGACCGCGATGACATTGTCCCCACCGTAATTCAGGTACGGAGTGAGAGTATAAACCTTTGAACTGTACCCGCTTACCTCGTGCCCGAGATAGAAACCGTTGCAGAACACCTGGCTGTCGCGAAAAATCCCCTCGAACTCGACAGTAATCTGCTTACCCTTCTCAGACTCAGGGATATAGAGATGCTTGCGGTACCAGCCCACGGAATTCCCCGGATACTTCCACCCGACGCACTTGTAGCCGTGCGAATGACTCGCCCCGCCGCTGTAGGGCAGATCGACCACCCAGTCGTGCGGCAGACTCACCCTCTGCCACTGCGAATCGTCAAAGGCAAGCGTAATCGGCGCAAGACTCCCGCCGGTGCTCTGAGCCTTGCAATAATACGTAAAATACTCCGTACCGTGCTGAAAATCAGCCTCCATCGAAGAGGCATCGCCCAGCGCAAACGTCCAGTCATTGTCCAGCGAGCGAGTCGTCTGGCCTGCGGCCAATACGCATACGAGCGAGAGCACCGTTACAGAAAGTATTTTCCTCATAATCTTGCAGTTAAAAGGGGACTACAGCTCGAGCGTCAGAGAGTGATGCCCCGGAGCGTACTTGACAAACTCCGACTTCCCGCTGCAGCTGTTGTGTACAGTGATGTCATACTCCGCGTCACGGAACTTTCGATGAATCCTGTATTCCTTTATGGACGCCGGCAGACAAGGCTTTATTCTCAAGCCGTCATATTCAGGATATACTCCGAGCAGGAACTCCGAAACCGTAAACCAGTTCCAGGCCGCCGTACCTGTAAGCCAGCTGTTCTTGCCCTCTCCCGGTTTCGCGGCCTCCTTGCCGGCCACCATCTGGCAATACACATAAGGCTCCACCTTGTGCAGGGTCTGATCCCTGGTGAAGGCCGGGGAAATCTTGCAATAATGTTCCCAGGCGTCGTCCGCACGGCCAGCAAGTGCTTCGCCGATAATCACCCAAGGATTGTTGTGACAGAATATTCCGGCGTTCTCCTTGTACCCCTGAGGGTAGGAGGAAATCTCGCCGTATTCGATGTAATATTTCGTGTATGCCGGGCTCAGGAGCACGATACCGTGCTCGGAATCAAGCAGTTCCTTAGTGGAATCGAGGGCCTGGTCGCACATCCCCTTGTCCGCTCCGATGCGGGCCATAGTGCACCACCCCTGACTCTCGATATAAATCTGGCCTTCAGCGTTCTCGTGCGAACCGATCTTCCTGCCGAAGAAATCATAGGCGCGCAGGAACCATTTCCCGTCCCAGCCGTATTTCTCTACAGAATCGCACATTCTGCGGACCCACTGGGCTATGGTTACCGAGGACCGTTTCTCCGGCTTTACCGTACGTGTGATGCCGCAGCAGCCTGAATGCTTCTCCAGGTATTCCAGAAGCTTTACGAGATCGTTGCCGACGCAGACATACAGGCCGGCTATCATAAGGGACTCCGCCTTGCTGCCGAAAGTCTTGTTCCCGGTAGTCTGGAAGGACTCGTCGGGATTGTCCGAAAAACAGTTCAGGTTCAGACAGTCATTCCAGTCGGCGCGGCCGATGAGCGGCAGTCCGTGAGGACCGAGATTCGTTCCGATGCGTGCGAAACTGATGAGAATATGGTCAAAGAGCGTTTTCTCGCTGCCCTTGACATTGTCGAAAGGCACCATCTCTTCGAGTATGCTGAAATCCCCCGTCTCCTTAAGATATGCGAAGACACCGAACAGAAGCCAGAGAGGGTCGTCATTGAAGCCGCCGCCGATATCGTTGTTCCCCCGCTTGGTAAGCGGCTGATACTGATGGTAGCAGCTGCCGTCCGGGAACTGTGTGGCGGCAATGTCAAGGATCCTGGCGCGGGCCCTGTCCGGACACTGGTGTACGAAGCCCACAAGGTCCTGGTTAGAATCACGGAAGCCCAGACCGCGGCCGATTCCGCTCTCGAAGAAGCTCGCGCTGCGGGACATATTGAACGTCACCATACACTGGTACTGGTTCCAGACATTGACCATACGGTCCAGTTCGGGAATGGCGGATTGGACGCGGAAGCGGCCCAGGATGTCATCCCAATAGCGGGAGAGATGCTCGAACGCGGCATCTACTTGCGCGCTGGTGCTGAATGCGTTAAGAATCTCGTAGGCCTTGCGCTTGTTAATGAGCGCGGAGCAGGATGTGAGCGCGGCACCCGCGAACGGCGTGCCGGCGACACCAGCCTCGATGGATGCAAGCGCCTCAGCATCAAGCTGATTCTCGAATTTTTCCTCGTCAGGCATCTCGACATAGCCGAGCACGAACACGAGTTCGCGCGACTCGCCGGGAGCGAGAGTGACATCGATGCAATGCGAAGCCACAGGGCTCCAGCCGTGGGCAATCGAGTTCTTCGGAGCGTTCGCAGTCACGACCTCAGGAAAGTCGAAGCCGTTATAGAGGCCCATAAATGACTCTCTGTCAGTGTCGTAGCCTGCGAGCGGAGCATTCACGCCATAGAACGCGTAATGGTCGCGCCTCTCGCGGTACTCGGTCTTGTGATAAATCACACTCCCCTTCACCTCGACCTCGCCGGTCGAGAAGTTTCTCTGGAAGTTCTCCATATCGGTCGAAGCGTTCCAGAGGCACCACTCCATAAAGGAGTAGAGGCGGAAGGACTTCGGGACGGCACTCACATTTGTAAGCGTAAGTTTCTGAATCTCACAGCGGTAGCCTACCGGCACAAAGAAAAGCACCGAGGCGCGAACCCCGTTCTTCTCGCCCGTGATGCGGGAGTAGCCCATACCGTGGCGGCACTCGTAGAAATCGAGAGGAGTCTTCGAAGGCTTCCAGCCCGGATTCCAGATGACGCCGCCGTCGTTTATGTAGAAATACCGGCCACCGGCATCCATAGGGACGCCGTTGTAGCGATAGCGGGTGATGCGGCGGAAGCGCGCGTCGCGGCAGAAGCTGTAGCCGCCGGCGGTTCCGGACACCAGGGAGAAGAAATCCTCCGTTCCCAGATAATTGATCCACGGCCAAGGGGTCGCCGGATCGGTTATTACATATTCTCTTGTGCTATCGTCAAAGTGGCCGTATTCCTTCATATTCAGGCAAGGTTTCAGCGGCTGCCGTCCCAGGGGCAGCCCATAGAGTTAATACTAAAAGAAGTTTTTGTTTCGTTCGATAAGCCCCTTCAGTCTCTCGACTGAAAGACCGGTGCGCAGGCCGTCAGGTTCGGTATTCATACAGTAATCGACGAGACGGTCCACGCTGCTGCGTGCAACGTGCATTCTGGTGTCGCAGGAAGCGTAATAGATATATACGGTGCCGTCTTCGTCGGCGATCCAGCCGTTCGAAAAGAGCACGTTCATAACGTCTCCGACGTACTCCTCCCCTTCCGGAACCATCAGGAAACCGGCAGGTTCGGCGATGACCTGAGAAGGGTCCTCGAGGGAAGTCATATACATATAGAGAACGTAGCGCAGGCCCGAAGCGCAGCCGCGCACGCCGTGCGCGAGATGCAGCCAGCCCTTCGAAGTCTTTATAGGAGCCGGACCTTCGCCGTTCTTGAGTTCCTTGATTGTATGATAATGACGGAAGTTGATGATCTTCTCTTCCTTTACTTCCGCATCAGTCATATCATCAATGAGCGCCCAGCCGATTCCGCCACCCTTTCCGGCGTCGATGAATCCGTCCTGTGGACGTGTGTAAAGGGCATACTTGCCGTTCACAAACTCAGGATGCAGGACCACATTGCGCTGCTGCGACTTCGACTTGAGGTCCGGGAGTCTCTCCCAGTTCACGAGATCCTTCGTGCGGGCGATTCCAGCGCAGGCGACAG
>CAVFAZ010000016.1:0-15009 GCA_963620825.1 Kurthia senegalensis
GCAAAAATAGCGCAGTTTAGCAAGCTAATTCTCTGGATTTATCGCAGTTTAAGATGGCGAAAATTACGAAATATCGCAGTTTATATTTTGAAAATTATTATTTCTGTGGCAGTTAAATACTTTATGTCATGGATTTATATCGGGTCGTCCGTTGACTGGCTTCTGGGGAATGATTGAGCCCGAAATTTCCTGTAGGAATTATCGTTGAATATTATCAAGCCGGTATCAATTCTTATATCACACAAACCAAATATTCAGTAAATTTGTGCTGCGCTGCGGGGCAGAATCCTGACGGCGACAGCAGATAACAGACACATAAAATGAAAAGGACATTGATTTCTTTGGCTCTGCTCATTGCAGGGGCAGCGGTTTCCGCGCAAACCGTGACGGTCAAGGATACTGTTTACACGACCTACGGTTTTTCTGACCCGAACCCCGTCCCTCTGACGGAGGACAAGGTGTATCCGTATCACAAATACGGTTTTTACGATTATGAGGCGATGCAGCGGACCTGGAAGGTCGTGATTCTTGAAAACGACTGGCTTCGCGTGCGCATAATGCCTGAAATCGGGGGAAAGATCTGGTCCGTCTATGACAAGACGACAGGGAAGGAAATGTTCTATGACAACGATGTGGTCAAGTTCCGCAACATATCGCTGCGCGGACCGTGGACCAGCGGAGGAATCGAGTTCAACTACGGAGTCCTCGGCCACGCGCCTTCCTGCTCGCATCCGGTGGAGTGGCGGACAGAGACCAAGGCTGACGGAAGTGTGAGCTGCTATATCGGCGTGCTCGAACTTCTCACCAGGACATCCTGGACGGTGGAAATCAATCTTCCGAAAGACGCGGCGTGGTTGAGGACGCGCTCTTTCTGGCACAACGGCTCCGGTGAGTACCAGCCTTATTACAGTTGGGTTGGTTCCGGTGTCAGGGCGTCAGACGATCTGGAACTGATATACCCGGCGACCTACAGCATAGCACACGACGGCAGCACGGCTCCATATCCCGTGGATGAACAGGGACGCGACCTCTCGCTCTATGTAAACCAGAATTTCGGTTACAACAAGGCCCTCCACATGGGAGGCTCGCACAAGGGCTTTTTCGGCACATATTGGAGGAACGATGAATTCGGAGTTCTCCATTATGCACTTCGTGACGAAAAAACCGGACGCAAGTACTTCAGCTGGGCACAGTCACGTCAGGGCGGCATCTGGAAGGAACTGCTTACCGACAACCGTTCGCAGTATGCCGAGCTTCTGAGCGGCCGGCTGTTCAACCAGAACATGATAACCAGTGTCAATACTCCTTTCAAACAGACACTCTTCACCCCTTACGGAACCGACGAGTGGAACGAGTACTGGATTCCTGTCGCCGGGATAGGCGGAGCCGATGAGGTGAGCCTTCGCGCAGTCGTGAAGATGGACGGGAATGAGCTTGGGATATATCCGCTTAAGGCCCTTGACGGCAAACTCCGTGTTGAGGATGCATCGGGACAGGAGATTGTCTCCCGTGAGGTAAGCCTGGAGACAGCGGTGCCTTTCTTTGAGACGCTGCCTGCCGGCGCCGTTCCGGCAAAGGTGTATATCGGCTCGAACAGACTTTGGAGCTCAGATACACAGGAAATTGACCGTCCTCACAAGAGCAATCCGGAGTTCAGTCTCGACTCTGCTCAGGGGCAGATGATTTATGCGAAATACCTCTACGGGACGCATTGCCACAGGGAGGCGGAGTCTCACGCGGACAAGGCTCTGGAACTTGACCCTTCCCTCGTGCCGGCGCTGACTCTCAAGGCCCTTCTCTGTCTGCGCAGACTTGAATACGGCAAGGCCTACGAAACAGCCGGACGCGCTCTGGCGATCGACGAGTACGACCCTATGGCCAACTACATCAGCGGGCAGGCGGCTGAGGGACTTGGCAAGATCTATGACGCGATGGACCGCTTCGAAATCGCCGCCATCACCTCTGAACTCCGCAGCGCGGCCCAGATGCAGCTTGCAAGGCTTCATTTCACCTGCGGGCAGGCGGAACTTGCTGCGGACTACGCCCGCAAGTCTCTGGTTGGCAATGCCTACAACCTTTCGGCTTATGAGCTGCTCTATCAGACCGATCCGTCGGAGAAATGGCTCTCGGCCATTGAATCGCTTGATCCTCTCTGCCCGTTCCCGGCCATTGAGCGTATGCTCGCCGGGAAGATTACGGCTTCCGAGCTTGCCGACTCCGTGAAGGAGGAACTCCGCTGGCAGGTTTATCTGGAATATGCCGTACTCTACAGCCGCCTCGGACTCTCGGACAAGGCCGCGAGGCTTCTTGAGGCGTGTCCGGAACAGAATGCCCTGCTCGCCGTATGGACGGCCTGGCTCAGAAACGATGTGACTGCGCTTTCTTCGGTTGAGACCGCTGCGGTTGACCTTGTGTTCCCTTTCAGAGGGGAGTCGTGGCAGCCGCTTGAGTGGGCGGTAGAGAACGGAGGCGGATGGAAAGCCGGCTATATGTTTGCGATGCTTCAGGATTACCTCGGATACCGCGGGGAGGCCGTTGAGACTTTATCTGCATACGAACCCTACTACGCTCCTTTCTATGCGTTCCGCAGTTCGCTCACCGACTCTCTGTCAGACCTGGAGAAGGCCGGAAGTCTCGATCCGCAGCAGTGGCGCTATGTCAACAGCCTCGCCCTGCGGCACTACCGCGACGGAAACTATGCCAAGGCGCTCAAGACCGTTGAGCCATATTACCTCAAGCACAAGGATAACCTTGACATCGGCGACACCTATGTCAAGACACTCATCGCTCTCGAACAGTACGGCAAAGCGGACAAAGTCATCACCGGGATGCACATTATTCCGTTCGAGCACCAGAGCAGCAGTCACGTGATGTGGCGCGAAATAAAGCTCCACCTTGCGGCCGAGTGCATCGACAGGGGGAATTACAAGGGCGCCCTCAAGCGCATCGACGAGGCTCTGGAATGGCCGGAGAATCTGGGCGTAGGCAAGCCTTACGACGACCTTATCGACACCTCGACTGAGGACCTTCTCCGCGCTGTGGTCCATACCCGTCTCGGCGACTCCGTCAAGGCGCAGGAGAGTCTCTCCAAAGTCAGCGATCCGGACGGCTCCAGGGCTGAATTCGTCAGAGCCGCCACAACCAAAGTCGGCGGCAAGTTCCCGAAAATCAACTCTGTGATCGGCAATATGGGATTTGACTTATGACCTTCGATGAAAGCGTGGTGGTGCTGAGCAGCACTCCGATAAGGGACGGGATGATAGTCCTGCATTGTCTGGGACGCAGTACCGGACGGCGCAGCTACCTGCTGCGGGTCGGGAAGAACACGCGGACCTCGCAACTGCTGCCGTTCAGTCTGCTGGAACTCTCTGTTACGGAGAATCCGCGTACCGAGCTCTGGAATGCCAGGCCGATCGGTCTGAAATATCCCCTCGCGGGCGTGAGGAACGATATCCGCAAGAATACAATGACTCTGTTTATGGCGGAGCTCATCTATCGTACCGTAAAGGAAGGAGCCTCCGAGGAAGGGCTCTACGACTGGTGCGAGAGTCAGATACTGACATTGGACGCCCTTCGGGCGGACTTCAGCAACTTTCCGCTTTATTTTCTGCTCTCGTTCTGCTCGGCGCTGGGATTCCGCCCGACGGCGAAGGATATGCTGCCTTTCTCCGGAGACCGCCAGGGAGTGATAGAAAGGCTTATGCAGTCGGACCTGCCGAGTGCAATGCTGCTTCCGCTGTCGGGAAGTCTTCGCAACGAAATATCCTCATCCATAATTCGTTACCTGGAATTTCACACCGAATCGACCATCCATCTCCGCTCGCTTCAGGTCCTTCGCGAATTCTACTCCGACTGACCTCCGCCGCAGACGACTCGACCGCCACAGCGACCTTGTCGAAAGTTTGTCCCTGAAAACCGCCGTTTTTGGGGACAAACCTCCGCAATTTGCCCGCTTGTCCACACTAAAACGTTTTCTTGAGGACAAACCTCCGCAATTTGCCCGTTTGTCCACACTAAAACGTTTTCTTGGGGACAAACCTTTGATTTGCAAGAGTGAAGATTTTTTCGGATTTTTGAGAAAAATGAAATAATTATGAGACGACTACTCCTCAGTATCGCGGCCGTCCTGCTGACGGCAGGTGCAGCATTGGCCGCAGGCCCCGAAGTCCTGATTCCGGTTCCCGTGAAAGCGGAGCTCAGGGATGGAACTTACACGATGAGCTCCGACGGAAGCGACGTGCGGGTGCATCTCGCCGCGCGCGCGTTCACAAAGGAGCTGAACGCGCTGGCTCTGCAGGACTTCGCGCGCGAGGAGGCGTATCGGCTCGAAGTGGGCAGCAAAGGCATTGACATATACGCACTTACGCAGAAGGGAGTATTCCGCGCGCGCACGACTCTCGATCAGATGGCAGCGGACGGCGAGCCTCTGCAGCAATGCTCGATTCTCGACTATCCGCGATTCCGCCACCGCGGCCTGATGATCGACATCTCGCGCAACTTCCGCGACAAGGCCTTTATACTCAAGCAGCTGGACGCTATGGCGCAGCTGAAGATGAGTACGCTCCACCTGCATCTCACGGACGATGCGGGCTGGCGTATCCAGATAGACGCCTACCCGGAGCTTACCCGCAAGGCTGCGTGGAGAGTGGGGGAAACCTTTGAAGAGTGGCGCGACGGCCAATACCGTTACTCCACCGAAGGGGCCCCTGACGCGAGCGGCGGGTACCTGAGCAAAGACGATGTGCGTGAGATAGTTGCATACGCCGCAAGCAAGTACATCGAGATCATCCCCGAGATCGAGCTTCCTGCGCACTCGGGCGAAGTGACCGCCGCCTACCCGGAGCTTCGCTGTCTGGCACCCGACGGCACGAGGATCAGTTCCGGCAGCGACCTGTGCCCGGGGAACCCGGAAGTTTATAAAATGTACGAGACGATTCTGAGCGAAGTCATTGAACTCTTCCCGAGCGGACTCATCCATATCGGAGGCGACGAGGCGTCGAAGCAGAGCTGGAAGGATTGTCCTGAATGTCAGAGGCTTATGCGCGAGCAGGGGCTGAAGGACGTCGATGAATTGCAGAGCTGTATGATCGGGCACTTCGCGGATTTCCTCGCAAGCAGGGGGCGCCGCGCGATAGGCTGGGACGAGATTCTCCAGGGCGGTCTGCCGGAGAGCGCGGCCGTGATGTCGTGGCGCGGCACGGAAGGCGGGCGCGCGGCGGCCGAGCTCGGACACGACGTCGTGATGTCGCCGGGCAGCCACTGCTACTTCGACTCGGCCCAGGACGCTCCGTTCTCGCAGCCGAAGGCGTTCAGCGGCTACACGAGCCTCGAGCGGGCGTACTCCTTCGAGCCGATGCCGGATTCCCTGGCCGCTGACGCGTCCAATCATATTCTCGGCCTGCAGGCCAATCTCTGGTCGGAGTTCATCCCTACCGCATCCTATATGGAATATATGATGTATCCGCGCGCTTTCGCCGTGGCGGAAGTGGGCTGGAGTCCGGCTGAAAACAAGGATTACGGAAATTTCCGCGAAAGAGCCATAGCCCTTGCGGACAGGCTTCGGGAACAGGGCTACAATCCGTTCGAACTGAGGGGCGAGATTGGCCGCAGGCCGGAATCGCTCGAGAGGCTGGAGCATCTCGCGGTGGGCGCGAAGCTCACTCTGAACGGCCGCTGCCGCTACTATCCGGACTACTCGGCCGGCGGGGACGGCGCCCTTGTGGACGGGAACCGGGGCGGCTGGTTCTACAAGGATCAGCTCTGGCAGGGGTACCTCTGCGATGTGGATGTAACTCTGGACCTCGGAGCTGTGAGGGATATCCACTATGTGGGCGCGACCTTCCTCTCACACACTTCGGCGGGCGTGGGCTTCCCTATACGCACTGAAGTCTCGTTCTCAGAGGACGGTGTGAATTTCAGCGAACCGACAGTCTGCCTTATGGAGCATCCGGACACCGATTCCTGTGCGCTGCTGAACACCCTCGGCACCATAGTGAATGCCCGGGCGCAGTATATACGATACCGCGCGGTCAAGGATACCGTGAACCCTGACCACGCGTTCATATTCATTGATGAGATTGTGGTGAATTAACTGCTCCGCCGCCCCCCCCGAGCTTATCGAGGGGCCGGCAGGGAACTGTTATTCAGCCGGCATCGACTCGATGACGGAGCGGTTGATCTCGCGGATGCGGGCCTCGTCGATCTTGACCTTGCGGTCGTAGGTCATAAGGCCGTTCACCTCGATTTCGACGTCAGTCGTCTGGGTATAGACTGCTGCTGCGAAACCCTTGGCTATGAAGCTCTTGAGCATCTCGGCATATTCACCGTAAACATTCAGGACCTCGTCTCCGCTCTGATATTTCACGTAACCCCAGTTGCGGTCCGGCTGCCAGACGTGGCCATCCACCACGTATCCGATTCCGCCGTATTCGCCGAGCACATTGATATAGTCCTTGTTATAGATAACCATTCCCGGATCCGGATAACGATGCAGGTCGAGGATATCGCCGCACAGACGGAAGTTTCCGCCGGATGCAGGATTTATGAGACGGCTGTCATCGATGG
This sequence comes from Kurthia senegalensis, assembly GCA_963620825.1. Lineage (GTDB taxonomy): Bacteria > Bacteroidota > Bacteroidia > Bacteroidales > UBA932 > Cryptobacteroides. Next base: position 6,565 of record CAVFAZ010000016.1, read on the forward strand.
ATTCGGTGTAGGCAGCTATATCTTCAGTGTCGAACTGACCCCAGGCCTCGTTGAACGGAACCCAGACTACGATGCTCGGGAAGGTCCGGAGGGACTCCATGATGTTCTTCCATTCGCGTCTGTAATTGTCCTTATCCTCAGCTTTCACCTGAGAGTCGGTTCCGCCGTATTTCTGTGTATCCCAGATATTTGAGCGATTGTCGGTAATAGAAGGCATATCCTGCCATACCATCATACCGAGACGGTCGCAATGGTAGTACCATCTGGCCGGCTCGACCTTGATGTGCTTGCGTATCATATTGAAACCGAAGTCCTTGGTCTTCTGGATATCATATGCGAGAGCCTCGTCTGACGGAGCTGTGTAAAGGCCGTCAGGCCACCAGCCCTGGTCGAGAGGACCGAACTGGAAGAGAGGTTTTCCGTTCAGGGCCATACGCTTGTGAGCGTCCTTGGTTCTCACTGCACTGATTTCCCTCATAGCGGCATAGCCCAGAACAGTATCGACAGTCTTGCCGTCCTGTGAAAGACTGAGCCTCAGGCCGTAGAGATACGGAGAATCAGGCGACCAGAGCTGTGCCTGTGGAACTGTCAGGACTATCGGGGTTCCAGCCTCCCCGCTGACGCTTGTGAGGACATTGCCTTCGCTGCCGGAGGTGAAGTCGGAACTTCCCTCCATCAGTTCAGCTGTCACGCTGCCCGTGCCGATAACGTCGGCAAACACGGTGAGCGTTCCCTGCTCCACATTCGCGACACAATGATAATCAGCAATGTAGCTCTCGGAAACTGGCTCCATCCATACGGTCTGCCAGATACCGGTCACAGGAGTGTACCAGATGCCTTCCGGCTTCAGGACCTGCTTGCCGCGAGGCTTGTTCTCGGTATCGGTAGGGTCGGTGACACGGAGGGCAAGCTGATTCTTTCCGGGCTTGAGATACTGCGTGACATCGACGGTGAACGGATCATATCCGCCCTGATGTCCGCCGGCATACTTGCCGTTCACATAGATGTCCGCATTCTGATCGACTGCTCCGAAATGAAGAAGGACCTTTCCGGCATTCCATTTCGGAAGTTTGAATTCAGTGCGGTAGAGAAGAAGTGAATCCGGGCTCGGGAAGCGTCCCACGCCGGAAAGAGCGGATTCCACGCAGAATGGAACGAGAATCTTGCCCTGTGAGGCTTCTGTCAGGCAGGCAGTTCCCTGAGGATCGTTTTCCGGGGCGATGATGGCGTAGTCCCAGAGGCCGTTGAGATTCTTCCAGTCTGAGCGTACCATCTGAGGACGCGGATATTCCTGAAGTACGGCTGAAGGATCGATGGTTTCAGCCCATTCTGTTTTGATGTGGTCTCCTGCCGGAGTCCACACGTAGGCTTCGTTCTGTCCGCCGCAGGCGGTAAGTGCGAAAAGCGCCAGGGCGCTGATAGCTTTAGTTGTGATCTTCATATTATCTTAATTATCAGAGTTTTCTTCCTGAATGGCCGCATTGTAGCACTGGCGGCAGAGCGGCTCATATATATCCTTCTCGCCGAGAACCACAAGTTTGCGGGAGGCGGAGAGGCGGTGCGAATGGTTCGCGAGATTGCCGCATTTCACGCAGATGGCGTGCACTTTCTGGACATCTTCGGCGATGGCCATAAGGGCAGGCATAGGGCCGAAAGGCTTTCCGAGATAGTCGGTGTCGAGGCCTGCGACCACGACGCGTACGCCCCGGTTCGCCAATGTCTGGGAGACTTCCACGAGATTGGACCCGAAAAACTGGGCCTCGTCGATGCCCACCACGCGGACGTCGTCATCTATGGAAAGCATCTCTGACGCGTCCTTTATGGGAGTGGATTTTATGCTGTGCAGGTCGTGCGAAACTACATTTTCTTCCGAATAGCGGACATCTATGGCCGGCTTGAAGATGGCGATTTTCTGGTTTGCGAACTGTGCGCGTTTCAGACGGCGGATCAGTTCCTCGGTCTTGCCTGAGAACATAGAGCCGCAAATGACTTCAATGCAGCCTGATTTAATGGTATTTTCTGAGAACATTTTGTTATTTTTGTGGATGCTTGTGCAAAGATAAAAGTTTTTGGGATATGGAGAATGCAATATTGGAGCAAATCAGGTCAGAACTTTCTTCTCTGAAGGAAAGAGTGGCGGTGCTGGAGAGGCAATTGGATGAATATGAGGCGGAGTCTGAAACCGCCGTCGAAACTGTGCCGGCCGAGTCTGAGGCCCCCGCCGAGACATTGTCAGCCGAGCCTGAGACCTCAGTCGAAACAGCGCCGGCGGAGGAAAAAGTTCCTGCATTCGAGCCTGAGCCGGCCGGTGAGAGCGAGCCTCAGATGCTGGAAGACCCTATCCTCGCCGGCCTTGCCGATGACTCCCCCATCGATCTCGGCATCGACCTGCCGGACTTCGGAAGCGGCCTGAAAAGCATCAACGACGTCCAGAGCCGCAAGATTCACAAACGCCTGATGGACAACGCTTCCGCCACATATAAATGGAAAACCGATCTTCCTGGAAGCCCTGTCCGCAACATCATCAGCGCCATCTCCCTGAATGACCGCGTGCTTATGATAAACAAACTTTTCAGCGAAGATCCCCAGCTTTTCCAGCAGACGCTCTCCGATCTCAACGGAATGAATTCATTTGCAGAGGCCGAAGACTATATCCGGGAGCATTTCAGCGAATGGAATATGGATTCAGAGCCGGTTTACAGATTTATGATGGCGGTCCGCCGCAAACTGAACGCATAAGCAATGGCCGGAAAACTCTACATAGTCCCCACCCCGGTGGGCAATCTGGAGGATATGACTTTCAGGGCCGTAAAGGTGCTGAAGGAAGTGGATCTCGTGCTCGCGGAAGACACGCGCACCAGTTCCGTGCTGCTGAATCATTACGACATCCACACCCGCCTGCAGTCGCATCACAAATACAATGAGCACCAGACAGTCGAAATGCTCCGTGACAAGATTGCCTCAGGCCTGAATGTGGCGCTGATCAGTGACGCCGGCACTCCCGGCATTTCCGACCCGGGCTTTCTGCTGGCGAGATGCTGTGCTGCGGAAGGGATTGAAGTTCAGACACTTCCCGGGGCCACAGCCTGCATCCCGGCGATCGTTTCGTCAGGACTCCCCTGCGACCGTTTCTGCTTCGAGGGTTTCCTGCCGCAGAAGAAAGGCCGCCGCGCGGCTCTGGAAGCTCTGAAGGGCGAGACCCGTACAATGATTTTCTACGAGTCTCCGTACCGCCTGGCCAAGTGCCTCGCTCTTATGGCGGAAGTGTTTGGTGCAGAGCGCCATTGCTCGGTCGCAAGAGAGATTTCGAAGGTTCACGAGCAGCATCACCGCGGTACCCTTCAGGAGCTCGCGGAGTGGTTCACTCAGAATGAAGCGAAGGGCGAAATCGTCATCATCGTGGCGGGAGCTTCGGAAGAACATTGTGAAAACACCAAGGCTGGGGAGGTTCCGCAGCCGGCAAAGATAAAGACTTCCAAGTATAGACTTAAACACGGATTAGAGGAGGAAGAAGAGTATGAGGAGAAAGAGAAAGGCTTCACAGACAGAGACTTATGAAGAAAAGAAAAGCTTAGGCACATCTCTTAGAATCGGCGCCGTCGCCATCACGTTCCTGGTGATCGGCTATCAGGCGGCACTTTTCGTAAACAGCTCGGCGGTGGCGCAGCTCATCGCCAACCGCGACGCACCGGACACCGTCTATGTGACAGACGAGGCGCTCGCGAGGCGTATCCTGGCCGCTGAAAGCGTCCAATACCCCGTGCCACCCATCCCCGAAGACGGAATCTCTCCGGCCGCTTCCATCGGCAGGTCCTGCTCTGATTCCGCGTCTTCCGGATTCGGCCACAAGGCCGGCCGGGAGAATGGGAACGGCGAAGGCGGTATGGCGGTGCGCAGGAACGCGCAGCATTCCGAGGCTGCGGACCGGATTTATCTCAAGCAGCGGGAAAAGCGTGTCGAGAGTTTCCCTTTCGACCCCAACATCGTGAGCGTCACGGATTTGCAGAGACTGGGATTCAGCGAGAAACAGGCCCTTTCTATAGATGCATTCCGCAAGAAGGGAGGGCGCTTCCGCAGGAGCTCCGATTTCGCGAAATCCTATGTGGTTTCGGATTCGGTCTTCCAAAGGCTTGAACCGTATATCCTGATTCCGAAAGTGGATATAAATGCCGCAGACTCGGCCGCTTTCGACAGCCTGCCCGGCATAGGCGGATATTTCGCCACGAAGATGGTAGAGTACAGAGAAAAACTCCACGGCTACTCCTATCCGGAGCAGCTTATGGACATAAGAAATTTCGATGAGGAGAAGTTCCGGGGCCTGGCCGACCTTATAACTGTCGGTCCGTCAGAGCCTTATGCGTTGTGGACTCTGCCGGAGGAGGCTCTCGCCGCTCACCCTTACATCGGCAGCAGATCAGCCGCCCACAGCATAGTGCTTTACCGCGAAAACCACCGCCCGGAGCAGCTCTCGGTCGAAGCTCTCGCCTCAGCCGGCATCCTCGACCCCACCGACGCCGCCCGCCTCGCCCGCTGCCGCATCGCGGCGCCGAAGTAATAAAAACCGGCGGTGAAGGGATTCACTGCCGGTTTCAAAGCAAACACAAAGATTTGCTAAAAGACTACCATCTATCCTCGGATGAAACGGTGAGCTTCTTGCGTGCGTGACGACGGCGGGAAGCCAGAACGCGACGGCCGTTGGCAGAGCTCATACGCTCACGGAAGCCGTGCTTGTTCACACGCTTGCGGTTGGAAGGTTGAAATGTTCTTTTCATTATCTTGAATTTTTATATTTTTTCGCATTAAACTCAAAAGGACTGCAAAGTTAGTCATTTTCAATTTCTATCACAAATTTTTCTGCAAAATATTCTTCTCTAAGCCAAGTATCTATCTTCCAGCAATGTACAGAGCCTTTTTTCAGACTGAACCTTTGCATCATCGTAAAAACTTCTTCATTGATGTCCCCGCCTTTCAGATACAGGATGCTCCGCGAGAACTTCCCGCGCACCCAGGGATAGAATTGCTCCAGCGTAGTCACGGCCCTCGAAACCACATAATCGAAAGTCTGCGGAAGACTCTCAGCGCGCGCATTCGCGAATTCCACATTTCCAAGTCCCAGAGCCTCAGCGACTTCCGAAGCCACTTTCAGCTTCTTTCCGATGGAATCGCACAGAACAAAGTGCGCTCCGGGCATCAGAACCGCGAGAGGAATGCCCGGAAAGCCTCCCCCGGTGCCAAGGTCCAGAATCTGCACAGGCCTGGAGGGAGCCGTCCCATCGAGCCCGCACAAAGAGGCGAAAACCTCCGGGCGGTTCCGGTGCAGATAAGCCGCAATCCCCAGAGAATGAAGCACGTGGTGCTCATAAAGTCCGTCAATATCCTTACGCGAGATGACGTTTATCTTCGAGTTCCAGTCGCGGTACAGTGCATCCATCCTGCGGAACCGCTCCACCTGCTCCCCGCTCACGAAGGGAAACTCCGCGCGCACAATATTTTCAAAATCAATGAATTCCATATAGTCAACAATTTACGCGGCCTTGCGGCCAATAATCCATCGGGCCTTGCGGCCAATCATTGGACGAAGTCCTCTCAGACGTCTTCCTCCTCGTCCGAGCGCATATTCTCGATGAACGCCTTCGCGCGGCGGATGCGGGTGCGGACGGTATTGAGCTCGAGTCCCGTGGCGGCCGCGATTTCCTTGTACGGCATCCCCTCGATGAGGCGCTTGCGCGCAACATCCTGATACAGAGGCGAAAGACGGGCAATATACTTCTCCGTCTCGACCTGGTCTTCGCCTCGGATTATGCTGTCAAGCGGGGACTCTACCCCGTCCGGAATGGTTTCGACCGACGATGTGCTGCCGCCGTCATCATCCATTGACACCATCAGGTCGCGGCGGCGGCGCTCCTCGGAGAGCAGGTCGAAGGTCGTATTGCGCGCAATGGTGCGCAGCCAGGTGAAGAACTGGCTTTTCTTCGGGTCGTAAGTGCTTATCTGTCTGAACGCTTTCTCAAAACTGCGCGAACAGATGTCATCCACGTAGAGGTCGTCGAGGTTCTTCTGCCAGGACTTGATGAGCGCGCGCAGCGAGGTGATATACTCGTCCCAGAGGGCCGTGAAGGCATTGCCGTCACCCGCAATGGCCATCTTCACCAGATCATTGATGCGATTCGAGCCAATTTTTTCCATAACTGCATTCTACTGTGAGCGGAACTGACAGTTCCACAACGTTTTCCATTTCTTCCACGACTATGTTCCGAAGCATCTCCAGCTCAGACGGAGGCAGCTCGAAGAGCAATTCGTCGTGTATCTGCAGCACCATCATCGCCTGCAGACCGGCCTCGCGCATACGGCGGTCGATCGCAATCATCGCGAGCTTGATGATGTCCGCCGAAGTGCCCTGGATAGGGGCGTTGACCGCATTGCGTTCGGCAAGGGACCGCACCGTAACGTTCTTCGAGTCGATGTCCGGCAGGTAGCGGCGGCGGCCGAAAAGGGTCTCGACGTATCCGCTCTCGCGTGCGGCGGTCACGGTCTCGTCGATGAACGAGCGGATCGACGGGAAGGAGAGGAAGTAGTCGTCTATGATTTTCTTCGCCTCGCTTCGCGGACAATGCAGCCTCTGAGCCAGTCCGAAGGCCGATATTCCGTACATTATCCCGAAGTTCGCGGTCTTTGCGATGCGGCGCTGCTCGCCCGTAACAGCATCGGTGGAAACTCCGAAAATCTTCGCCGCCGTAGCCCTGTGCACGTCCTCACCCGCGCGGAAAGCGCTGATAAGGTGCCTGTCGCAGCTGAGGTGAGCCATAATGCGCAGTTCGATCTGCGAATAGTCGGCTGACATAATCAGCCAATCCTGCCTTGAAGCCGTGAAGGCCTTGCGGATTTCCTTGCCCCGCTCCGTGCGGATAGGGATATTCTGGAGGTTGGGATTGGACGACGAGAGTCGGCCGGTGGCGGTAAGCGCCTGATTGAACGTGGTATGCACGCGTCCGTCGAGCGGAGAGACGTAGCTCGGGAACGGTTCGATATAGGTCGAGAGAAGCTTTTTCGCAGCGCGGTATTCGAGGATTTCGCCGATGATCGGGCTGCGGTCGGCGAGCGCGAGCAGAGTCTCCTCGTCGGTGCTCCAGGCGCCCCGCGCCCCCTTTTTCGCCTTCGGGTCGAGCGCGAGCTTCTCGAAGAGGACCGCTCCGACCTGCTTGGGTGAGGAGACATTGAGGTCGGGTTCCCCGGCCAATTCGCGTACGGTGTTCTCGTGTCTGATTATTTCTTCGCGCAGCATTCCGGAGTATTCGCCAAGTGAAGCGAGATCGACTTTCACGCCGTTTCGCTCCATCCGCGCAAGTACCTTGAGCAGAGGCTCTTCGATGCGGTCGTAAAGGTCTTTGGTCCCGGCGTTCTGCAGTTCCTCCTCGAGCCTGTAGCTGAGCCGGAGCATAGCGGCGAGCTGCTGGGAGTCATCCGTCTGCTGCTCAGGGACTTCCTCATCGCCGAAAAGGCTTCCGACAGACCCTCCTGCCTCCGCCTGACTGTCGAGGCTTATGCCCAGGTAGCTCTGGGCCAGAATATCGAGGGAATGACTGCGTTCAGGGTTAAGGATATAGTGCATCAGGCTGATATCCAGAAGCTTGCCTCTGAGTTCCACACCTGCGTGCGCGAGCTGGCTGAGCTGCAGCTTGAGGTCGGTGCCGCACTTGCTTACCCGCTCGTCCTCAAGCACTTGCCGGAAATCCTCGAGGGCGCCGCGGCTCACCGTCAGTTCCCCGTTCTGCTCGAAGCAGAGCTCCGCTCCCGTGACCTGAGCGAAAATCCCCGTTCCCGCAGCGTTGATCTTAATTGCGCAGCGGCCTCCGGCCAATTCCGGATTGGCCGCGAAAGTCGCGGCCGGGAGAATATTTATCTTACTGACAGTCTGAGGCTTGGCGGCTCGCTTCGGTTCGCGGGAGATGTGCTGAATGTGGCGGCGGAGCGAGTTGAATTCGTATTTTTCGAAGAGGTCGGCGAGAGCGGGGCTGAAGTTCATATCGAGTCTCATCGTCTCGGTCGGGGCCTCGACGGGGACATCCGTTCTGATGGTCACAAGGTCTTTGCTGAGGGCGATGTGGTCTTTCGCTTCGAGAAACATCGCCTGCTGGCGGGCGCTGAGTTCGCCGATATGGTCGTAGATATTCTCTACGCTGCCGTATTTGGAGATGAGCTTGGCGGCGCCGACTTCGCCCACGCCCTTTACGCCGGGAACGTTGTCCGCTGCATCGCCGCAGATGGTGAGCATATCGATGACCTGCAGAGGACTCTCGATTCCGTAGCGTCCGCAGATGCCCTTTATGTCGATTATTTCATTGTCGTTGCCGGATTTGCCGGGCTTGTACTGGAAGATGGTGCGGTCAATGAGCTGGCCGTAGTCCTTGTCCGGGGTGACCATATAGACGTCGAGGCCTTCGGCGG
>CAVFAZ010000017.1:0-7986 GCA_963620825.1 Kurthia senegalensis
GACCCGTTCGGGGCTCGAACCCGAGACCCCCACATTAAAAGTGTGATGCTCTACCGACTGAGCTAACGAGTCCTCCGTTTTGGGATTGCAAAGGTAGGATGAATCTTTGAATACTCCAAGTATTTTTTAAACTTTTTTCAATATTTTTCGCCCGCGGCGGCCACAGCAACCCCTGATTAAAAGCGGGTCCAGGAGCCCACAGAGAACTATCAGAACTCTAAATTCCGTCTAAATCGGTCTTTTTCAGAGAGTATCATATTTGCTGCCGGAACCTGCCAGTCGATTCCCAGCGCGGGGCTCAGCGGATTGAAGCCGTCCTCGGTCTCGGGATGATAGAACTCGTCACATTTGTATTGGAAAACAGCGACCTCGGAAAGAACCGAAAAACCGTGGGCAAAACCCGCAGGAATCCAGAACTGGAGGTGATTCTCTTCCGAAAGCTCCACGGCCACGTACTTTCCGTAAGTCGCGCTCCCCTCCCTCAGATCCACAGCCACATCCAGCACACGCCCGCGTACGCAACGGGTCAGTTTTCCCTGCGCGTGAGGTGCCTTCTGGAAATGAAGCCCGCGGACCACGCCGTAGGAAGAACGGGACTCATTGTCCTGCACAAAGCGAACGCCGGGCACGGCCGCATCAAACTCCCTTTGGGAAAAAGACTCAAAAAAATACCCGCGAGCATCTTCGAATACGCGAGGGCGCAGAATCATAAGTCCTTCAATATCAGTTTTAAGAAATTCCATATCCGTTTTCTTTCAGATAATCTTCAACTATCGAGGCGGCGAAAGCGCAGAGCTCCGCACAAGGCCTCTTTTTGTAATACTCCGGCGTTCTGTCGGAAGGCACCGGACTGTCAACATTCTTCTCTGCGGCCGTTCCGGCCAATCCCGCCCCGTCAGTGTGCGGCGGAGTCGAAAGTCCGAGGAGCTCACGGCAGATGATGGAGCCATTGGCCGCGCGGAAGCGGGCCGCAAAAGCCTGGACCAGAGCATAATTGGACGCCTTGGCGGCCTTGTCGCCGAGGGCTGCCTGGCAGATGAAACCGGCGAGAACGGTCATTCCTGAGACCGTGCCGCAGACTTCGCGCATCCTGCCCATTCCGCCGCCGAAGCCGGAGCACAGGGTTGCGAGCGTCTTTCCGTCGGGACCGCCCTGAGCTGCAATGAAATCGCTGAATGCGAGCACCACCGCCTGGCAGCAGTTGTAACCCTCTTTAAATAGATTGTATGCCTTTTCTGAACGTGTCATAAAGATTTCCGTTAAACCGGACAAATATACAAAAAAGGCCGCAGGAAACCGGGCGTATGGCAAGAAAGTTACAGAAGGATGAGATTCTCATAAAGAAAGCGTATCTTTGTATGTTTCCGCCGGAAGCAGGCGGCGGAAGACTGCGGATATGAAATTCAAGCTCGATTCCCCATACAAGCCGTCCGGCGACCAGCCGGAAGCCATCAGACAGCTCTGCGACGCCCTCAGCGGCGGCGTCGGGGACGTGACGCTGCTCGGCGTGACGGGGTCGGGCAAGACCTTCACGATGGCCAACGTGATCGAGAAGCTGCAGCGTCCCGCCCTGATTCTCAGCCACAACAAGACTCTCGCCGCCCAGCTCTACGGAGAATTCAAGGCCTTCTTCCCGAGCAATGCCGTGGAATATTTCGTGTCCTATTACGATTATTACCAGCCGGAGGCCTATATCCCTTCCACGGACACATTTATAGAAAAGGATCTGAGCATCAACGACCAGATAGAAAAACTGCGTCTGAGCGCTGCCGGAGCCCTGCTGAGCGGTCGGCGGGACGTCATCGTAATATCCTCTGTATCCTGTCTTTACGGCATCGGAAACCCTGAAGATTTCCACGAACAGACTGTAATCGTTAAACGGGGCGAGCAGCGCAGTCAGACCCGCCTTCTCTATCAGCTGGTCGATGCCCTGTATTCCCGCACTGAGGCCGATTTCAAACGCGGAACCTTCAGAGTCAGAGGCGATACCGTGGACGTATTCCTCGCGGGAGGCGACGATGCGGTCAGAATCGAATTCTTCGGAGACGAGGTCGATAGCCTGAGCATCATAGAGCCCCTTACCGGAGCCGTCATAGAGCAGATAGACGAGATTTCCATATATCCGGCGAACAATTTCGTGACCACCAAGGAGCGCAGCATCGCTGCGGTCAGCCATATCCAGGACGACCTCGTGCAGCAGATGGAATATCTGGAGAGCATCGGCAAGGCCCTTGAGGCCAAACGCCTGAAACAGAGGGTGGAATACGACCTGGAAATGATAAAGGAAATGGGGTATTGTCCGGGAATCGAGAACTATTCCCGCTATTTCGACGGGCGCAAGCCTGGCCAGAGGCCGTTCTGTCTGATAGACTATTTCCCGAAGGATTTCATCACCTTCATAGACGAAAGCCACGTCACGCTCCCCCAGGTCCGGGCGATGTTCGGAGGCGACCACAGCCGCAAAGCAGTGCTTGTGGACTACGGATTCCGCCTTCCTGCAGCTTCCGACAACCGTCCTCTGACCTTCGAGGAGTTCGAAGCCATCACAGGCCAGAAGGTCTATGTCAGCGCCACCCCTGCGGACTACGAACTGGAGAAATCCAACGGTCTGGTGGTGGAGCAGGTGGTAAGGCCGACAGGCCTTCTGGACCCGCCTATCGAGGTCAGGCCTATCGAACACCAGGTGGACGACCTGGTGGAAGAAATAAGAAAGAGGGCCGAATTGGACGAGCGCGTGCTCGTCACGACGCTCACGAAAAGGATGGCGGAGGAGCTCGACGGCTATATGGCGCGAATCGGCGTGCGCAGCCGCTATATGCACTCTGACATAGACACTTCCGAGCGCGTGGAGATAATCGAGGACTTCAAGAACGGGCTCTTCGACGTGCTGATCGGAGTGAACCTGCTGCGCGAGGGGCTCGACATTCCGACGGTCTCGCTCGTCGCGATTCTGGATGCGGACAAGGAAGGTTTCCTGCGCACTCCGCGCGCTCTCACGCAGACAGCCGGACGCGCTGCGCGCAATGTGAACGGTCTCGTCATAATGTACGCCGACAAGATCACCGGCTCGATGGAGGAGACCATCCGCGAAACCAATCGCCGCAGAGCCAAGCAGATAGAATACAACGAGTTGCACCACATCACCCCTACACAGGTGGAAATCAAGCACAACGTGCTCGCGGCGGAGCTCGGAGGCAAAAAGGACGAAGGCAAGCCGAGGCTTGCCAATGGAGTCAACCGTCTCAGCGCCCCGACTTCGTGGGAGGACCCGACCTTCATTCCGGACCCGACGAATCTCGGCAAGGGACGCATTTCCGTGGATCTCGGACTGGATTCACGCCGCCCGGACACCTCTGCCTATGTTGACGGCCACGTGAAGGCCGATCTGGCCGCCGTGCTTCAGGACCCGGTCATCCGCTCGATGACCCGCGACATGGTCGAAAAGCTCGTGGAGGAAGACCGCAGGAGGATGAAAAAATCAGCTGCAGAGCTCGATTTCAGCGCCGCGGCGAAGTACCGGGATGAAATGTGGGCTCTGCAGGAGTATCTTAAAGTGTGGAAGGACTAAGGCTTATTTATCTTCCTTGTCTTTCTTGAAAGGACCGCCGAAGTTCACGCTCTTGTCGCCGAGTTCGCTCTTTCCGAATTCATAGTCGTTTCCAGGAAGAATCGCATTCAGAACGATGCCGACGATGGCTGCGATGGCAAGGCCGGAGAGGCTGGTGAAGCCGATGGAGATGGCGTCATTCGCGCCGTATTTGATACCGATGGCGAGAGTGAGTATGAGGGCGGCGATGAGAAGATTGCGGGACTCTGTGAAGTCAACCTGATTTTCAACAACATTTCTTACACCCACTGAAGATATCATACCGTAGAGCACGAGGCTGACTCCGCCGATGGTGGCTGCAGGCATAACACCGATGATTGCGGAGAACTTAGGGCAGAATGAGAGGATGATGGCGAAGACGGCGGCCATACGGATTACTCTCGGATCGAACACCTTGGTAATGTTCAGAACGCCGGTGTTCTCGCCGTAAGTCGTGTTTGCAGGGGCTCCGAAGAGGGATGCGACGCTGGTTGCGAGACCGTCGCCCATAAGGGTGCGGTGCAGACCCGGATCCTCGAGGTAGTTGATGCCCGTGGTGGAGGAGATGGCGCAGATGTCACCGATATGCTCGACCATAGTGGCCAGCGAAATAGGCAGAATCGCGATGATGGCGGCTACGACGAGACCCCAGTCAGGGTTCTTGAATACTGCGAAGGCAGTGTCCTCACCCTTGAAAGGCAGACCGACCCACGCGGCCTCCTTTACAGGAGTCCAATCCACGAGTCCGCAGATGGAAGCCACGAAGTAGGAACCGAGCACACCGAGAAGGATAGGAATGATCTTTATCATACCCTTGCCCCAGATGTTGCAGACGATGATGATGACAATCGCAAGAATTGCAATCCACCAGTTCTGGCTGCAGTTCTGGATGGCGGAACCGGAAAGACAGAGACCGATGGCTATGATGATGGGGCCTACCACTACAGGAGGGAAGAAGCGCATTACTTTCTTGGCTCCGTAAGCTGCAAAGAGGGCTGCAAGAATGAAGTACATCAGACCGGCGCAGAGTACTCCGATGCAGGCGTAAGGCAGAGACTGGGCAAGAGTCAGTCCCTTAGCCATACCCATCTGAGTCACAGCGGCATACCCCCCGAGGAAAGCGAAGGACGATCCGAGGAATGCAGGAACCTTGAACTTGGTGCAGGCGTGGAAAATCAGTGTACCGAGACCGGCGAAAAGCAGGGTTGCGGATACTGAAAGACCGGTGATTACAGGAACCAGGATGGTGGCGCCAAACATCGCGAAGAGGTGCTGCACACCGAGAACGGTCATTTTTGCCTTGCCGAGAGTTCTGGCATCATAAATGGCGGTAGGAGAATTTGACATAAGTTAATTTTATTAATGGTTTATATATAGTCGTACGAAACCGGTCCCATTCTCGGCAGAACACAAAAAATAACCCTCGTCACATCCTTTTCAAAGGGTGCTGACGAGGGTTTTATTCTTCTTGCTTAATATGTATCCGATTTGTCATCGGGATACAAAGGTAAGCAGGAATTATATCAAAGCCAAATTTATTTTACTTTTCCTTGAGGATTTCGGCGCTTCTGGCGATGAAGTCCGCGAGGGCCTTGCCCTTGAGCATACCGTTCGAAAGCAGGGCCAGATCGACCACCTGCTTGAGCAGGCCGCTCTCAGGATTGCGTTCCTCCCAGATCTTCTTTATGAGAGGATTCTCCATATTCACGATGACATTGTAGGACTCCGGAAGGGTTCCGTAGAAGTTCATTCCTCCGTTAAGGGCGCTCATCTCACGGTAACGGCGCATAAACTCGTTCTGGGTGAGAAGGATAGGAGCCTCGTTCTCGGAAAGGTTCTCGGCCTCGATGATATACTCGTTCTCTTTAGGAAGGACTGCCTTGAAGAGCTCGTCCATAGCCTTCCTGTCATCCTCGGAAAGTTCCGGTTTAACCTTATCTTCCTTAGGAATCAGGTTCTCCACGCTGTCGGAATCCACACGGGCGAACCTCACGTTCTCCATCTTCTGCTCAAGCAGGTTGACGAAATGGGAATCCAGTTCGCAATCCATAAGGAGAACGTCGTAGCCCTTCGCCTTCGCGGCCTCGATGAAGCCGTACTGTTCGTCCTGCTTTGTGGCATAGAGGAATACGACCTTCTTGTCCTTGTCGGTCTGCTGAGGCTCCACGGCCGTCCTGTACTCGTCCAGGCTGAAGTATTTGCCGTCGCAGTTCTTCAGAAGGGCGAATTTCATACCTCTCTCGCCGAACTTCTCCTCGCTGAGCATACCGTATTCGATAAAGAGTTTGATATTGTCCCATTTCTTCTCGTATTCGGCACGCTCTGTATTGAAGATGTCCTCCAGACGGTCGGCAACCTTCTTGGTGATGTAGGTGCTGATCTTCTTTACGTTGGCATCGCTCTGCAGGTAGCTGCGGCTGACATTCAGAGGAATGTCCGGAGAATCGATGACACCGTGCAGGAGTGTCAGAAAGTCAGGAACGATGTTATCGACGTGGTCCGTGACGAACATCTGGTTGCAGTAAAGCTGAATTTTATGCTTGTCCACAGCCATTCTCTCCTTGATTTTCGGGAAGTAGAGCACGCCGGTGAGGGTGAACGGATAATCCACGTTCAGGTGGATATGGAACATAGGCTCGTCCTCCATAGGATAGAGGGCCTTGTAGAACTTGTCATAGTCCTCGTCCTTCAGGCTTGAAGGGGCCTTGGTCCAGATAGGTTCGATGTTGTTTATGACATTGTCCTCGTCGGTATCCACATTCTTGCCGTCTTTCCATTCGGTTTTCTTTCCGAAGACTACGGGAACCGGCATAAACTTGCAGTATTTGGAGAGCAGCTGGTTGATGCGGCCCTTGGCGGCGAACTCCTCGCTGTCCTTGTCCAGATAGAGGGTGATGACCGTGCCCCTGTCAGACTTGTCGCAGTCTTCCATAGTAAATTCAGGAGAGCCGTCGCAGGTCCACTTGACGGCCTTTGCGCCATCCTTCCAGGAAAGGGTCTCGATAGTGACCTTTTCGCTGACCATAAATGCGGAGTAGAATCCCAGTCCGAAATGGCCTATGATACTGCCTATCTGGTCCTTGTATTTCTCGAGAAACTCCCCTGCCGACGAGAAGGCTATCTGGTTAATGTATTTGTCGATTTCCTCCTCTGTCATACCGATACCGTTGTCGATGATCTTCAGGGTCTTGGCATCCTCGTCGAGGACTACCTGAACCTTAAGGTCCCCGAGTTCGCCCTTGAATTCGCCGCTCCGGGCGAGGGCCTTCATCTTCTGGGTGGCATCGACTGCGTTCGCAACTATCTCACGCAGAAAGATTTCGTGATCAGAATAAAGGAATTTCTTGATGACCGGGAATATATTCTCGGTGGTTACACCTATTTTACCGTTTGACATATTGTTTAACTTTTTTAAATTTTCAAACTGTTTTTTAAATCCTTCACCGGCCGCACGTCCATAAAAAAACGCGCTGCCCCGAAGGGCAACGCGAACTGTTAAGTCAAAATTTATTCCACTTGCGCATTGACTGACTATTTGTCAGTCGAGCGGGATTATTTATAAAGGAAGCGCTTGATACTCATCTTAGGAGTCTTGGCGAACGGCTCGGTCATAACCTCGACCTTGGCGATCTGGCTGTATGACGGGAGCAGACGGTTGGCGCTGACGCGGATGTTCTCAGGAACGTCGGAGATGGCTTCAGCGTCGAGTCCTGCGTTCTGCATCGCCTTCTCGTCGAGATAGACGAGTGCCACGAGCTTGGAGGAACGGTCGACTACGACGCTCTCGGCCACGTAGTCCTGACTGTTCACTACAGCCTCGACCTCCTCAGGATATACGTTCTGGCCATTGGCGGTGAGAATCATACTCTTGCTGCGGCCCTTGATGTAGATGTTGCCCTTCTCGTCCATTACGCCGAGGTCGCCCGTGCGAAGGAATCCGTCCTCCGTGAAGGCATTGGCGGAAGCCTCAGGATTGTTGAAATAACCGGCGCAGATGTTCGTACCCTTGGCCTGGATTTCACCGGCGATATGGATAGGGTCCTCGGAGTCGATGCGGACCTCGGCGCAATCAACGGCACGGCCGCAGGAACCTGGTGCGAAGGTACGGTAGTCAGAGTATGCGAGAAGAGGACAGGCCTCGGTCATACCGTAACCCACGCAGTACGGCAGGTGCATCTTGCGGAAGCACTTCTCGACTTCAGGATTGAGCGGAGCTCCGCCCATGATGAACTCGTAGATGTTTCCTCCGAAGGTATCTATAATCTTGGAGCATATCTTCTTGTAGATGATGTTGTTGAGTCCAGGGATGGCGGTGAGGATCTTCATCGGCTTCTTGTCGAGCACAGGCTTGATGGAAGACTTGTAGATCTTCTCCATTACGAGCGGAACGGTGATGAGAA
>CAVFAZ010000018.1:0-11077 GCA_963620825.1 Kurthia senegalensis
GGTACTTCAGGCGGGCGTTGAGCTGCTCGGCGCGCGCCTTCATATAGTTTCCGGCAGCGGTCTGATACTCGATGGAGGAGATGAGACCCTGGTCGAACTTCTTGAAATTCAGACGGTAAGCCTCGTCCTGCACTTCGCTTCGGCGCTCGGCCTGAAGCAGAGCGGCCTCGGCTCCGTCACGCTCCTGCATTGCACGGCGAACCTCGCTCTCCACATCGCGCAGAGTCTGGTCGTACTCCAGCGAAGCTTTCCTGTAAGCATTGCGCTTGCGTGCGAGGGTGTTGTGCTTTTCGAGTCGTCCGTAAATCGGGATGCTCAGAGAGATCTGGACGTACTCACCGGCGTTGCGCTTGATCTGGTCGAAGTACGGAGTGGAAATGTATTCGTCATTGCCCGGATAGGTGTAATAGCTTGAAGACCAGCCGCCGTAGAGCGAAAGCGACGGCAGGAAACCCCACTTCGCCGAGCGCAGACTCAGGCGGGCGTTGTCACGCGTGCCGCGCGAAATCGCTACCTTCGGAATGAACGCTTCGGCGTTCGCGGAAATCTCTCCGAAGTCGAGCAGCTTGGTCTGCGGCGCGAGGTTTTCGATGTCCGTATCGAGGACGAGAGGCTCGTCCAATGGCCACAGCATCACGTCCTGAAGTGTTATCATCGCGTCCTTCAGGGAGTTCTGCGCGGTCACGAGTTCGTATTCGCGGTCGGAGAGGTCGGCCTTCATCTGGACCACGTCGGCGTGGCCCTTGGAGCCGAGTTCCTCCTGACGGGTGGCGAGCTTCACTGCGGTTTTGGCGTTCTCAACCTGCTCGGCGATTATATCGACAAGGGATGTGTAGTAGATTACGTTGAAGAATGCTTCTGTGGTGGCGAGACAGACCTTGTCTTCTTCCTGCTCTTCGGCGCTCAGACCCATTGAGACTGAGGTCTTTGCGATGCGCATATTGTTCACTGCGCTGAAGCCGTTGAAAAGGGTTATGCCGGAGCTGACGGACATTCCGTTGTTAAAGGAAGTCGTGGTGACGTAGGTGTTCGTCTCAGGGTCGATGTTACGGCCGAAGTATGAATAGGCGTAGGTGCTTCCTTCCACGTAAGGGGTGAAGGTTTTCAGGATCGCTTCGCGCCTGTCAACTCTGGCGTCGGCGGTTTCTGTCTGCTTTACCAGGACGTCTGTCGAGTGCTCGAGAGCGTAGAGCATACAGTCGTGAAGGGTCATTTTGTGTATCAGAATAGTATCGGCAGCAGGTTCTGCGGTGTCGCCGCTGTCCTTTATCCCGCTCGCCAGAGCGTCAGGCATTATCTGCGCCGCTGCGCTGAATGAGACTGCGAGAATCGTCAATATGGCAGTAAACTTTTTCATATCTTTTCACTTTCGCCACCACTTGTAACGACTCCCGTGCCAAACTTGCTATACTCTTTATATACAATATATTACCGGTGGCTGTAAAAGCCCCGGCTGTAAAGAAATTTTACACATTTGTCAGAAAATTTTACACCTTCCGAACCCGCCTGCCCCGAGCCTGTCGAGGGGCCCGCAGAATCACAAATCCGCGGAGAAAATAGCCCCGAAATAGTTGCGCGAAGGCAGGGCATTGGGGTAAGTCCCGAGAGGTGCCCAGAGTGAACCGCCGTTGTAGGACCAGGTAACCCCGATATGGCATTCGTACGGCGCCCAGAGCAGGTTCCCGACCCTCACTGTGAGGTCCGCTCCGACACTGTAGAGCGTACCGGCTGCAGGCGAGACGGAAGCATAGTTTCCGCTGTAGCAGCCCAGGTCCCCGTGCAATGCGAAATCCAGACTCTTGACATAGGCCACAGGCCCGAGTCCGGCCCAGTCCAGAGGGAGGCTCCCGAGCGCATAATCCACAGTGAAGCGCTTATGGCTGCTGTAGCGGTTCGTCAGGTAGCTCTGCGCCTGAGAATCCGCAAATCCTCTCGGAGTGGTCACAAGATATGCTTCCCTGCCCGGAAGGTTTTTCCCCGACTGATTCTGCACTATGGCAGTAAGCTTGATGCCCTGCTGCTTCCACGGCCCAGGAACATAGCCATAGATGTAGGTGTAGAATACCGGGGTGAAGAGTTCGGTAAGCCCCGGGCGGAAGGAAAGGCCGCCTTCAATACCGATGCCCAGCCGAGGATAGATGGCGCTTGACGCCGTCGGCCTCATAGTATAGGCCCGAAGGCTGGCGACCGCCCGGCTCACGAATTTCCTGTCGCCGGTTTCGATGCCCTGCAGCTGTTTCATATAGCCGGAATTCTCCCCGAATGTCTTCACTCTCCGGAAGATGGAGAGCGATTTGTCGAGAATGTCATTGCTCATTCTGAGACTGAATTGCGGAATGACCCCGCGATACCATCCTCCGTCCGAGAAGTTCAGAGGAACATAGACTTTAACCTGACCGTTCACCGACGGGGTGGAAAGCGAACGCGAAGAAATGGACTGGCTCTTCCCTGAAACCTTCTGCCTGCTGTAAAGGAGAATGTCCCGGTCGTTGAAGTCCACGGATGCTTCAATGGCGGGATAAAGGCCTGTATATGTGATGTTTGCGTGGAACGTGTGCCGCCATTCCGACCCCGCTCCGGACTTCAGACTGTAGCCCGCCAGCCCGCTCAACGTCCCGAGAGTGTTCTGAAAGAGCACGCTCGCTCCCGGCGAAACGGTCTCATAGATTTCATCGTAGCTCGCGTTCATCACGTTGTCGTAGCTGAAGCCCAGCGGCACCCAGGAGTGTATGTTTATGGCGTTGAGGACTTTACTGTAGCGTTTCACTTCACAGGTCTCCGTTTTCAGCCCGGCCGCCGAGCCGTTCCCCTCCTCCGTTTTCCGTCCGGCCGCTTCGCGTCCGCTCCCGTTCCGCCGCTCCGCCGCCAGCGTTCTTTCCTGCTCAGAAAGCGTTTCCGCCACAAGGTCCAGATGCCGTGTTCCCGTCCAGTCGCCCACTTCCTGCGCATAGTCCCGCGCGGCAGTATAAATCATCCTTCCATCCACCGCAGGCTGGGTGAAAGCCATCCGGTCGTCGGGCAATTGGACGAAGTCCGCCGCTCCGTAGGGGGTGGAGGTCAGACGCATAACGCGTCCGTCGGAGCTCAGGCTGTAGAGCTCGTTCACGCCGCCGTGGTCGCTGACGAACAGCAGCTCCGAGCCGTCCGAGGATGTCTGCAACTGCTTGATTTTGACCGGACTTGCGTCCAATACCGCTTTGAATCCCCCTTCCACGTCGAAGATTCCATACCCTTCAGGGGTGACTGCGCTGGCATAGAGCCGACCGTTCATCCAGCCGCATTCCACCACCTGCATCGAGTCGGGAGCAGCGTAACGGGAAAGCACTCTGCCGTCCGCGGCAGACAGCAGCACAGCTGCCGAGCCGCCCTGCAGGGGATACTCCGTGACCGCAAGCCGGCCTTGGCCGTCAGGCGCCGGATTGTAATGCCGGCCTTTGAGTTTCAGGCTGTGCTTGGTCTTGCCGGGATTGGACGCGTCAGCGGCCGCCTCGATATATCTTATCTGCGAAGTCTCCTGCATTCCCCAGCGCTCGTCCGGGACCGTTTCGCTCCACCAGAGCCGCCCGCTCGAAGCGTCGTAGCGCAGCGCGCTGGTGCTGGACGCGAATGCGCAGAGGGTCTCCTCGCTTCCGTCCGGCGCGATGGCGACGAGCGTCCTCGGTTCGTACAGTCCGGACCTTACGGCATAAATCCGTTCGCCCGCGAGGGTGCTTCCGGAGTAGCTGACGTAGAGTTTCTGCTTATGCGTAAGTGTTTCTGTCTCAATGAATGGCGCTCTCGCCTCTCGCTCCTGCTCCCAGATTTCCCCGAAGCCCTCGGCCACTTCCATCCAGGCCTTGCGGAACCTCATTCCGCTCACGCCCTTCACGGTCTTCTGAAGATTGAAAAGCGGCAGCGCGAACTTGCGGTCCGCCACCCTCGAATAGAACTGCTTCGTGAAATCGGGCGCGTCGCAGAAATACCTCATTCCCGCGACCGTCATATAGCCAAGTCTGTAATAGTCAGGCGTATATTTGTTCACTGACCCGTATCTCCAGCGGTAGTAATTCCTGTAGTCGCCGCCGGCGAAACTCACCCTCATATACTCCAGAAAATCGGCCGTCCGGCCGCGTCCCGCCGCTGTCAGCGCCGTTTCCGCCACCACCGCATCGCCTTCCAGCAGCGCCGGGCCGCCGTATATCGCAGAGGCGACTCCGTCACTAAGCTGCCCCGTCAGCCACCCGAGCGGTTTGAATATTCCCTTGCGCCCCAGCTGCATCTGCGCCACGTGGCGTCCCTCGTGGATGGCAAGCTCCGTCTCGCTCGGAATCGCTCCGGGGGAGTAAGCGTCCGGCACAGTGTAAAGCTCCATCCTTCGCGGCATCCAGGACACCAGACCGTTGTTGTCGGCCATAAAGGCCTCCAATACCACCGGCATCCTCCGCCAGTAAGCGCAGTTCGGGGTGAATCCGATGCTCTGCCCTATCGGCTCCCTCCATAGTTCGAGCTGTGAGGCATAGACTCTTGCGAGAGAGTCCAGCCCTTCGGGATAGATAATCTTGAAATTATCAGTCCGCAACTGCCACCACTTCACGCCTCCGGGATTATCTCCGGATGTATATACTTGAGCATCAAGGCTCAGCGCCGCTCCAAGCAGAAGCGCCGCCGCCGAAAACAACTTTCCAAGTCTCCTCATACGGCAAATGTAGAAACTCTTTCAGCACCAAACAAGTTTGCCGGAGGATTTTCGGCAGGGGGATTCAGGTAAGCAAATATTTGCTATATTCGCAGAAAGATTTGTAATGATGAAACCAATAAGATTCCTGACCCTTGCGGCGGCACTTCTGCTGCTCTGCAGCTGCGGGACCCGCACGCAGAAAGCCGCTGAGATTCAGACCCGGAGCTTCCCGACGGTCCAGGTTCCGTCGGTATATACCCAGGAGGACGAGCGTCTGGCTTGGGCACAGATTCATTATTGGGATAATTTCCTTTCTGTCAATGATATATGGCCAAGCGCCGATTCCACGGTGGTGAACGGTGTGCCGACCGACAAGTTCGAGGAAGCCTTCGCGTCCTTCGTCTATCTCACAGAGATGACTGATATAAAGTCGGGCCAGAAAGCCCTCGATGAACTTTTCACCCGCACGGAAGCCTATCAGAAAGCGGATACCGCCTCCACGGTCTTTGACAAGATGGCTGAGGTGATGGAGAAATACTACTACGATCCGAATTCCCCGTATCGTAACGAGGACCTGTATCTTGCTTATATAAAGCGTCTTGCTGATTCAGACCTGACTCCGGCTTCCCGGAGGAAGTCCCTCGGGTTCGAGGCAAGGATCTGTTCCCTGAACCCTATTGGAAGTCCGGCAGCGGACTTCCGCTTTAAAGACATTGACGGGCGCACGCACCGTCTCTATGACGTGAAAGCGGAGCACACGCTGCTCTTCTTCTCGAATCCGGGCTGCGAGGCTTGCAAGGAGATTATCGAGGCTCTGAACGGTTCGGAGAAGGTTTCGCAGCTGCTCGCTGCGGGCAGGCTCGCTGTCGTGAACATCTATATCGACGAGGATCTGGACGCCTGGAGGTCCTACCAGGACTATTATCCGGACAGCTGGTACAACGGCTACGATCCTGATTTCGTGATACGTACCGACCTGCTGTACAGCGTCCGCGCGATTCCGTCCCTGTATATGCTCGACTCTGAAAAACGCGTCATTATGAAAGACGCCACGCAGGAGAACATATTCGCATTTCTGGAAAATTTAAACTGACATCCATATGAAGATAACACAGGAAACCTGGGGCAGGACCCCTGACGGCAAGGCCGTAATCAAGTACGTCATTACCAATGCGAAGGGCGCAAGCGTAACCCTGAGTTCGCTCGGAGCCTGCATAGTTTCGGCCATCGTGCCTGACAGGGAAGGCAAACTCGCGGACGTGGTTCTCGGCTACGATGATCCGCTTTTCTACATAGGCGACGGCCCTTGCTTCGGCAAATGCCCGGGGCGTTATGCGAACCGCATTGCTCTCGGCCACTTCACTCTCGACGGAAAGGAATACACTCTGCCGATAAATAACGGTCCGAATCACCTTCACGGAGGCCCGGAGGGCTTCCAGAACCGTGTCTGGGAGAGCCGTATCAGCGGTGATGCCGTGGAGTTTCTCTACTATTCCGAGAACGACGAGCAGGGGTATCCCGGCGCGCTGAAAGTTGTGGCCCGCTACGAGTGGAGCGAGGAGTGCGAGCTGCGCCTGAGTTTCACCGCCGAGTGCGACGCTCCGACCGTCGTGAACCTCACGAACCACGCCTATTTCAATCTCGACGGCGAGGGCAGCGGAAACATTCTCGACCATATGCTCAAGCTGAACGCTTCGGAGTATCTGCCTACTACAGACTCACTTATCCCTGTCGGAGACTCAGAGCCGGTTGCCGGCACGCCGATGGATTTCGTAGTCGCGAAGCCGCTCGGCCGCGACATCAAGGCGGACTTCCCGGCACTGAACTACGGCAAGGGCTACGACAACTGCTATGTTATCGACGGGGCCGAGCCCGGCCAATTGCAGACTGCCGCTGTGCTCTGGTCTGAGAAGAGCGGGCGCGTGCTAGAGGTGACCACGACCCAGCCGGGTGTGCAGATTTATACCGGAAACTGGCTCGAGGGCTGCCCGCAGGGCAAGAACGGCCATACCTACCACGATTACGACGGCGTGGCCATCGAGTGCCAGCACTATCCTGACTCTCCGAACCATCCGGACTATCCTACCACAGTTCTTCGTCCGGGCGAAGTGTTCGAGGAGGCTATCATCTTTGCATTCAAGACTTTAGAATAATATCTCATGCAGCAATATCTGGATCTTCTGAGGCATATCCGCCGCGACGGGGTCATCAAGACTGACCGCACGGGAGTCGGGACGCAGAGCGTATTCGGCTACCAGATGCGTTTCGACCTCTCGAAGGGCTTCCCGCTTCTCACCACGAAGAAAGTCCATCTCAAATCCATCATCTACGAGCTTCTGTGGTTCATTTCCGGAGATACGAACATCAAGTACCTCAAGGACCACGGCGTGAGCATCTGGGACGAGTGGGCAGACGAAAACGGAGACCTCGGACCAGTCTATGGCCATCAGTGGCGGAGTTGGCCGGCTCCGGACGGCCGCAGCATCGACCAGCTCTCGCAGGTCATCGACCTCATCAAGAACCACCCCGACTCGCGAAGGATGCTCGTCTGCGCGTGGAATCCGGGCGAGGTCGATAAGATGGCGCTGCCGCCGTGCCACTGCCTCTTCCAGTTTTACGTGGCAGGAGGCAAGCTCTCCTGCCAATTGTACCAGCGCAGCGCGGACACTTTTCTCGGTGTTCCGTTCAATATTGCCTCCTACGCCCTTCTGACGATGATGATTGCCCAGTGCTGCGGTCTGGAGCCTGGTGAATTCGTGCACACTACGGGCGATACGCATATCTATCTGAACCATTTCGAGCAGGTGGATCTGCAGCTTTCCCGCGAGCCGAGGGCTCTGCCGAGGATGGTGCTGAATCCGGACGTGAAGAGTGTGTTCGATTTCAAATATGAGGATTTCACCCTCGAGGGATACGACCCGTGGCCGGCCATAAAGGCTCCGGTAGCAGTTTAATAATTAATAAGTTATATGGAAAAGTGTCTGATAGTGGCCATAGGCCTGAAGAATGAGATAGGAGTTCGCGGAGGACTGCCCTGGCATATTAAAGGTGACCTTCAGTATTTCAAGACCACCACTCACGGATATCCTGTGATTATGGGTCGCACGACTTATTTCTCCCTTCCGAAGCATCCGCTTCCGGGCAGAAAGAACATAGTCCTCAATGCCGGGGGAGACCCGATTCCGGAGGCCTGCTGTGTTCTGAGTTTCGAAGAGGCTTATGCCGCCGCTGCGGCTGAAGGGGCGGAGAAGTGCTTCATTATGGGCGGGGCTTCAGTGTATCGTGCGGCAGTGAACGATATGGACACGCTCTATATAACTCACGTGGAAACCACTGTCCCTGAGGCGGATGCGTTCTTTCCGAAGATAGATCCGCAGATTTTTTACACTGAATCCGTATCCCCGCTGCAGCACGACGATGCCAGCGGGCTGGATTACAGGTTCGTCGTATATAAGAAACGATAACGGCGCTCGCAAGTGTTTTGCGGGCCCCGCATCTTGTTGAATACTATAATAATAAAATTATGAAAAGAATTCTTTTACTGACCACATTGGCGCTCTGCAGCGCCCTTACATTGGGCGCAGCCCCTAAAAATTATACGGTGGCGTCCCCTGACGGCCGTCTGAAAGCGACGGTGGAGCTTGGCGAGCAGATTTCCTATACGGTGGAGGTTGACGGGGTGCAGCTGCTTGCGCCTTCGCAGATTTCGATGACGCTGTCTGACGGCAAGGTTTACGGCGGAGCGGCGAAGCTTCGCAAGGTAAGTCGCACTTCGGTCGATCAGACCTATGGCGCCGCTATTTACAAACGTTCGCAGGTTCGCGATTGCTATAATGAGATGACGCTGAATTTCAAGGACTTCCGCCTCGTGTGGAGAGCTTATGACGAGGGCGTGGCGTATCGCTTCATCTCGAATTCGAAGAAGGACTTCCGCGTGAAGGAGGAGCAGGCCGAGTTCTGTTTCCCTGAGGACTGGATGATGTTCGCGCCGTATTCCAACGCCAAGAAAAGCGGCTTCGAGGCTCAGTTCGACAACTCATTCGAGTCTCAGTATCAGCACGCTCCGCTTTCACAGTTCCGAGAGGGCCGTCTCGCGATTCTGCCTTTTATGGTTGAGGCACCGAAGGGTATGAAGGTTGTGATCGCCGAGGCGGATCTGCTGGATTATCCGGGAATGTATCTGAACAATGCCGACGCTTCTTCCACGCTTCACGGTGTCTGGGCTCCTTATCCAGCCGAGACCGTGCAGGGCGGGCACAATATGCTTCAGGCCCTGGTCACCAAGCGTGCGGACTATCTTGCTGAGTGTCAGGCAGGTGAGACTTTCCCTTGGAGGGTCATCGGTGTTTCGCATCGTGACTGCGACCTGACTGCAACCGACCTGGTGTATAATCTCGCTACTCCTGCTGACGCCGCTGCCGACTGGAGCTGGGTGCGCCCGGGAAAGGTGGCCTGGGACTGGTGGAATGCCTGGAATATTGACGGAGTGGATTTCGTTTCGGGAATCAACAATGATACTTACAAGTATTATATCGACTTCGCTTCTTCCAAGGGAATCGAATATGTGATTCTGGACGAGGGCTGGGCTGTGAATCTGCAGGCTGACCTGATGCAGGTGGTGCCTGAGATCGACCTTCCTATGCTCTGCAAGTATGCAGCTTCGAAGAATGTGGACCTTATTCTCTGGGCCGGGTATTATGCCCTGAACCGCGATATCGAGGGTGTCTGCAAGCATTTCTCGGAGATGGGCATCAAGGGCTTCAAGGTCGATTTTATGAACCGCGACGATCAGGAGATGGTTCAGTTCTGTGTCAAGACTGCGCAGATTGCGGCGAAGTATGGGCTTATGATAGATTATCACGGAGCTTACAAGCCGACGGGGCTTCAGAGGACTTATCCTAATGTGATCAATTTCGAGGGAGTGTTCGGTCTGGAGCAGATGAAATGGGCCCCTAAGTCTGTGGATCAGGTAACTTATGATGTGACAATTCCTTATATCAGAATGTACTCGGGTCCGATGGATTATACCCAGGGCGCTATGCGCAATGCCACCCGCTCGAATTATGCTCCGTTCAATGATGAGCCTATGAGTCAGGGTACGCGTTGCCGTCAGCTGGCTGAGTATGTGATTTTCGATGCTCCGTTCACGATGCTCTGCGATACCCCTTCGGCTTATATGCGTGAGACGGCCTGCACGGATTTCATCGCTGCCATTCCTACTGTCTGGGATGAGACCGTGGGTCTGGACGGTAAAGTCGGTGAGTATGTGGCTATGGCCCGCCGCAGCGGGGAGACCTGGTATGTGGGCGCTATGACTGACTGGAATGCGCGCGACATTACTCTCGACCTTTCCTTCCTGCCGGAAGGCAATTATTCCGTCACGCTCTATCGGGACGGTGTGAATGCTCACCGCGTCGCGAAGGACTTCGCCGTTTCGACTTTTGCTCTTGACGCTTCCCGCAGCTTGACGGTTCATATGGCCCCGGGCGGCGGCTTCGCCGCAAGGCTCGAGAAGAAGTAAATTCTCGTTCGACCGCTACGCAGCGGCATGAGAGGTATACATCGAGAAGAGCGGATAACGTTTCAAATGCACTTTTCCTTGTCCTTAAGAACATCGAAAAGTGCATATTACATACAAATTGCTCTTCTCGATGCACTTGACCGTAGCCAAACGGTCGTCGAGCATGTGTGATGCTCTCATAAAAGCAGACACGGAGAGGTGAAAAAAAAGATTGAAAGTTGTACCTCCGAATTTGGATTTTTGAGAATAAGTGTTGATTTTTCTTGCAAACGAAGTGGAATAAGTGTATTCTTGCTACTGCTTCAGAACGGAATAAGTGTTATGCTTAAAAGAAAAATACAGAGTGTAATAGAGAATTATCCGGTCTCTGTTTCGATTCCATAAATTCTATCAATCCCGCCCCTGCGCACTGGTACCCTCGACAAGTTCAGCGACTACTTCGCGGGAGGTGCGAAGGTCAGAAAGGGTTCCGAAGGCTTCGGAGCCTTTTTCATTTGTAGAGTGCTGAATAGGGGCGCGGGCGCTGGAGTGGAATTCTATTGCTCCTGTAAGACTTTGGATCTCAGCTATATTGGCGGGATTTATTCCCGCCCCCGGCATTATGACTATTCGGCCGGCGGATTGCTTTACCAGGCTGGCGATTAGGCTTGCGCCGCTCAGGGCGTCTGGCTGCTGGCCGGAGGTGAGAAGGCGGTCGAAGCCCAGGGAGATGATCTGTTCGAGGGTTTCGGAAGGGTTCGCGCAGACGTCGAATGCGCGGTGTAAGGTCTTGTGCATAGGGCCGGCGGCCTCTGCGAGCCTGCGGCAGGCATCGACATCGAGAGAGCCATCTTTTGTAAGGGCCCCGACTACCACGCCGTCCACACCCGCCTCCGCACAGAAGCGCACATCCTCGAGCA
>CAVFAZ010000019.1:0-17421 GCA_963620825.1 Kurthia senegalensis
TAAGAGCTCTTTCGATATTTTCGCCTTCCTTAATCGGTACTATAATCATCTTAAATCACCTCCTTTTATTTTAGCGGGTGCAAAGATAGGAATAATTTCCTGATCTCAAAGAAAAACCTGAAAGAATTTTCGCACAGACAATTACTTGTACTGTTTGAAATTCTTGGCCAGGCCCCCGGCGCTGGTCTCCTTGTAAAGGGACGGCAGATCCTTTCCGGTCTGCTTCATCACCTCCACGACGTGGTCGAAGGACACGCGGTGCTTCCCGTCAGAGAAGGAAGCGTAGAGATTCGAATCCAGGGCCCTGGTCGCGGCGAACGCATTTCTCTCGATGCAGGGAATCTGCACAAGCCCGCAGATCGGGTCGCAGGTCATACCCAGATGATGCTCCAGACCCATCTCAGCGGCATATTCTATCTGCGAAGGACTTCCTCCGAACAGCTGGCAGGTCGCGGCCGAAGCCATAGCGCAGGCCACCCCGACCTCTCCCTGACATCCCACTTCGGCCCCGGAAATGGAAGCGTTATGCTTCACGATGTTTCCTATCAGCCCTCCTGTGGCAAGAGCGTGTAGGATCTTTATATCCTTGAAATCGTGCCCTTTGGCAAGATGATAAAGGACTCCAGGCATCACTCCGCTCGACCCGCAGGTCGGCGCGGTGACAATCGTTCCGCCCGATGCATTCTCCTCGCTCACGGCGAGAGCATAGGCATAGACGAGTCCCCTGGTCTGAAGCGTCTGCTTGTAGCCGGTCGCCTTGACATAATAGGTCGGAGCCTTGCGCGGCAGATTCAGCGGTCCCGGCAGGACCCCTTCGTGGTCCAATCCCGCCTGGACGGATGCCTTCATAGCCTCCCACACCTCCTGGAGATAATCCCAGATGGACGGTCCCTCGCACAGATCCACGTACTCCCAATAGCTGCGACCCTTGTCCTCGCACCATTTCTGGATTTCTGCGAGAGTGTTCATATCGTAAACCTCCGGAGTGTCGTACTTGTCGTCAGCCTTGCCTTCCGAGAGCGCTCCGCCACCGACACTGTACACAGTCCACTCGTCCGTAACCTTACCCTCGGAGTCGCGGGAGACGAATTTCATTCCGTTCGGATGGAAAGGCAGAAAGACCTCCGGCTTCCAGACTATGCTGACAGGAGCAATAGGCTCCAGAACCTCCTGAATTGCGACATCCGTAAGATGCCCCTTCCCGGTAGCCGCAAGACTCCCGTAAAGAGTCACTTCGAACGAAGCCGCGTCAGAATGGCGCAGGGCAAAGTCCTTTGCAGCCTTGTTGGGACCCATAGTATGACTGCTGGACGGACCTTTTCCGATCCTGTATAGTTCCTTCAGTGATTTCATAAAGTTCGTTTTTGCGATGCAAAATTAGCGATAATCTCCGACAAAGCGCAAAGAAATTGCATTTGCAAAACCTCCCGCATATTGCAAATCCGCCGCACAGTCGCTATCTTTGAGGAAAACCACAGAATAATGAAACACACCGCATTAGACTCAATGATTCTTGCCGGCGCGGCCCTGGCTGCAGGCGCGTGCTCCGGTCACCGTCAGGCGGAAACTCCGCCCAACATCGTATTCATCCTCGCGGACGACCTCGGCTGGGGCGACCTGAGCTGCTACGGGCAGAAGTTCTTCTCCACCCCGAATATAGACGGCCTTGCGGCCAATGGTATCCGCTTCACCCAGTGTTACTCCGGAACCACCGTCAGCGCCCCGTCCCGCTCCTGCCTGCTCACGGGTATGCACAGCGGCCACACCCCTGTCCGGGGCAATCTGGAACTTGACCCGGAGGGCCAGTTCCCGCTTCCCGAGGGCATCAGCACCATCTTCAGTGATATGCGTCAGGCCGGCTACCGGACCGGAGCCTTCGGCAAATGGGGGCTCGGCTACATCGGGACGAGCGGCGACCCTGCAAACCAGGGCATTGACGAGTTTTATGGCTTCAACTGCCAGAAACTCGCCCACAGCTACTACGCAGACCACATCTGGCACAATTCCGAAAGGATTGACCTGCAGGACAATACCGATGCCGTTCCTTACGGGGAAGGTACATATATCCCGGATCTTATTCACAGTCAGGCGCTTGAATTCCTCGAGTCCTCGGTAAAGGACGGCAAGCCTTTCTTTATGTGGTACCCGACCACAATCCCGCACGCAGAGCTCATCGTACCGCAGGACAGCATCATAGACCGCTTCAGGGGCAAATTCCCTGAGACCCCTTATCACGGCGTTGACAGCGGTCCGGGCTTCCGCACGGGAGGATACTGTTCACAGGAATACCCTCACGCCACTTTCGCCGCTATGGTGACCCGGCTTGACGTCTATGTCGGGGAAATCATCGCCAAACTCAAGGAACTCGGGGTATATGACAACACCATAATCATCTTCTCATCCGACAACGGTCCTCATCTCGAAGGCGGTGCCGATCCGGACTTCTTCGACTCGAACGGGCCGTGGAGAGGCTATAAAAGAGATGTTTACGAAGGCGGAATAAGGGTTCCGATGATAGTCAGCTGGAAGGGCCACACTTTAAGCGGCTCGCAGTCAGACTTCATCTGCTCGTTCTGGGATGTGATGCCGACGCTTCGGGAGCTTACCGGGACCAGTGAAGAGTCCCTGGAAGGAATGGACGGCGTAAGCCTGCTTCCTGTACTGGAAGGCCGGAACGGGCAGAAGGAGCACGAGTATCTCTACTTCGAATTCCAGGAACTCGGCGGCAGACAGGCCGTAAGAAAGGGCGACTGGAAGCTTGTCCATCTGAACGTCCGCAGCGACGACTCGGTATATGAGCTCTACAACCTCGCGGACGACCCTGGTGAGACCGTGGACCTGAGCGGACAATATCCTGAGATTCTCTCTGAACTCAAGGGCATTATGAAGGAATCCCACATTCCGAACCCGGACTTTCCGCTGCTGAAGGACGAGATTTAAGTCTCTGATTATCTGACAAAAAATGGACGGGCAAGCCGCTTGGCTTCTGCCCGTCCATTCATTATATGGTTACTTCAGATCAATTTCCGAAGAGCGCCTCGTAACCAGGGTTCTGGGTGAGGTTAGGGTTCATATTGATCTCGTGGGTAGGAACCTGCTCGAGATAATATGTATCCAGCCAGCCCTTTCCGGTGGACAGAGGACCGTACTTGGTGTAGATCCAGCCGCTTCCGGTATCGTTGTTCTGTGCACTTGCATAGCCGTTCTTCTGGATTTCGTTGTAGTCCACGAACTGGCCGGTGTAGGCACCTGTTCCGTAAGGAACGTTCGTTGCCGTAATCCAGGCGCCGCAAGGCTGACGGTTCACATACCAAGGAGCCTTGTGCCATCTCTTGATGTCATAGAAGCTGAATCCCTGACCCATAAGCTCGACCATTCTCTCGCGTCTGATCTCCCAGAGCACAGGATCGACCTCGTAATTGGTCTTGGAATCGTAGCCCTTGGTCCAGGCGGCGGTACCCTTGTCGCGGTTAGGGTCGAAATCGGCACCGATCTCGGATACAACCATTCTGCCTACGGACGCACGGTCACGGAGCAGGTTGATTGTCTTGTCAGCCACGCTCTGGTCGAAACGGCCGAGCTCGAATGCGGCCTCCGCATAGTTCAGCAGGACTTCCTCGATGGTGAAGATAGGCTTGTCGGATGTCTGGTAGTAATCATTGCTGCCGACCTCCCAGGCCGTGTAATGCTTCCAGAAGAAGTAGCCGGTCCAGCAGCGCATATAGTTGTCCGTCTGGCTGTACTGGGTGATATTCGGGGCGCTGTGGCACATAGAACCTCCCCAGTTGTGGCCAGGAAGCCTCTTGGAACCAATGCTCTCGTCACCGGTACCGTTTTCGCAGGTAACGTTCGCACCAAAATAGTCGATGTACTCGCGGAACTTCTGGACATATTCATCGGTAATCGTGAAGTTGCCCTTGTCCTGAAGAGTCTCGCCCGCCTTCCAGAATGTCCATTTCTTGAATGTGGTGACATTGTCAGGATTGTTGTTGACAGATGTCACTCTGGCCTGTACAGGAGGTTCGAAGTTTATGTAGAGGCGAGGGTCGCGGTTCGAATAATAATCCCAGAGGTCCTTGCCTTCACCGCCCTTGAAGCCGGAGGAAGCGTTTCCGATAGGCTTGCCGTTTTTCATCAGGAACATATCCACAGTGTACTGAGGGGCATCAGCGCGGTGGGCCTCCACGTGAACGAGGTCACTGAAGCGGTGCATCAGGATACCGGTCACATACTGTTTGAACATGATTATGCCCGGTTTTCCAGTCAGATCCTCGGATGTCATAACCTCGTCATAACCGGCTGCCGGATATTTGTTTATTCCGCTTCCGTAATAGAGGGTAGGATACTTGTTCATCAGAGCCTGCGATACGGTGAGACACTTCTCAAGGTACTGCGTGTAAGGCTCGTCGAGACCGTGATACTTCGCCCAGGTAGCCTCGCGGAGGAGGAAACGGCTCAGGGCCGCATTGATCGCGTCAGCGGTCACAGGATTGTCGCCGTCCTTGGAGCAGTCACCGATGTTGGCGGCCGCGTACTCGAGTCGAGTTATGATGCTGTCTGCAACCTCTTTTCGCGGAGTGCGCTCCATATAGGCTTCCTCGGACTCGTCGTTGAGTACTTTATTCACCCACGGAATGTCTCCGTAGCGGGAGATGAGCTCCATATACCACCAGGCGTGGAAGAAATATCCGACTGACCTCCAGTGGCGCTGCTCGGCCTCGGTGAGGCTGCCGTCGCCCAGATGGCTCAGCATAATGTTGATGCTGCGGATCCAACCGAAGCTCCAGGCTCCTGAAGTGGTCGTGGTGGTGATGGTCTGGTAGGCGTAAGGGTTGAACGAGTTGTCTCGGGTTGTCATGACACCTGCGTAGTAGTCGCTCGCCCACTGTCCGCCCCAGTAGTATGATCCTCCCGAGAAGTTCGTCAGGATGGTGGAGTTCGTGAACAGTGAATAGCAAGGATACATATACGCCTTGAAATTGTCGTATGTCTGGAAGGCATTCTGCTCGGTCAGACTGGTGACCGGCAACTTCTCGAGATAGTCATCGTTACAGGCGACGAACAGGCTCGAAAGGGCAATGAATGCCGCTGCTATATATGCTTTTGTTTTCATATCTCTGAATCTTTAGAATGTAATGGAAGCTCCGACCGACCAGGTGCGGTAGAACGGGTATGACCAGGAAAGACTTTCAGGGTCATAACCCTTAGGAAGAGAGGTGAATGTGGCGAGGTTCTCGACACTCACGTACAGGCGAAGCTGGCTGACGGCTATCTTCTTGAGCAATTCTGTAGGGAATGAGTAGGAGAGGGTCACGTTCTTGATACGCAGGTAGGCCGCGTTCTGAAGGTATGCGTCGCTGGTTCTGGAGTTGGATCCAGCATTGCCGTCCTGTCCGTAAACTCTGAAAAGCTTGGCGTCAGGGTTCTTGGCGACCATATAGTCAGGACTCTCAGGATCGTAGCTCTTTGCTGTCCAGTAGTCTGTCTGGTTGTAGTACAGAGGCCAGAATACGCCGTCTGCGCCGCCTGCTGCGAACGGGAAGATGGCAGCTCCGCCGAGCCAGTAGTCACGCTTTCCTACACCCTGGAGGAGGACATTGATGTCGAAACCCTTCCAGGAAGCTCCGAGGTTGCCTCCGAACTGATAGCGGGATGTGGTGTTGCCGATGATTTCCATATCGCCCGGATCTTCAAGCGTGTATGCGCCTGAATTGATGACGCCGTCATCGTTGAGATCCTTGAACTTCACGTCACCCGGCTGAACATTGTAGCCGTTGATGCTCGGAACGCCTTCATTGAGAACCCATGTGCCGACCTTGGCTTTCTCCAGATCGAAATCGTCGATGGAATAGTAGCCGTCGGCCCTGTAGCCATAGATACAGCCGATCTCTCTACCGACATAATAGTTGCTGAGCGAGCCGGAGAGGTTGTTGTACTTGGTGATCTTCGACATATGGTCATAGACATTGAAGCCGATGCGGTATCCGAAGTCACCGATGCGGTCACGCCAGTTGATGGAAAGCTCCCATCCGTCCGTGCTCATATCGGCCACATTCTGCATAGGCGCGCTGGCTCCCACGAGAGCAGGAAGCTCGGCACCGTCAGCAAGCATACCCTTGGTGTCACGTCTGTACCAGTCGAAGGTCGCGCTCAGACGGTCGTTGAATGCTGAGAGGTCGAAACCGAAGTCCAGAGTGGTGACGGTCTCCCAGGTGTAGTTTCCGCGGATAAGGCCAGGAGTGGTGATATAGGTGGTCTTGTTGTTGTTGTCCAGCCAGTATGTACCCTCGGCGATGCCCATAGATGCCACATAGCCGTAAGGGCTGATGTTCTGGTTACCGATCGAACCGTAGGAGGCTCTGAGCTTGAACTCCTGGAGCCAGCTGTCAGCCCAGTCCATAAACTGCTCCTTGCCGAGACGCCAGCCGACGGAAACAGAAGGGAAGAGACCGAAACGGTTCTCCTTCGGGAACTTGGATGAGCCGTCATAACGGGCGTTCATAGTCAGCAGATAGCGGTCCGCGAAATTATAGGTCAGACGGGCGAACATACCGCGGATGGAATACTCCGAGTAGGAGTCGCTGATGGACTTGGTGCCGGTACCGCCGCCGAAGGACGGAACGGTAGGAACCGCCTGGCCCTCGATGGAGGTGTTCAGCGCCGAATAGGAGTAGCTTTCCTGGTTGAAACCGAGCATAGCCGTAGCCTTGTGCCTTCCCAACTCGAGATTGTAGGTGGTGTAAAGGTTCAGGGCATTGTACTTGGTCGTATTCGTATTGATCGTATAGGTATCTCTGGAAGCGTCTGCAGGGCTGGTCTTGACTGCCAGCTGAACATCGGCATATTCGAGGATGTCCGTATAGTTGCGATACTTGTAATTGCTCTGGTTATAGGTGTATTCACCTACGATCTCCCAGTTCTTCAGAGGCTTGAGAATGGTCTTGGACTGGATTCTCGGAGTCGAAGTCTTGGAAGTGGATGTAGGGGAAACCAGGTAGGAGTTCTTCGGAGAGTCGATGATCTTGTCTTCGGTGGTTCCGAGTATCTCCTTAGGCATATAACCCTCAGGATACCAGCTGATAAGACGAGTGGCGTAAGGGTCGCGGATATTGCTGGAAAGGGCGGTCTTGTTCACGTCGGTGTAGTACATCGTCACTTCCTGGGTGAGCCACTTGGTGACATCGCCGGAAACGAAGGATGAGATGGCCTTTCTGACGTACTTGTCCTTGCTGGTGATCATAGGTCCGTCCTCGTAGCTGTAGTTTCCGGAAACTCTGTAGCGGATTCTGCCCGTACCGCCGGAAACAGAAACGGAATGGTTGGAAATGAGGCCCGTATCGAGGGCGTTGCCCTGCACGTCACCTTCCTTCAGGTAATAGACGCTGCCGTCCGAAGCCTGATAGATACCGTTGTCATAGACGCCCTGGAGCGTGCCGGCCTTGTACTGCTGGAGCAGGTTCTTCCACTCGCTTACCTGACCGTTTCCTGCCCAGTACTGGGATGAGAATCCGGCTTCTTCATAAGCGGTGATGTAGTCTTCCAGAGATGCCTGTACAGGTCTTGTCAGAGAATTTTCCCAGCCCTGGCTGAAATTGTAGTTGAGCTGGAACTTGGCGTCGCTCTTCGGGCGCTTGGTCGTCACGAGGATAACGCCGCAGGCGGCGCGGGCTCCGTAGATGGCGGAAGAAGCGGCGTCCTTGAGGACGGATACGCTCTCGATATCGTCAGGATTGAGGGTATTGATGTCGCCCTCGACGTTGTCGATGAGAACAAGCGGCGAGCCGCCGTTGATGGACAGGGTTCCTCGGATGTTGAAGCTCTTTTCCTGGCCTGGAGAAGATGAGCCGGAGACCATAAGGCCAGGCATCATACCCTGGAGGGCGGCTGAGGCGCTCGTCAGAGGTCTGTCGCCGAGGACATCCTCCATCTTTACCTGTGAGACTGCTCCGGTCAGGTCAACTTTGCGCTGTGTGGCGAAACCGACCACCACGACATCCTCCAGCAGCTCGGTGTCAGTTTCCAGGGTTACATTGATGACACTCTGCCCTCCCCACTTGATCTCCTGCGACTTGTAGCCGATGCAGGAGAACTGGAGAACATCGTTTTCGCTTACTGCGAGCGAGTAAGTTCCATCAGTTCCGGAAACAGTTCCGTTCAGGGTTCCCTTGACAAGAACTGAAGCTCCGGGAACCGGTCCCTGCGCATCCTTGATGACGCCGGACACCAGTGTGCTCTGAGCCTGTGCCGTCCACGCGAACAGCGTGAGAAGCAAAGTCAGGACACAATAGACAATTCTGTTCTGGTTAGTTCTAGGATTCATAACTGTGTTATTAGTAATAGAAAATGTTATACTATCAGATTGAAAATGATAGACTTGGGAAGAATCGGCACCGTCAGTGCCCCGCAATTTCAGGTTAGTAAAATTCAATAGCTGTCACTGGTTAAACGTTTTAGGGTTTTACAAAGATGAGCATAAATTACGACATATGCAAGAGTTCTTACCCCCCCCCAGGCCTAAAAATCTGACCTATGGGTCGATAAAAAAATCAGCGGTAAAACCGTACATCGTGGCCTTACCGCTGACTGTCAAGTGATTCTTCTTTACAGAGTGCTTTCTATCGGGTCATCATAGAATTCCTGGAGCCGGTGAAGTTCCTTCAGAAGTCTCCGGGTCAGTTTTTCTGTACCCGGCTGCCCGTAGATGTTGTGCATCTGCTGCGGGTCCTTTTTCAGGTCATACAGTTCCCATTCGTCGATGTCGTTGTAGAAATGCATCAGGCTGTAGCGGGACGTGCGGACGCCGTAGTGGCGGCGCACGGCGTGCTCGGCCGGATATTCGTAATAATGATAGTAAAGGGACTTCCTGCCGCTGTCCTTTCCGCTTTTCAGCATAGGCAGGTAGCTTTCGCCCTGAATATCCTCCGGAACCGGCGCTCCGGCCAGGTCGAGGAAGGTGGCGGCGTGGTCGATGTTCTGGACGAAACCGTCAATGTCGCACCCTCTCGGGCCCTTCACGCAGTCAGGCAGGCGCACGAGAAGCGGCGTCCGGAAACTCTCCTCATACATAAACCTCTTGTCGAACCATCCGTGTTCGCCCATAAAGAAGCCCTGGTCGGACGTATAGAGCACGATGGTATTCTCCAGGAGTCCGTGTTCCTTCAGATAGTCATAGACACGGCCCACATTGCGATCGACCGAATGGATAACTCTGCAGTAATCACGCATATAGCGCTGGTATTTCCATTCTGACAGGGCGTCCCCGCTGAGGCTGTCGCGTTTGAACTTCTCTATGATCGGTCCGTAGTGGGCGTCCCAGACGGCCTGCTGCTCAGGGGTCATACGGCCCGGGCGAAGCTCCCCGCTCTGCAGGTAGAGGTCGCGTCCGTATTTTTCCAGGGAAGGATTCTCGGGAGTATGGATTTCGTTTTCAGGATCCGCCATCTTCAGGTCATAGACTATGTTCATATCCTTGATGATGCTCATTTCCTGAAGCCCGGCGGCAACCCTGCCCTCATAGTCGTCATAGAAGGTCTCCGGCAGAGGGTATGTGACGTCATTATACAGGTCCAGGTCCTGAAGATCAGGCATCCAGCTGCGGTGCGGAGCCTTGTGGTGCAGGAAAAGACAGAAAGGCTTGTTCTTGTCCCGGCCGTTCTCCAGCCATTCGAGGGCCTTGTCAGTCACGATATTGGTACTGTAGCCCGGCACGCATTCGCGCTCGCCGTTGTTTATGAACACGGGATTGTAGTAGTCGCCCTGTCCGGTGAGGATGTCCCAGTAGTCGAAGCCCGTCGGTTCGCTCACAAGGTGCCACTTGCCCACCATAGCGGTCGTGTAGCCCGCATCGCGCAGCAGCTGCTGCACAGTCTGTTGACTGCCGTCGAAGATGCCGTGCTCATTGTTCGTGAACCCGTTCTTGTGGCTGTGCTTGCCCGTCAGCAGGCAGGCCCTGGACGGGCCGCTCAATGAATTGGCTACGAAGCTGTTGGTGAATCTGGCCCCTTCGGCGGCAATCCTGTCGATGTTCGGAGTCTCGATGTATCTGGAATCGTATGCGCTGATCGTCTGGTACGAATGGTCGTCGCACATTATATAGACGATATTCAGAGGCTTCGCGGCATCTTCGCCCGGGGCGCAGCTGACACCGAGAAAAGCCCAGAGCGGCGACATCGCCACCGCCCCGGGTACTGATAATTTTATTGTCTTGTTCATCTGTATAATCAATGGACAGATATGAGATTAAATTTCGGTAAAACGTTTCATCAAGTTTAGGCAAAGTTGCGAAAATTATATGGCAAACGCAAAAAGCCGCCATAATGAGGGGACTAAAAAGTCTTCGGACTGATAGCCACCCTCATTTTTTATTTGTTAATCCCAATGGCGGTCGCGCCCCGGCAGACTCTGTGACCGCGCTGGGCACGGTCCATCTGCTCATCTACCGGGGAGCGTTCTCCCCGGTCCCCTTGGCCATTTCTCCGGCCGGCTTCGCCGTCCAATACGGTCCCCGAGTCTGCCGAGTCGGCTGCCCGCTACCGATTTTCAAACCGTCGACATAGCATAATGCCACAGAGAGGCCTGTAGTAAGGATGCGGTCGCGCCAGCCTCTTTTCAAAGTAGGCTAACGCGAACCAGGACCTGCTGCAGGGCCTTGAGAGGCACATCCACTTGACGTCGGTTTGAAAAGTTGATACTCGGCTGAGCGAAATCTTAAACTGCCAGACGCTTCTCCCTTCACATAAAAAACAAAAAAAGAGTGACTAAAAATCTTTTTTAGTCCTCATTTAGTATTCAAACGCCTGGAACAGCTGCTAGATATTGTCGAAAATCAGCGGGAGCAAATCATCGACTTTGCTGAATTTCAGGATTCTGCCGTCGCCGACGAGCAGAATGGACATATTTTCGCCGGCGGTGAGCTGGTATTGGGCCATCACCTGACGGCAGGCGCCGCAAGGAGTTGCCGGGTTCGGGCAGAGCTTGCCGCTCTGGGCGGCCGCAATGGCTATGGAGGTCATCGGCACGCCGGGATGAGTGGCGCTTGCGGAGAACAT
The DNA here is from genome assembly GCA_963620825.1 of Kurthia senegalensis. Classification (GTDB taxonomy): domain Bacteria; phylum Bacteroidota; class Bacteroidia; order Bacteroidales; family UBA932; genus Cryptobacteroides. The sequence continues at coordinate 11,049 of CAVFAZ010000019.1, forward strand.
CGCTGTGCGTTCGGCGCAGAGTCCTGACGGGAATGCGGCGTTTTCCTGGTTGGCGCCCCGGACGATAGTCCCGTCCTTCAGACGGACTGCGGCGCCTACATTGAAGTGGGAATAAGGGGCATAGGACCCTTTGATGGCATCGATAGCGTTCTGTGCCAGTTCGCGGTCCTGAACTGAAAGTTCTTCGGGATCGGAGTACTCCTTATATGATATATTTATCTGTTTCTCGAGCATAATTATATGAATAGCAGGGTCAAATATAGGTATTTTTAATATATTTGCCATCAGAACGGGGATTTTGTGAGGTTTTACAGTATTTCAGAGCATAATTCCACGAAGATATGAACATTATAGTCAGAACTGAAGAAGGAAAATATATTGTCAGGCCGGACACGACCTGGGAAAGGGACAATGAAGATATCTATATACCTGAATTCGTGAACCGTCTTACCTGGACTCCGGTATTGTTCGCACGTGTCAGCAAGCCGGGACGGAGCGTAGGCGAAGAATTTGCCGAAAGGTATTATGACGGAATAGGTTACGGAGTTCTGCTCTACCCTGAGGATATGTGCGACGGCAGCGAAGTCGGCTTTGCCTGCGCAAGCTGTCTGGACCACACATCTTTTCTGCCGTTCCCGGTGTATAACAAGGTCACATTGGACCGTCCCGGGAACTTGTTTGAACTCAAGCTTAACGACGACGTAAAGATTTTCTCGCACTCAGGTGCATCCTCTGCGGCCATCCGCGAGGCCATTGCCGGGGCCACCCGCTATATTTACATTCGCACCGGAGACATCATAGCCATCGAACTTCAGCCGCGCAAGCCTCTCTGTGCAAGAGAGAAAAATGAAAACTCCGCGGCCTGGGCAGCCGAGGGTTACACTCTATGCCCCCGAGCCAGCCTGAAAGCGACATTCTGCGAAAACGAAACCATCGATTTCAATATCATTTTTTAGAAAAATATGGAGAACAATTTTGTATTCACTCTCGAATATGTCTACCAGGTCCTTTTCGAAGGCAGGAAAATCCGCCTCGAAGACCTCCCGATGGCAGAAGTTGAGAATTGCTATGAATTCCTGAAGGAATTCGCATCGGACAAGGTCATCTATGGAATCAATACGGGATTTGGACCGATGGCACAGTGGAGAGTAGATGACGCTTTTCTTAAAGATTTGCAGTACAATATCATACGCAGCCATTCCACCGGAGCCGGAGAGCCTCTTTCCGACATCTGCGCCAAAAGCGCGATGATCGCCCGTCTCGGAACCTTCCTGCAGTGCCGTTCGGGAGTTCATCCTGAGGTGGTGAAGCTGCTCGTGGAATTCATAAACCGCGACATCATTCCGTTCATTCCGCGCCACGGCAGCGTCGGCGCCAGCGGAGACCTGGTTCAGCTGGCACATATCGCCCTGACGCTCATCGGAGAGGGTGAGGTGCACTGGAAGGGCGAGTGGAGAGAGTCGAAGGAAGTGATGGCGGAAAACGGCCTGAAGCCGTTCGAAATTCATATCCGCGAGGGACTTTCCATTACCAACGGCACATCCGTAATGACCGGTATCGGAGTGGTGAACCAGTTCCAGGCTGAGCAGATTCTCGACTGGGCTACGCTGGCCTCAGTTATGATGAATGAAATCGCATCCTCTTTCGATGACCTTATGGCTCAGCCGCTTAACGAAGTCAGACGCCACGAGGGCCAGCAGGTCATAGCCGCCAGAATGCGCGAGCTTTCAGAGGGCAGCAAGTGCCTGCAGAAGAGGGAACACGAACTTTATGATAACGGCCACAGCGATGCCAAGGTATTCGAACACAAGGTGCAGGCCTATTATTCCCTGCGCTGCACTCCACAGATCCTCGGCCCTGTGTATGAGACACTTAAAAATACTCGCCGCGTCCTTGAGGAGGAACTTAATTCTGCTTGCGACAATCCTGTAATCGATCCGGAAACCCGCAACGTCTATCACGGCGGAAACTTCCACGGCGACTACATCTCTCTGGAAGAGGACAAGGTCAAAATCGCGATGGTACGTGTTGCGATGACCGCCGAAAGGCAGCTGAATTACCTCTTCCACGACCGCATCAACGGCATCCTGCCTCCGTTCCTTAACCTCGGGAAGCTCGGCCTGAACTACGGAATGCAGGCCTGCCAGTTTACGGCGACATCCACGACCGCTGAATGTCAGACACTTGCGATGCCGAACTATGTTCACAGCATTCCGAACAACAACGACAATCAGGACATCGTAAGTATGGGTACGAACACCGCCCTGCTCTGCGCCCAGGTCATCGAAAACGTATGGCAGGTGCTCGCCATCCAGTACATCGCACTCGCCCAGGCAGTGGACTGCCTCAAGATTGCGGACTCCCTGAGCGGCGCGACCCGCAAGATCTACGACGACATCCGCGCCATCGTGCCCGTCTTCATCGAAGACACCCCGTTCTACAAGGACATCGCCGCAGTGCAGAAGTACCTGCAGAACAATCCGCTGAATCTCACAACAAGACCTTGTGACTTGCCTTCGGGGCGTCACATTCACAAAGACCGGCGAGGCTTGTGAGTATAACGCCGAGATAAAACGTTCCCCCCCCGGCATCTCGATGCTTTTTAAGCGGAATTGACAGACAAATCAATTAAACGGAGTAGAGTAAACGTTCGTGTAGATCTTGCCGTTGTGGGCTTTAGGCATTGCGCCGCGTATACGGTCGAAGAGTTCAGGAACTGTCACGAATTCGAAGCCGCGTTTCTTCAATTCAGGAATGATGGTTTTAAGAGCCTCGACAGTCGCATCATTGCCCTCGAAGTCGTGCAGAAGAATGATGTCGCCATCCTTTACATTCTCAAGAATGCGCTCCGCACGCTTCCCGGCTGAAACTTCTGCATTATAATCCTCACAGCCGTAACCGCAGATGAACGGCAGATCTATCGTCTTGTGCATCAGTTCGTTGTGATCAATGTACGGAGGACGGAAGAAGCGCGGGGCCTCGCCTGTGTATTTCTCGATGAGTTCGCTGGTCTTGGTAATCTCATCTTCGATTTCAGAAGCGGAGAGCTGGGACATCTTGCAGTGCGTATATGAGTGATTCTCAATGTCACAGCCCATATCAAACGCCCGCTGCATCACCTTCGATGAAGCCTTGTCGATATTCTGGCCGATAACAAAGAATGAAGCCCTGACGCCGTTCTCCTCGAGCACATCGAGGACTTTCGGAGTGGTCTTGGTATTCGGGCCGTCATCGAAACTCAGGGCAACGTATTTAGGGAACTTGGCTGGATATGCATTCAGCTGATATGCAAGAGCATAGGCCATTCTGAGCTGGCCGGGATTGTTCGGATGAAGAAGGTCGTATTCAGAATTGCGGAAGTACCGCTCCTGTTCAGCTGCGAGCGGATGGAGTCCGCAGATGCTGCTCAGATCGATTACCGGAACAGCCCAGACATTGCCTGCCTCCTTTATGGCCGCCACATAATCGTCGATGAAACTGCCGCAACCGTTCGAGAAGGTCTCGTCAGGCTGGATATTGGTCGGAGCGAAATTGGCCTTGCCGCGGTGGAGAGGCGTGAGGAGAATGATCTGCTTGTCCGGGTAATGACTTTTCAACCAACTCATTGTAGTGTTTGTCCGGCCGCAGAAGGTGGAGTCGTCGTAAATCAGCGTACGGTGTTTGCGCTCTACGGTGACGCCGTTGTGGTTCGCGGTCTGAGTGTCGAAGCTGTACCACTCGCCTATCGGGACATTCGCGTTATAGTCATTTGTGCCCACGAAAACGATAATCGCATCGACCTGGTGGCCGTGCTCTTTCTCCAGATTCTCTCCCTGCGAGATGATCTGGTTCATCTGGTGCCCGCTAAAGGCATAGACGTAGGCATCGATTCCCAGAATTTCCTCCAGAAATTTACAGAAAGTATTGTTGGTGACATTAATCTGAGGATCTTCTGTAATGGAATCGCCCAGAAAGGCAACCCTGGCACCTGTCCATTGGCTGCGGATGCGGGCCGGACCGCCGGCCATATCCGGCATCTGACCTGGCATCATCATTCCGCCGGGCCTCTGCCCATCCATCCGGGGTGGCATCTGGCCCTGGCCGAAGTTCTGGCCGAAGTCCTGGCCGAAACCTGGCTGTGCGTTAACTGAGGTCTGAAATGACAGGCCAAGAAGACATAACAAAGTGGTTATCAGTAACTTTTTCATACTATTGTGACTTAATTTTTCAAAGTTAAGAAATTTCTGTAAAAAGTGTGACGAAGCCGGGGTGCGAAGTGACAGGCAATGCGGAAATTTCTTAACTTTGTGCGTTATTAAAGCTTAAGATTATGGCACTCGAACAGCAGATCCAGAAGGATATTATGGAGGCGATGAAGGCCAAGGATACCGTCCGCCTCAACTCAGTACGTTCCATCAAGTCGGCGATTCTTCTCGCCAAAACCGCTGAAGGCGGCAGCAAGGAGCTCACGGACTCAGACATCTTGAAACTCATCCAGAAACTTGCCAAACAGCGCAAGGAGGCTGCGGAGCAGTATGTAGCCGCAGGGCGCAAGGAATTGGCCGACAACGAATTGGCCGAGGCCGAGGTTCTCGCTTCCTATCTGCCGAAAATGCTCTCCGAGGCGGAGGTCGAGGAGAAGCTCAAGGCGATTATCGCGGAGGTCGGCGCAAGCAAGCCGTCAGATATGGGCAAGGTAATGGGCGTGGCGACGAAGCAGCTCGCAGGTCTCGCCGAGGGCCGCGTCATCTCGACCATCGTGAAGAAGTTACTCGCGTAGCGCGAAGCGTTACTTCAACACGTTTGTCCGTAAAACCCCCGCTTTTTCCGGACAAACTTATATTGGACGCAGGATTGGCACGTATGTGCTAATCCTGCTGTTTTAGCGTATCCACAGGGTTCGCGTGCGCGGTCTTGAGCGTCTGCGCGACGATCGAGATGAATGAGATCACGAAGGTCAGCACGGCGGAGGCGGGAATTGTCCACCACGGGAACCCGATCGCGTTATAGAATCCATTGAGATAGAAGCGCATAGCCCAGATGCTGACAGGCACTGCGATGACGATGGCGGCGAGCGTCATTATCACGAACGACTTCGAGAGCTTCGCCGCGGCCTGGTTCACATCGGAGCCGAAAATCTTGCGGACCGCGATTTCGCGCGACTGCTGGCCCGTGTAGTAGACCGCCATCGCGAAGAGTCCGAGCGCCGAGATGAGAATCGCGAGCACCATAAAGGTCATCACGAGCTTCATCGTATTGCGTGTGCCTGTAAGCGCATCGTTCAGATAATCATCGACATACATAAGATTCTCCGGCTCGGACGGAACTCCCAGATACTCCTTCGCCGTCTCAATCCACGCGCCGCGCACAGCCTCGACAGCCTCCTTGTGACCGCCCGTGGTCTTCATCACCAGACCGAAGCAGGCACTGCTGCCGTCGCGGAGCATCACCGCGCAATGGCTGTCCTCCATAGGTTCTTCCAGAGCGTTGCCCACCCTGAAATCCTCGATGACGCCGCAGACCTTATACTCCTGATTGTCACCGACATACGGCTTCTCAGCCGATACGCCGTAGCGCTGTTTCGTCTCTTCGGCTATCCAGCAGCTTTCGCCGACGATCGGCTGGCTGTACTGCTCCACCACCTTGAATCCGAACAGCTGGAATGCCGTGCTGTCGAGCATTACCAGCCTCATCCAGGACATCTTCTCGTTCTCGATGTGCACTCCGTTCGCTCCGCAGGCGAAAGGAGGCGCGGCATAGCATCCGACCTGCTGAATCTGAGGCAGTTTGCTTACGCGGTCGACCAGAGCCATATTCGCAGCCGAGTTGCGCCAGCCCAGCGGTTGGGTGCTGATGCGGAGCAAGTCCTTCGTCTCGTAGCCCGTCGGCAGATTCACCATATGGCTCATCTGCAGCAGCATAGTCAGCGACACGGCGATCAGAACGGCGCTTATCACATTCTGGCAGACGATGAATATCTTGCTGAACACCAGCTTGTTGCGCAGGCGGAAGTTGCCTTTCACGACATCCACCGGCTGAAACTTCGAAATCATCGCGGCCGGCAGGAGAGCCGACACAAGCGAGATGAGCACGAGCAGACCCAGTCCGGCTGCGATGCTGCCAGCATCCGCAGCCAATACAATATTCGTATCGAGCAGTCCCTCGAACCATTTTTTCAGACCTGCGGCCAATATGAGGCCTAGCACGAAGCAGCCTGCGGTAAAGACGAAGGACTCTGTTATGTATCTGTATATTATGCTCTTCGAGGATTCTCCGAGGAGTTTTCTCGTGGCCATTTCCTTGGCGCGCTTGCCGGTCTGGGCCACGGTAAGATTAATGTAATTGAAGATGGCGGAGATAAGGAGCACGAGGGCTACGAGAAGCAGAATCTCCA
>CAVFAZ010000020.1:0-20911 GCA_963620825.1 Kurthia senegalensis
CAACTACCTCACCGACCTCAATGACCTCCTGACCATACACATATAAAAACTTCCCTGCCTGAAAAGAGGCCGAATGGTGGGCTTTCTGAGAGCAAATCTCTGATTTTCTTCAGTTTGTCCCCAAAACCAGGCCTTTTTGTGGACAAACTTTATAAAACTCAAACTTTGTCCTCAAAAGATGGGGTTTCTGAGGACAAACATTCCGAAGCCGGCCGGGGGATACAAAAATGCCGAATCTGAGCTCTTAGTGATGATGAAAAAATAAGTTGGGGTAATTTGTGAAGGATTTTTGAGGATAAATTTATTTGTGAAGAAGGAGTGTACTGGAGTACACGACTGATGAACAAATAAATTTAGACCAAAAAGACGAGCAAACGTACCAAGTTATTTTTTAAGGAGAACTTAATGGGAGCAAGGAGTCTGGGGAGTTCGCTCCCCAGTGAATAATAGAAGTGATGCAACGCAGAGCGTTGCTCAGAGTCTAACCGATGCGCAGCGGCAAAGGGCTACCAATTATCGCTGCGGAACGGGACGGCCGGGAGATTCATCGAGCCGGTGAGGTTGCCGATCTGGAAATCCCTGAAGCAGTAGCGGACTGCTACCGGAGCAGGGACCTCGTCGCTGGTCACCACAACGCTGAAATCCTTGCGCTCAGCCTTGGCCGGATGGAAAACCCGGTCCTCTCCGGCAAGTTCGAAGCCCACGATATCGTGCCAAGGACTCAGACCATCCCATAACACATTCCTGTAATTTACGGTGACGGTATTGCCGGAAATCTCAATATCCTTATACACAGGACCTTCGCAGGCCAGACCGTCCATGCCGTAATTCCTGTTCAGAGCCAGCAGAGCCAGACGCTCCCCCACCTGCTTCTTTTGGCAAGGATGAATCTGATCCTTCTCATAAGGATAGGCAAGATCGTTGGTGCAGACGATTCCGCTGTGAGGAATTATCTCCACAGCCTTGTGCTGGGCCTCGCGGATGCGGGCGCCTGAAGTGCCGTCGCCGCCGTAGAGCCAAGGCGCAAGTTCCACCTCATAGAACGGGAGCTCCTGATCGCCCCAGAGATCCCTCCATATCCGGACCATCTGAGCGAGCCTCTCAGGATAGTATTGAGGCAGACCGGCATTCGTCTCGCCCTGGTACCAGATGAAGCCCCTGATGGTATAATGGCTTACAGGATAAATCATTGCATTGTACATCACATACGGAGAAGTGCACTCGTACCAGCCGCCCGGATTCATAACCGGCTCACAGGAACCGTCCGGAATGGTATTGGCCGGGAAGGAATGTACGACTTCCTTTGGCAGCCAGCTCTCCACAGAAGATCCGCCCCAGTTGCAGGCCACGATACCGACAGGAATGTCCAGAGCAGAATTCAGGGTAACGGCGAAATGCCAGGCGACGGCGGAGATATCCTTCGCTGTAACCGGGCTGGTCTCCACCCACTTACCCTGCACAAACTCCTGAGGTTCAGGGTTTCCGGTCTTGGGGATCTTCACACTGCGGACCTTTCCCTTCCATTCCCCGGCTCTGAGGATAGTCTCTGCGGAACCCTCGACAGGGCAGTTTCCGAAGCCGATGAGCGGCATTTCCATATTGGATTGGCCGCCGGCCAGCCAGACTTCGCCTATGAGCACATCGTGCAGAGTCACGCTGCCGTCCTTGTCGGAAATGGTGATTGTCTGCGGGTCATAGCTTCCCGCTGGAGTATCGACCGCGAGCTGCCAACGCCCCTCGGAATCGGCTGTAACACTGTATTTTGCCTTGCTCCAGGAAACCTTGACGGTCACTTTGGAACCTGCTGCGGCGCGGCCCCAGAGATTTGCGGCAGTCTGCTGCTGCAGGACGCAATAATCACCAAGCTGCTCGGGAAGAGTGATCCTGGCGCTTGCGGAGAACGTCGCCGAAAGAAGCAATGCGGCGGCGGTGAAAAACAATGGTTTCAATGTCATAATTATCTGATTCTTTCGATTATTTCCAGACACATGCGGCTGTTGTGGTACGGGCATTTCCAGAAGCCGGCCTTGTCATCGACAGTGTTCACGCTGCCGTCGGCCTTGAGGGACCAGAACCAGTCACCGCCGTCTGAATCAACAAGATGCGTGCGGATGAACTCCCAGGTCTCGCAGGCCCTGTTCAGAGCATCCTCATCGCCGGTGAGCTGATAGATGTTAAGATACCCCACGACGGTCTCGGCCTGCACCCACCAATGCCTGTCCGCATCGATGGCGCCGCTTCCGCGATGCATTTCATACATCATTCCGGCGCCCGGGACATAACCCTCGGAAGCCGCGGCAGCGATTTTTACAATATCCGGCAGCAGCTCGTCGATGTCCTCCCCTATCACGGAAGCGGCCTCGTGGAGCAGCCAGGAGGCTTCAATGTCGTGACCGTAGGAAACCATATCCTGCTTGCTGTTCCAGTAGTCGTCAAAAAACAGCTGGAGATGGCCGGTACGCTTGTCCATAATTTTCTCCCTGAAAATATAGAGCAGATTCCGAATCCGTTCCTTGAGGTCCTCATCCGGCCATACGCGGTAAAGCGCAGTATAAGGCTCTATTATATGCAGATGAGTATTCATCGTCTTGCGCTCGTTAGCGTCCTTTTCGCTCAGGCGCATATCCGCGATAGGTTCCCACTCGCGGGTGAGAGCTTCGAGATAACCGTTGTTCACGGTATCGAAACTATGCTGCTCTATATCGTGGAACAGCCTTATCGCCAATTCCTTAGCCTCCGAAGAAGCAGTCGCGCGGGCGTACTCGCTCAGACCATAGATGGCAAAGCCGATGGCGTAAATCTGTTTCTTGGTATCGAGCGGACGCCCCTGGGCGTCCAAGCTCCAATAGACCCCGCCGAACTCGGAATCATAGAATCGGTCAGCAATCTCGCGGAAAGCGCGGGTAGCCGTCTGAAGGTATTCAGGGCGTGCAAGAACGCGGTATGCAGCGGAAAATGCCCAGAGAATGCGGGCATTCAGAATCGCCCCCTTCGGAGCGGTCGGATCCGCGACGCCTTCCCCGGAAATGCGTCCGAGAAAGCCCCCGTTGGTCTCATCCTGAAAGCGTTCCATCCAGAAAGGCAGTATATTTTCGGTAAGATTCCTGCTGACAGCCTCGCGCAGGGCGGCAAGTTTGGTTTCAGTGTTCATAATTTAACGTTAACTCCTACAAATTTAAAGGAAAGTCTGCACAAAAAGAAAATCGCATATGAAAAATCTTAAATTATGTTATCAAAGTATCATATTATTTATATATTTGCATAATCAACCACCACGAACTAAAACGACATAACTTATGAGCGAAGTATTGACTGAAATAACCCAGTTGTCCGACCTGGACTGTTTTTACATCGCGGAACGCCATAAAACCGAATTCACCTATCCCCTTCACCGCCACAGAGAGTTCGAACTCAATTTCGTAGAGCACGGAGCAGGAGTCCGCAGAGTAGTCGGCGACAGCATCGAGACCGTCGGAGAATATGACCTGGCGCTTATCGGAGCCGAGAACCTCGAGCACGTCTGGGAAAACGGCACCTGCCAGAGTCCCGACATACGCGAGATCACCATCCAGTTCGCCCCCGATTTCCTCGGGGACAAAATCCTGGAAAAGAATCAGTTCGACTCCATCCGAAAGATGCTCAAGGCCGCCGAACACGGACTGAGTTTTCCTCTGGACAGCATAATGCGCGTCTATCACTACCTGGACACCCTCGCCTCCGAGCAGGACCATTTCCAGCAGTTCCTGAAATTCATGTCCATCCTGAACGAACTCTCCAAAGGCGCGTATAAAATCCTGGCCAGCAGCTCTTTCGCCCATTCGTCCAGAAATCAGGAGAGCCGCCGCGTGACCAAGGTGAAGCAGTACATAAACGACCACTACGCCGAAGACCTGAGACTCGACAATATGGCGGAGATAGTCGGGATGAGCCCGTCGGCGTTCAGCCGTTTCTTCAAGATGCGAACCGGCAAGTCTCTGAGCGACTACATTCTGGACATCCGTCTGGGATACGCGGCGCGGATGCTCGTCGATTCCACGAAGAACATCTCCGAAATCTGCTACGAGAGCGGATTCAACAATCTCTCGAACTTCAACCGCATATTCAAGTCCAAGCGCGGCTCGACCCCGCGCGACTTCCGTGCACTTTACAAGAAGAACAAAGTAATAGTATGACACACAGATTATTCCTCGCACTTGCACTTGCAATGACCCTTACCGCCTGCAACGACGTAAACGAAACAGCTTTCTGGAACGTCAGAGATTCGCATTTCTACAAAGGCTCAGAAGGCCCGTATTATTTCACAGGCACCAACATGTGGTATGGCCCGCTGCTCGCATCGGACACCTATGCCGCTGACCCTGAAAGACTTGCAGCGGAGCTCGATTCGCTGAAGGCGATAGGGATGAGCAACCTTCGCGTATTGGTCGGCGCCGATGGCGACGCCGGCGTAATGTCGAAGGTCGAACCTACGCTGCAGACGGCTCCGGGCGTGTATGACGAGAGCGTCTTCGTCGGCCTCGACCGTTTCCTCGCCGAGCTCGGCAAGCGCGGAATGTCCGCCGTGCTCTACATAAACAACGCCTGGGAGTGGTCCGGCGGCTTCGGCCAATACCTCGAGTGGGCAGGCGCCGGCAAGGCCCTGAGCACAGTCGATGCGAAATGGAGCGAGTACTGCGCGCGCAATTCGCAGTTCGTGACGAACGAAAAGGCCAAGGCGATGTTCGCCGAGCACGTAAGAAACGTCGTCTCGCGCGTGAACACCGTCACCGGCAGACCGTACTCCGAGGACCCGGCGATCTTCTCCTGGCAGATCTGCAACGAGCCGCGTTTCTTCGTCGCGAAAGACGAGATCCGCGAGGCCTTCGTCCAATGGCTGTACGAAACCGCCGCTCTCATCAAGTCTCTGGACCCGAACCATATGGTTTCCACCGGAAGCGAGGGCAGTTTCGGCTGCGAGGCGGAGATGGACACTTTCATAAGGGTTCACGAATGTCCTGACATTGACTATCTTACGATGCACATCTGGCCTCTGAACTGGAGCTGGGTCACAAAGGACACTCTCGCCGAAGACCTCCAGAATGCCATTGACAACACCAACGATTACATCGATCAGCATATCGCGGCGGCTGACAGCATCGGCAAGCCTCTGGTACTCGAGGAGTTCGGGTTCCCGCGCGACGGCTTCGTCTTCACGAAGGGCTCCCCTACAACTCTTCGCGACTCATATTACAGGAACGCTTTCGAGAGGCTTCTCGCCTCCAAGGCTGAGGGCGGAAAGTTCGCCGGCATCAATTTCTGGACCTGGGGCGGACTCGCAGAGCAGAATCCCGACAGCTATATCTGGCAGAAGGGTGATGACTACTGCGGCGACCCTGCTCAGGAGCAGCAGGGCCTGAATTCGGTATATCTCACAGACGAAAGCACCATCGCCCTCATCCGGGACTGCTGCCGCAGACTCGCGCAGCAGAATTAAAGAATCAGATCACAATTAAAGAAAAGAATACACAATGTCTAAAATCAAACTGTCCGAAAAGATCGGCTATGCCCTCGGAGATGCCGCCGCAGGAGGAATCACCTGGAAGATAATGTCGATCGCCTTCCCTCTCTTCTTCACGAACGTATTCGGCCTGACCTTCGCGGACGCCGCCACCCTTATGCTCGTCGCAAGACTCTTCGACGTGGTTACCGACCCGCTTATGGGCAGCCTCGCGGACCGCACTCAGTCCCGCTGGGGCACTTACCGCCCGTGGATCATCTTCGGCGCCGTTCCCCTCGGACTCATCTTCGCCCTCCTTCTCTTCACTCCGGACCTCGGAATGACGGGAAAGAGAATCTATGCATACACCCTCTATCTTATGATGATGGCGGTCTATACGATGGTGAACGTGCCATACGGCTCACTTCTCGGCGTGATGACCGATGATGACGACGAAAAGAACCAGTTTTCCTCCTACCGAATGGTAGGCGCTTATGCAATGGGCTTCATAACCCTGCTTTCCTTCCCTTATCTTCAGAAAATGATAGGCGGAAGCGAGGCTCACCAGTACGCTGTGGTTGCCGCCATATTCGGCGGTCTCGCCACGGTTATGACCCTCGCCTGCGGTCTGCTCACGAAGGAAAGGCTCAAGCCGGTACGCGCCGACAAATTCTCCTTCAAGCAGTTCGCCGACCTGTTCAGGAACAAGCCTTGGATTTATCTCACCCTCATCGGCGTCTGCACGAACTTCTTCAACGGATTCCGCTATGCCGTGGCAGGCTATATGTTCACCTACTGCCTGGGCGGCGACATCACATTCAACAAGCTGATTATCAATTACACGGTATTTATGACCTTCGGCGAGCTGACCTGTATGATCTTCGGAGCGCTCTCGCCTTGGTTCACGAGAAAGGTGGGGTCCAAGAAGAAAGCCTTTATGCTGGCGTCCATCATCTGCCTCGTATCTTCAGTGTCATTCTTCTTCGTGCCGATGCGTCCTTCGTCCATCTATCTGATGATCGCCCTCGTAATCATCACTTCCATCGGAATCGGATTCTATTCTCCGCTTCTGTGGTCGATGTATTCTGACGTGGCGGACTACGCCACCGAAAAGAACGGAACCTCTTCCACAGGTCTCATCTTCTCCTCCGGAACTATGGCGCAGAAGCTCGGAACAGCCGTTTCAGGCTCTCTCGTAGCCCTTTTCCTCGGGATGGCAGGCGCAAGAACCATCGTGGACGATATGGGCAGCTCGATTGTGGACCCTGCATCCATCACGGATCCGGTGCTCACTATGATTTGGGCCCTCTTCTCCGTCATCCCTGCCGGAATCGCCCTCATAATGCTGCTTCTCACCTATCTGTATCCTATTAAGAAATAGCACATTGCATAATACGGACAAATCCGGCCGGAAACCAGGTTCCGGGCCGGATTTATCGTATAGAAATTGGCCGGAGGCCGGTCAGATTCTCTTGTCTTCGATGCGGTCGATGAATTTCGCGAGCTCGGGGAGTACGGTGACGGAGTTGCTGCCGTCGCGAAGGATCAGCAGAACGGTGTCGTCGCCCGCGAGGGTCCCCATTATGTGCGGAGTGTTGTTCGTGTCGATGACGGCCGCGAGTGCGCCGGCGAAACCGGGAATCGTCTTGATTACTGCCATTCCGTTGCCGTTGAACTCGATGCTTTCTATGCCCTGACCGGTATAGGACGAGCCTTTAAAATGGTCGTGAGAGCCGTTGGCCTCCGGCAGACGATAGGTGTATCCTGTGCCTATCTCCTTGACTTTCAATACTCCGAGTTCATTGAGATCGCGAGAGAGAGTGGCTTGGGTGACGTTCGCGCCGCGCTCTTTCAGAAGTGCCTGAAGTTCTTCGTGGCTGCGGACACGGCGCACGGAAACTATCTGGCGAATAAGTTCGTGTCTTTCAACTTTGTTAAGCATAGCTGGGGAATTATACATCAATAAAGCAAAAATATGCAGAAATTTTAATTTATGCAAACAAATCTGGAATATTTATCCAGTCTGCTATTTGTCGGCGAATTTCAGATAAGCTTTGCAGCAGACGCGGTCGTCAGTGATGATATCGACTCTCCAGCCGTCAGCCTCGGCAGTGTCATAAACCAGGCAGCGGAGTTCGTCCCCGATAAATGATTCGTGAAGAAAATGAATGGAATAGGACTCCAGGCGCCGGCTGCTTACGTACTCCCAGGGCAGAGCGTCCTGCGAGGCGGAAACGTACGAGACATTCGTCACGTGCATATTGAAATCCATATCGGAGCGGTTCGTCAGATGCACATACTCGTGATCGAGGCGTCCCGGGGCGGGCGAAGGCATCCGCCTTACGCCCAATGCGAGTCCGTCCTCTGCCTCAACCATCGAAAGAAAGTCGGTGACTACCTGAGGCTTGCGGGTGGCTATGTCCAGAACCGCCCAGGCGCTGTTGCCTTCGGCGAACACGCGTCCGCCGCTGCTCATACGGAAATCGGCGAAGACCTTGACGTTGGGACGGTCCGAAATCCAGAGTTCCAGATCTATGGTATCTCCCCAGAAAGGCTGGATACCCGAAAAACGGAGGGAGAATTCGGAAATTATCCACATCTTGCCGAGCTCCTTCAGGTCGAACGCGGCACGTTTGTACCTGGCCATATAGGCGGCGAAACCGTCCTGGAATATCAATGAGGCCCCGTAGAGGGACAGCCTGAAGTCCGAATCCATAACCGCGTTGGTCACCGGATACTGTTTGATGAATCTGTGCATAACGAATGTCCGAAATGCGGCTTCATTTGTACGAATGGCCGAATTTCGCTGCAAATATACAATAGTTTGGGTATTTATGATTACATTTGCAAACTGCTAAAATTGGTAAAAATGGGCAATAAAACGAGCGATTACGCTCTTACGATCATAATTCCCGTTTACAACGAGGAAGAAAACATGGTAAGGCTCGAGAACACGCTTCTCGAATTCCTTCCGAAATCCATAAAGAAGGCCTGCGTGCTGTTCGTGGACGATGGCTCCGGAGACCGCAGTCTCGTGAGGATCCGCGAATGCTGCACCAGAAACGAGGATTTCTTCTACATCAGTTTCGAGAAGAACCGCGGACTGAGCGCAGCCCTGAAGGCCGGCATAGACTACACGGGCTCCAAGTTCCTGGCCTATATGGACGCCGACCTGCAGACCGCACCGGAGGACTTGAACCTGCTTATGGAGCAGATCGACAAGGAAGGCTGCGAGATGGCCATAGGAATTCGCGCCAAGCGCAAGGACACTTTCTTCAAGAAACTCCAGTCGAAGATAGCCAACGGCTGGCGCCGTATGATGACGGGCGACGGCGCCCTCGATACGGGCTGCCCTCTCAAGGTTCTGAAAACCGACGCCGCGAAGAAACTCCCTCTTTTCAAGGGAATGCACCGCTTCCTGCCTGCGCTGATACTGCTGCAGGACGGCGGGCGTTATGTCCAGGTACCGGTCCGCCACTTCCCGCGCGAAGCCGGAAAGTCGAAATATCACCTTTGGAACCGTCTCTGGGGGCCGTTCATCGACTGTTTCGCCTACCGCTGGATGCGCAGCCGCTACATTACCTACAGGGTAAAGGAAGGTAATTTGAGATGACTGCGGATCAGCTGATACTCACCGGAATAGGGCTGCTTGCCCAGGGATTTTTCTCAGCCAGGATACTTGTGCAGTGGTACAAGTCCGAAAAGAGCAGATCCCTGCAGTCGCCTACGCTCTACTGGGTGTTCAGCCTGATCGGTTCCTACCTGATGTTCATCTACGGATGGGGACGCAACGACTTCTCCATCATCGTGGGGCAGTTCATCACCTACTACATCTACATCTGGAATCTGAACGCCAAGGGACACTGGCAGAAAATCCCGGCACTGCTGAAAGTCATCATCGCGGCTACGCCCATCGTAGCCCTGTGCTTCGTTCTGAAAGACGCGGGCGTTTTCTTCGAGAATTTCCTCGGCAACGAGGACATCCCCCTCTGGCTCGTGATTTTCGGCACCGTCGGACAGACCGTCTTCTCCCTGAGATTCGTCTATCAGATAATATATTCGGCGCGCCGGCACGAATCCTCCCTGCCGGTTCAGTTCTGGGCCATCAGCCTGGTGGGCTCCGGAATCATCATCATCTACGGAATTCTAAGACTCGACATAGTATTAATCCTCGGGCAGAGCTTCGGCTTCCTCTCTTACATCAGAAGCGTAATGATAGGACTGAAAGCCCGTAATACAAGCGAAAAACAATGAGACGACACCCTGCATTGGCCGGCATAATCTTCGTGTTCCTCTGTCTTCTCCCTCTTATGTACGGCAGGGACTTCACACCGGACAACGAACTCCGCTACCTCCAGATAGCTGACGAAGCCATCGAAAACGGCAGCATATTCACATTCACCAATGACGGCAGGCCTTACGCCGACAAACCGCCGCTCTTTCTGTGGCTGATTATGCTGCTCAAATTGGCCGTAGGCCAGCACAGCATTCTGCTTCTGTCGCTGCTCTCCTTCATTCCTGCAGCCGTAATCGCCTGTGTGATGGATAAATGGCTGGTTCTGGCGTCCGAGGACAAGGGACTCAGCATCGATTCGGGCACGCGGCTGGCGACGGTACTGATGCTGTTCACGAGCGGAATGTTCTGCGGGACCTGCTTCTTCCTGCGGATGGATATGCTGATGACGATGTTCATCGTGCTCGCATTCTATTCATTCTACAGGAGTTACACTTTCGCAAGGAACGCGCGGCTGCATGATTGGCTGCTGCCGGTCTGGATTTTCCTCGCACTTTTCACGAAGGGGCCTGTCGGTCTGCTGATGCCGCTGCTGGGCATCGCGGTTTTCCTCATCTCGAGACGGGACGCCAAGCTTCTGGGCAAGTATCTTGGTCTCAGGACGTTCGGAGTGATTATCCTGCTCTGCGCGCTCTGGCTCGCAGGAGTCTGGTATGAAGGCGGAGAGGAATATTTTTACGAACTGACCGTGCACCAGACTGTGGGCCGCGGCATAAACGCATTCACCCACGCGAAGCCTTTCTGGTACTATTTCGAGGCGCTCCCTATAAACCTGGCGCCGTATGTCATTTTCAGTCTGCCGATAATAATCGCAGCTTACCTGAAATCTTACGGCAAGACCCGTATGGAGTCGCTCCTTCTGGGCTCGGCTCTGGTGACTTTCGTGATGCTGTCCTGCTTCAGCTCGAAGCTTTCGATTTATCTTCTTCCTATAATCCCGGGTCTGACCTACTGCATTCCTCTGACCATAGAAAGGCTTGGCTGGAAGAAATGGATGAACGCCGGCCTGAAGTTCACCATCTTCATTCTGGGACTTGTCGGGATCGCCGGCCTGTTGGCCATCCTCGTACTGCCTAGGGTGAAAGACTTCTGGGCTCCGCTTCCGGAGATCGACAATCTGCTGAGCGCTATGCCGTTCCTGAATTCCACAGCCGTCATAGCGGCTCTGGCGATACTCCTGGCAGGCTGCATATTCAGCCTTATGCTCTGTTCCAACAAAGTGCATTGGAGCGTTCCGCTCGCTTCACTTGCGGCTACCCTGCTGCTGACCGTTTTCGCCGCCTCATTCCAGATCAAGGCCATAAACCCATACATAGGTTACGGCTCCGTCTGCGCGGAAGTCCCGGATTCGGACAGAGTCGTGACGCTCTTCGTGAAGCGCTCGGAGAATATGAAAGTGTATCTGCACCGCGACATCGTGCGCTACGAAAAGGATGTGGACGCCTTCGTGGCGGGCGAAGCGCGCACCAGCGAGCCGAGCACGCTGATAGTCAGAACGAAACGCATCGCCGAGAACCCGTCCCTGCAGAAATTCATCCGTTTCCGTTCCGACAGTGTGAAAACCGTCGGCGAATACTCCCTCGTGGAATATTAGCGGCGTTCAGGCGCGCAGGTCACAGATTTCCTCTGACCTTCCCGCTCCCGCATTCGGGCGGCCTTCGGCCAATACCGCATTAATTTCCGTTCCGTGCCATTCTTCGTAATCGACACAGACCGCTTTCTTCCCTGCTGTGCGGATGGGTTTTCCGTACCCATCGACACTCCTCCCCGCTGCTCCCCGGCAGTCGAGTCTTTCGAATAAAGGCAATATCATAGTTCTGTTTATAATATGTGCGGTTAAGCTCCCTCTTCTGAAGAGGGCAGGGGTGCAAGATAGGAAGCGGAACGGGTCGCCGCAAGCGGAATAAAGAAAAAGAAAGGAAGTATTTTCAGAATGCTTCCTTTCTTTTCATTAATGGCTTCCGGCCGTTACCTGTTCAGGGCGTCGGCGCTGGCGATGTACTTCGCGAGCTCCTCGTCCGAAAGGTCGTAATTGCTCATTTCTCCCGACATATAGCGGTCGTAGGATGACATGTCCACGAAACCGTGGCCGGAGAGGTTGAAGAGAATGGTCTTGGCTTCGCCAGTCTCCTTGCATTTGAGCGCCTCGTGGACGGTGGCAGCGATGGCGTGGCAGGATTCCGGGGCCGGGATGATGCCCTCTGTACGCGCGAAAAGCACTCCGCAGCGGAAGGTCTCAGTCTGCTCGTAGTCCTGGGCCTCCATATAGCCGTCCTTCATCAGCTGGGACATAATCACTCCGGCGCCGTGATAGCGCAGGCCTCCGGCGTGGATGGTCGCAGGCTTGAAGGTGTGGCCGAGGGTGTACATCGGAAGGAGCGGAGTGAGGCCGGCCTCGTCACCGAAATCATATTCGAACTTGCCCTTGGTCAGCTTCGGGCAGGATGCAGGTTCTGCGGCGATGAAACGGGTCTTTTTGCCATCCAGGATATTGTGGCGCATAAACGGATAGGATATGCCGGAGAAGTTCGAACCGCCGCCGAAGCAGGCGATTACGATGTCCGGGTATTCACCCGCGAGGGCCATCTGTTTCTCGGCCTCCAGACCGATGACTGTCTGATGCAGACAGACGTGGTTCATTACTGAACCGAGGGTGTATTTGCAGTTCGGAGTGCTTACGGCGAGTTCAATGGCCTCGGAAATCGCGCAGCCCAGGGACCCCTGGTCGTTCGGATTCGCGGTGATGATATCCTTGCCGGCACGGGTGGACATTGACGGTGAAGGAGTTACGGCGGCGCCGAAGGTCTGCATAATGGAACGGCGGTAAGGCTTCTGGTTGAAGCTGGCCTTCACCATATAGACGGCGCAGTCGATGCCGAATTTCTTCGCGGCGTATGAAAGGGCTCCGCCCCACTGGCCGGCTCCAGTCTCGGTGGTGATGTTGGTAACTCCCTGCTGCTTGGCATAATAGGCCTGGGCGAGGGCCGAGTTCAGTTTGTGCGATCCCGCAGGGGAAACGCTTTCGTTCTTGAAATAGATGTGGGCGGGAGTGCCGAGGGCTGCCTCAAGTTCATAAGCCCTTACGAGCGGGGTGCATCGGTAGGCGGCATACTGTTCGCGGACAGGCTCCGGAATCGGAATCCACTCGTGCTCCCGGTCGAGTTCCTGACGGGAACATTCTTCGCAGAAAATCGGGAAGAGGTCCTCCGGCTTCATCGGCTGCCGTGTGGCTGGATTGAGCATAGGAAGGGGTTTGTTAGGCATAATGGCCTGGATGTTATACCATGCCTGAGGGATTTCGCTTTCGGCAAGCATAAATTTCTTCTGTCTCATAATACTATAAGTTAAGTTGTTAATATTCATACGAAAAAGCCCTGCCGTCGTAACGGCAGGGCTTCATATATACCTCTATACATACGAGCGATGACCTCCTACGACCTTTCGAGCTGTAGAGAGCGCCACCACCAATATGCATTGTTTGTCATCATATTTTGTTTCTTAAACCGGGTGCAAGTTAAATAAAGAAATTTAAAAACCAAAGTATTTTTCATAATTTTTACGATTCTTAAATTCCGGGCACCGAAACGGGCGCCGGAACGGTCACAAAAAAGGGAACCTCCCGGCCCCCTTTCCTCATTTTCCTCTCTTGGATGCAGCTACTTCCTGTCACCCTTGTCGTGACAATGACATACGGAATTCATCCCGCAGCCGCAGCATCCGGAGCCGCTGTGGCGCCTCCGGTGAGAGAAGAACAGTGCCGCGGCCACACACACAACGACCGCAAGCAAAACTATGACACTTACAAAATTCATAGTAGTAATATTCAGATTATCTACACAATAAGAATCAAATGAAAAGCTGTGCCAGCATGTAAGCCAGCCAGGCGCAAAACCAGGCTATGACGCACTGGAACACAACTACATATACGGCCCACTTCCCGCCCAGTTCGCGGCGCACCGATGCTATCGCGGCCACGCACGGAGTATAGAGCAGGCAGAAAATCAGCAGCGGCAGAGCAGTGAGCGGCGTGAGCGTCGCTGTCACGCCGAGCAGCTCCATCGTGGCGACCACGCTTTCCTTGGCGAGGAAGCCCGAAATCAGGGCCGTGACTATCCTCCAGTCCCCGAGCCCCAGCGGAGCGAAGGCAGGAGCGATAAGCCCGGCAAGCTGCGCGAGCATACTCCCCTCCCCGTTCTCGACCATATTGAAATGCAGGTCGAAGGTCTGCAGGAACCAGATCACGAGCGTAGCGAGGAAAATCACCGTGAACGCGCGTGAAAGGAAGTCCTTGGTCTTGTCCCAGAGCAGATGGGCGAGGTTCTTCAGCTGCGGAAGGCGGTAATTCGGAAGCTCCATCACGAACGGAGCCGCTTCCGCGTTCCGTTCAATCTTTTTCATCACGAGAGCCACCACGACTCCCACGAGTATTCCGATGAGATAGAGGCAGATAAGCACCAGTCCCCCGTGCCCCGGGAAGAAGGCGCTGCTAAGGAACGCATAAATCGGAATCTTCGCCGAGCAGCTCATAAACGGAGTCAGCAGCACAGTCTTGCGGCGGTCTCGCGCCGAAGGAAGCGTCCTGGAAGCCATAATTCCCGGCACGCTGCAGCCGAGTCCGATGAGAAGCGGCACGATGCTGCGGCCTGAAAGTCCAATCCTGCGGAGCAGACTGTCCGTCACGAAGGCGACCCTCGCCATATATCCGCTGTCTTCAAGCAGTGAAAGGAAGAAGAACAGCACTATGATTATAGGGACGAAGCTTACCACGGCCCCGACTCCCCCGAAAATGGCATCGACCACAAGGGAACGCAGCGCAGGGGCTACCTGGGCGCGCGTAAGGGCATCGCCGATTACCGC
This sequence comes from Kurthia senegalensis, assembly GCA_963620825.1. Taxonomy (GTDB): domain Bacteria; phylum Bacteroidota; class Bacteroidia; order Bacteroidales; family UBA932; genus Cryptobacteroides. Next base: position 14,628 of record CAVFAZ010000020.1, read on the forward strand.
ACCGAGCCAGGAGATTCCCTTGTCCAGAAGGTCCTGGAGAGGCGCGCCGATCACATCTATCGAAAGCCAGATGGTGAGGGCCATAACCGCCACGAAGATAGGGATGGCGGTCCAGCGGCCGGTGAGCACCTTGTCAATCCTGACGCTTCGGCGGTATTCCCTGCTTTCGTTGGGTTTTCTGACCGTGCGTTCGCAGAGGCGGCGGATGAAACTGTAACGCATATCGGCCATAGCCGCGTGCCGGTCCATACCGCGCTCATCCTCCATAAGATGAATCTCATCCTCGATGACTTTCTTTTCCTCTTCCGTGAGACACAGACGGCCGCTGACGACCTCGTCGCCCTCTATAAGACGGGAAGCAGCGAAACGGGGAGGCATATTGGACGCGCTTGCGCGGCCTTCAATAAGGTCCATAATGCTGTGGATGCAGCGGTGGACCGCGCCGCCGAAGTCGTCCTTGTCGCAGAAGTCCATCCGCGCCGGAGCCTCCTGGTAGCGCGCCACGTGCACCGCGTGCTCGACGAGCTCCTCGATGCCCTCGCCCTTCGCGGCGGAGATGGGCACAACCGGAATGCCGAGCAGGCGCTCCATTTCGTTCACGCGGACCGACCCTCCGTTGCCGCGCACCTCGTCCATCATATTGAGCGCGAGCACCATCGGGATGCCGAGTTCCATCAGCTGGACGGTGAGATAGAGATTGCGTTCTATGTTATTGGCATCCACCACATTGATGATGCCCTTCGGTTTCTCGTTGATGAGAAAGTCGCGAGAGACCAGCTCTTCGGAAGTATAGGTCGAAAGCGAGTAGATACCCGGGAGGTCAGTGACGAGAGTGTCAGGCGCGCCCTTTATGACACCGTCTTTGCGATCGACCGTGACGCCCGGGAAATTGCCGACGTGCTGGCTGGAACCGGTCAGGACATTGAACAGAGTCGTCTTTCCGCAGTTCTGCTGGCCCGCGAGCGCGAAAGTGAGAGTCTCGCCCTTCGGAAGCGGATTCTCGTGATCCTTCGAGTGGTAGCGTCCGGCCTCTCCGAGTCCCGGATGCGCATTGTGCTCGTGCAGGGAGAGGTTGTAGCCGAAATTGTCGGACTGCTCAGCCTCGCCTGTCGGACGGACCTCAATTTCAGCGGCTTCGCTCAGACGGAGCGAAAGCGTATAGCCGTGGACGAGCACCTCGACCGGGTCGCCCATCGGCGCATATTTCAGAATTTTTACGTCCAATCCGGGGATGAGTCCCATATCGAGCAGGTGCTGTCTGAGCGCTCCGCCAGCGCCTACCGCAAAGATAGTCGCCGACTGTCCCTGTTTCAAATCCTTAAGAGTCATCTACTTAACTGCTTGCTATCGAAAATGTCGTGTAATTTCGGCCGCAAAGTTAAATAACACCCCTGCGCGCGTCAATCACCAATAATGGTGATTTTGGGTTATCGGTCGCCGGGACGGGCAGGCTGCGGGGTGAAAAGTGCGGGGTTTTTCACACGGAATTCAAAGAGGGGCTGACTAAAAAGTCAGCCTCTTTTTTTTGTTTATGTGAAGGGAGAAGCGTCTGGCAGTTTAAGATTTCGCTCAGCCGAGTATCAACTTTTCAAACCGACGTCAAGTGGATGTGCCTCTCAAGGCCCTGCAGCAGGCCCTGGTTCGCGTTAGCCTACTTTGAAAAGAGGCTGGCGCGACCGCATCCTTACTACAGGCCTCTCTGTGGCATTATGCTATGTTGACGGTTTGAAAATCGGTAGCGGGCAGACGCCCCGGCAGACTCGGGGACCGCATTGGACGGCGAAGCCGGCCGGAGAAATGGACAAGGGGACCGGCCGAGAACTATATTGACCGCTTCAGCGGGTCGCCTGTCGGAAAATACACTTCGTCGGCGTCGGAGGAGTATGTCCGCTACACGCGACCTCAGGAATGCGGGCATCATATTGACTGTGAGTATCTTGCAATCGGCGGTCTGACCGTGCGCTCGGAGCGCTTCGAGTTCAATGCGCTCAGGTGCTGAAAAATCAATGAAATACGATTTCTAATCGGTATTTTTGTGAGAATGTAATATCTTTGCAGTAAATGTTCAAACCATATAAATAATGATGAAACTCAAGAATCTGTCAGCCGCCATTTTGATAGTTCTGGCGGTATCGTGCTCGTCTCCTGAGAAGGGAGGAGTGATCAAAGTGGAAACACCTGCCCGTCCTGCAGGCCAGGAGAATGTGATCGGGCTTACCGTCCCTGCTATGGACACCGTGCGTGTCGGCTTCGTCGGACTCGGAATGAGAGGCTCGGACGCAGTGGCGCGCTACACTTATGTTCCCGGAGTGAAGATCGTCGCCCTGTGCGATGTGGAGGAGGACAGAGTGAACTCCGCTCAGAAGACATTGGAAGACAGAGGATTCCCGAAGGCTGCCGGCTATTTCGGAAGCACTGAGGCCTTCAAGGAGCTCTGCGATCGCGATGACATCGATCTGGTTTATATCTGTACCGACTGGAAACACCACGTTCCTGTGGCCCTCTACGCTATGGAGCACGGCAAGAATGCCGCCGTCGAGGTCCCTGCCGCGGCTTCTCTCGAGGATATCTGGTCTCTCATCAATATGTCCGAAAAGACCCGCAAGCATTGCATGATGCTGGAGAACTGCTGCTACGACTTCTTCGAGATGACGGCGCTGACGATGGCCCAGAAGGGACTCTTCGGCGAAATCATCCACGCCGAAGGCTCCTATCAGCACAATCTCGATCCGTACTGGAGCGAATATTGGAACAACTGGAGACTTGATTTCAACAGAACTCACAAGGGCGATGTCTATTCGACCCACGGACTCGGCCCTGTCTGCCAGGTTATGAACATTCACAGAGGTGACCGTTTCAAGACCATCGTCGCTATGGAAACCAAGGCTGTGAACGGTCCGAAGCACGTTGAGGCCAGAACCGGTGAGAAATGTGATGATTTTCAGAACGGGGACGTCACTATGACTATGATAACCACCGAGAACGGCAAGACCATCCTCGTGGAGCACGATGTTATGACCCCGCGTCCTTACAGCCGTATGTATCAGCTCGTAGGCAGCGAGGGATATGCCGGGAAGTATCCGGTCGAGCAGATCTGCCTGCGCGAGAATGCATTGGACGGCACTCCTACTGACTATGCGAACCCGGGCGCAGAGGTATTATACTCCGGAGAGAGCCTCAATGCCCTTATGGAGGAAAACAGAAACCCGATTCTGACTCCTGAACTTGAAGCCCTTGCCAAGGAGGTAGGCGGTCACGGCGGAATGGATTTCATTATGGATTACCGCCTTGTCTATTGCCTCAGGAACGGTCTTCCGCTCGATATGGATGTCTATGATATGGCTGAATGGTGCTGTCTGACCGAACTCGGAAAGATTTCCATCGAGAACGGCAATGCTCCGGTCGAGGTGCCTGACTTCACCCGAGGCGCCTGGAATCAGATAAACGGCTTCTCCTACGCTTTTGCAGAATAATAATATGCACAGAATTCTGATAGTGGAGGATGACACGGACATCCGCGAGATTCTGGGTTTCAATCTGGAGAATGCCGGTTACGAAGTACTGAGCGCCTCATCCGCCGAGGAAGGGCTGGAGGTCCTGACCCCCGATACGGAACTGATTCTGCTCGATGTGATGCTCCCCGGACTGAGCGGCTACCAGATGGCCCGCAGAATCCGTACGGAAATCAGAAGCGATGTTCCCATCGTGTTCCTGACAGCCCGAACTACAGAAAATGACATACTTACAGGTTTCTCCGCAGGCGGCGACGACTACATCTCCAAGCCGTTTTCGGTGAACGAAGTCCTCGCGAGAGTCAAGGCCGTGCTGAAACGCAGCGGCGGCCGCCGGCAGAACGCCGGAGAGACTCTCGGCGTGGGACCTCTTGCGATGGATCCTTCGACAGGGAAAGCCACTCTGGAGGGCAGTGAACTCCAGCTTTCCCGCAAGGAATTCGACCTTCTGGCGCTTCTCGCCAAGTATCCGGGCAGATATTTTTCCAGAGCCGCCCTCATCGGCGAGCTCTGGAAAGATGCTCCCTATGTCCTCGACAGGACAGTGGATGTGCATATAGCCCGCATACGTTCCAAGCTGGGACGTCACCACAATCTGGTGAAGAACCGCACTGGTTTCGGTTATTATCTCGACATCGGCTATGAAATTGATAATCATTGAGTTTGCCATCTTCGGCGCCTTTCTGCTCTGGCTGATCATAGATTTTACCCGCGCCAGAGTCCGCGCCCGTGCGGAAGAGGAGGCCCGCAAGCTCAAACACGACCTGACCGGCAACATCTCCCACGAACTCAAGACTCCCGTGAGCAGTATCAGGGGCTATCTTGAGACTCTCGTCAACAATCCGGACCTTCCCGAGGAAAAGCGCCGGTTCTTCATCGAGCGCTCCTACCTGCAGTCGCTCCGCCTGACCGAAATGATCAGGGATATCTCGCTGATTACCAAGATGGAGGAGACCCCTGACCAGTTTCATTTCGAACCGGTAAACATCAAGGACAGCTTCGATGAGGTTCTTGAGGAACTTTCGGAGAAGATATCCGAACACAGGATTACCGTGGAAAATCTTCTGAAGCCGGCCTACATCCGCGCGAATTACAACCTTCTCTACGCCATATTCCGCAATCTGCTGGAAAACAGCATAAAATACGCGGGTGACGGTTGCCGCATCAGAATGTCAGCCAAGTTTGACACCGACGAGGTGGTATTCGATTATTCGGACAACGGCAAGGGCGTTCCCGATGAGGAGCTCTCCCGCATCTTCACCCGTTTCTACCGTCTCAACGAGGACCGCGGCGCGACCTCCAGCGGCTCAGGTCTGGGTCTCAGCATAGTCCGCAACGCCGTGCTCTTCCACAAAGGCACCATCACCGCCTACCGCCCCCACGACGGAGGCCTCGGCTTCCGTTTCTCCATCAAGCGATAGAATACCGAAAAGAATCACTAACTTTGCGGTTCAGACAAAAAGACCTATGGCAGAGAGCAACTTTATAGATTATGTCCGCATATACTGCGCTTCCGGACACGGAGGGGCTGGATCCACCCATCTTTACAGGGCGAAATACGTCCCGAAAGGCGGGCCGGACGGCGGTGACGGAGGCCGCGGAGGCCATATCATCCTGAAGGCCAACTCCCAGTTCTGGACCCTCATCCACCTCAAATACCGCAAGAACGTGAAGGCCGAGGACGGCGGCAAGGGCGAAGGCGGAAACCGCCACGGAAAGAACGGAGCGGACATCACCCTCGAAGTCCCTCTCGGAACAGTGGTAAAGGACGCCGAGACGGGCGAAGTCATAATGGAGCTCGTCGAGGACGGAGAGGAGAAGATCCTCTGTCCCGGAGGCCGCGGAGGCCTGGGTAACAGCAACTTCAAGTCCCCTACCATGCAGACCCCGCGCTTCGCCCAGCCGGGCGAGGAAGGAGTCGAAGGCTGCTTCATCCTGGAGCTCAAGCTGCTTGCAGATGTTGGACTTGTAGGCTTCCCTAACGCCGGAAAATCCACCCTGCTCTCCACCATAACTTCCGCAAAGCCGAAGATCGCAAACTACGCTTTCACCACCCTCGAACCGAATCTGGGCATCGTGCGCTATTACGATGACCGGTCATTCGTGATGGCCGACATCCCGGGCATCATCGAAGGCGCCCACGAAGGCAGGGGCATAGGTATCAGATTCCTTCGCCATATCGAGCGCAATTCAGTCCTTCTCTTTATGGTATCCGCTGAAGAAGAGGATATTGCGAAAGCCTACGAGACCCTTCTGAACGAACTTCGCGAGTACAATCCCGAACTTCTCGTGAAGGACCGCGTGCTTGCAGTCACGAAATGCGACCTGATCGACTCCAAACAGGAAAAGAAGATACAGAAACAGCTTCCTGAGGGCATTCCGGCCGTACTGATTTCTTCGCTCAGCCAGAAAGGTCTCAAGGAACTCAAGGAAATGCTCTGGACAGCCCTGCACAGATGATTATAGACAGCCTTCATAATTGGGATCAGCATTTCACGCTCGCCATCAACCAGTTCCACAGCGAGTGGTGGGATGCGTTCTGGCAGTTTATGTCAGATGTCCAGGTCTGGTTCCCGCTCTACCTCATCGTCATCGTAATGCTCTTCGTCCACCTCGGGTGGAAAAAAGCGCTCGTCGTGATACTCTCGCTCGCTCTGACCATCGTCATCACCGACCAGATCGCGAACCTCATAAAGGACAGCGTCACCCGCCTGCGCCCGTGCTACGACTACAATATGCTCAGCGGCGGACTCCACATTCTCGAGAAGCGCT
>CAVFAZ010000021.1:0-9880 GCA_963620825.1 Kurthia senegalensis
GCGAAGCGGCCGAGGAAAAAGATTACTGTTGCGAAACTTTTGAGGCGAAGCGGCCTTGCTCCGCGTCATAATCCAAATGGTGCATTTTGCGGCCGCTGAACTTGTCGAAGCGGCCTTGCTCTGCGTCATAACCCATTAGGGAGCTGACTTCTCCGGACCCCGAGTGTAGGATAAAACGATAAAGTGTGGCCTTGCTTTATTTTTTGAAGAGCAAGGATACATTTTATCGTTTTAGTTTCCCCTCGGGTGGGCAGATGGTCACACCTTAATCCTGCGGGCGTCCCTATAAGCTCGCCGACCGCATAAAACTATGCCTCTCCGCGTCATAATCCATTGGGGAGCTGACTTCTCCGGACCCCGAGTGCAGGATAAAACGATAAAGTGTGGCCTTGCTTTATTTTTTGAAGAGCAAGGATACATTTTATCGTTTTAGTTTCCCCTCGGGTGGGCAGATGGTCACACCTTAATCCTGCGGGCGTCCCTATAAGCTCGCCGACCGCATAAAACTATGCCTCTCCGCGTCATAATCCATTGGGGAGCTGACTTCTCCGGACCCCGAGTGCAGGATAAAACGATAAAGTGTGGCCTTGCTTTATTTTTTGAAGAGCAAGGATACATTTTATCGTTTTAGTTTCCCCTCGGGTGGGCAAGTGGTCGCGCCTTAATCTTGCGGGCGTCCCGATACCGCATAAAGCTATGCCGCTCCGCCTCAAAAGTTCCGCGACAGCATTGGACGCGAAGCGGCCGAGGAAGAAATTGCTGTTGCGAAACTTTTGAGGCGGAGCGGCCGAGAGAAAAAATTGCTGTCGCGGGACTTGCCGAGGCGGAGCGGTCGAGGAAAAAAATTGCTGTCGCGGGACTTGCCGAGGCGGAGCGGTCGAGGGAAAAGATTGCTGTCGCGGGACTTGCCGAGGCGGAGCGGCCGAGGGAAAAGATTGCTGCCGCGGGGCTTGCCGAGGCAGAGCGGCATAAATGGGCAATTGGACGGCGAAGCCCGCCGGCGCAGAGTTGCCGGACGGCAAGATGCCGGAAGGAAGAATTGGCGAGTTTTTTGCGGGAAAAGTGAGGCTCAAAAGAAAATTGCCTACTTTTGTGGCGTGAAGATGAAGTTGAAACATAAGGTTATATTGGCTGCCTCGGCAGCCGTTCTGATGATGCTCGCAGCGCCGGCTGCCGATGCGCAGCAACGCCTCAGCCGCCGCGAACAGCGACGCGCCGAGCGTGAGGAACGTGCGCAGGAAGCGGCAGCCGCCCAGGTACGCAAGCAGTACAGCGACGAACACGCGCACCAGGGCAAGCTTATGCCTTTCTTCGTCGATGAGCGCGGCGACACCGTCTATTACGACTCGGTTCCGCCGGTCTGGTGTTTCGGCGAAGACAAGAGAATGAAGAAATCCGACTGGAAAAAATACTACCGCCTCGTCTATAACTTCAACAGAGTCTATCCATACGTCGCCGTCGGAGCGAACATCTGCCACGAAGTTGACAGCACCATCGAGGCGCGCCATATGACCAGAGTCCAGAAGGAAAAGTACATCCGCGGCTGGGAAAAGCAGATACTCACAGACTTCGAGCCGATAGTCCGGGAAATGACCGTCTCACAGGGCCAGCTGCTCTGCCGCCTGGTGGACAGGGAGATCGGAAAAAACACCTACAGCATCCTCAAAGGCTACACGAACGGACTCACAGCCGGATTCTACCAGGGCCTCGGCAAACTGTTCGGCCAGAACCTGAAAAGCCATTACGACCCCGAAGGGATTGACAAGCAGACCGAAGAACTCATTCAGATGTGGGAAAAGGGAGAATTCGACTTCCTGTACTACTCCATATTCCGGGTCATGCCGGTACGCACCGAAGTACCGTCGAAATACCAGTAAGGCGAAGAGGAAATCCAGTCTTTCATAACGATAAAGCGCTCACCCGCAGGGAGTTGAGTATCGACATCCGTGTGCAGATGCCCAAAGACGAAGCAATCCACCTTATGACTTGCGGCATACCCCTGAGCCCATTTGTAGAGCGGCTCCGAAGCCCCCTTGAACACATACTCCCGCCCGCGCGCGAGACGGTTGTGTCTCGACCAGCCGTAACCCAGACGGAACGCAATCCACGGATGCAGAAGCGAGAAAAGCCACTGGACCGGGCGGCACTTGAACACCGCATTCATAAACTTGTATCCGTACATCCCCGGCCCGAGCCCGTCTCCGTGCGCAAGACAGAACTTCACGCCGCTGTGCTCCACAAGCAGAGGCTCCCGCAACACCTTGATACCCAAGGACTCGAAGTAATGATAAGCCCAGATGTCGTGGTTCCCGATATAGAAATGGACTTTCACTCCGGCATCGATGAGATCCATCAGCGCGGCAAACACACGCACATAGCCCTTCGGCACCACATCGCGGTACTCATACCAGAAATCCCAGATGTCGCCGAGCAGATAGAGCGCCTCAGTCTCCTGAGCCGGAATGCTCCGCAGAAAGCGCACGAACCTCGCCTCGCGGTCCTTCGGATCATTCAGATCCAGACCGAGATGCACGTCCGATGTAAAATAAACCTTCCTGCGCTCCATATACTAATCTTAAATCAGCTGAAACGCCACGACGAGAGCTCCGACCACAAGGCAATACAGCGCGAACCACTTCAGCTTCGCCTTCTTGACTATCGCAATCATCACCCTGCAGGCGAACACGCCCGAAACGAAAGCCGAGATGAAGCCCAGAAGCAGAGCTCCCGAGCCCACAGACGAGGCGGCCATATCGCCTCCGACCAGGTCCAGAAAGGCTTCGCCCAATATGGGGACGAGCACCATAAGGAATGAGAACTGTGCGACGTCTTCGCGTCGCACACCGCAGAGAAGGCCTGTACTGATGGTGGTTCCGGAACGGGAAAGGCCCGGAATGACCGCAAAAGCCTGGCTTATGCCGATAATCAGAGCCTGCAGATATGAGATTCCGCCCCGGGCCACCGGAGCGTCAGGACTTCTGCGGGCGGCAAAACGGTCCGAGAAGAACAGCAGGCAGGCCGTGACCATCAGAGCCACGCCCACCACCATAAGGGAGGAGAAAAGAGACTCCACCCAGTCCTTGAAGAACACTCCCACTATGAATATCGGAATCATCGAGACGCAGATCTTGAAGATATAATCGGTCTCGTCATTGTATTTGAACTTGAAAAGTCCGCAGAGCAGTTTCCAGATCTGCTTCCTGAAGACGAGAATCGTGGCAAGCACGGTCGCGGCATGCACGACCACCTCGAACACCAGATCGTCGGAAGCCTGAACACCGAGAATCTCACGGCCTATCGCAAGATGCCCGCTGCTGCTCACAGGAAGAAACTCCGTCAGACCCTGAACCAGCCCCAGGATAACGGCCTCAAACCATTCCATAGCCGCCTATTCCTTTTTACCCTTGTCGAAACAGCCCATAATGGCGACAATCTCTATCACCACACCGCAGAGAATCACGACAGGAGCCGCCACCAGACGCCTGAAATCGAACATCGAGTAGTTGAAAACCTGCGGATCCTTAACGCCGCCGCCAATGAGAAGTATGTAGCCGGCCACCATCACGACGAGCCCCACGAGCAGGAACTTCAGAGAACGCCGCGTGAGCGCGAACTTGTTGTTATTGTCTTCCATCTTCTAAGAATATAATTTGTCCTTGTCCATCCGGACAAGCTTGTTTACCACAAAATAAGTGCTGACCACGCAGATGACCACGCCTGCGGCCACCACGAGTCCGATGACCTGCAGCAGCAGGTCAATGGTGAATATTTCGAAGAACTGCGCCAGCTCGCCCCGCAGCAGATACAGCAGACCGATGAGCATCGCTGACGCGATCAATGCTGAAATAAGGCCCTGGAATGCCGCCCGCCAGAGGAACGGCGCGCGGATGAAAGCCCTTGTGGCGCCCACCTGCTTCATCGTGTGGATGGTGAAGCGGCGGGAGAATACGCTGAGCCGTACCGTGTTGCTTATAAGTACGAAGGATATGAATAGCAGCAGGGCCACGAACACTCCCAGGAAGATTCCTATTTTCTGCAGGTTCGCGTTCAGAGCCGAAATCAGCGACTTCTGATAATCCACCTCATCGACCAGAGGATATTTCTCCAATATGGCCTTAACCTTGGCCACGCTATCGACGGACACGTATTCCGCCTTCAGGGTCAGAGCGATGGAGGCCGGGATGGGGGATGTCTCGAAAACGCTGAGAAAGTCCTCTCCGAGGAGCGCCGTCATCTCCTCCGCTCCCTTGGCCTTGGTTATGACCTGGGTCCCCTTTACGAAATAGAGGGAATCCATCTCGGAGGCCAGTTCGGTGGCCTGAAGGTCAGTGGCTTGGGTATCCATCAGGACGGATATCTGCATATTCTCCTTGAAGTAGTCGGAAACCCGCGTCGCATTCAGAAGCAGCAATGACGCGATACCCACAAGCAGCAGCACCATACTGATGCTGATAATCGAAGACAGGCGGGCGCTGCGAAGACGCCTGCGCATCATCCTGTTCTCCCCCTGTGTATTGTGCAAAGTTCCCATATTAGGGTCAAAGATAGTGAAATATCAAAATATGAAAAAAAATTATTACCTTTGTGTGTTGAAAAAGTGATAATAAGAAATGGGAGATTCGGTCAAAAGAGTTCTGTTCGTGAATTCGGAAATATATCCTTACCTTCCCGAAACGGAAATCTCATCCATAGGTCGTTACCTGCCGCAGGGGATTCAGGAAAGGAAGAAGGAAATCCGCTCCTTTATGCCCCGCTATGGCTGCATCAATGAGCGCAAGAACCAGCTTCACGAAGTGATCCGCCTTTCCGGTATGAACATCATCATCGGAGACGTGGACAGGCAGCTCGTAATCAAGGTGGCATCCATTTCATCCGCCCGCATCCAGGTTTATTTCATCGACAACGAGGATTTCTTCAAGCGCAAGCAGATAGCCTGCGACGCCGACGGCAAGTTCTTCGAGGATAACGGAGAGAGAGCTGTCTTTTTCGCGCGCGGAGTGCTTGAAACCGTAAAGAAGCTCCGCTGGGCTCCCGACGTCATACACTGTCAGGGATGGATTTCCCACGTTCTTCCGCTCTATCTGAAGAAAGCCTACAGGGATGACCCTATCTTCGCCTCCAGCAAGGTGGTTCTTTCACTTTACAACGACACCCCGCAGCAGACTTTTTCTCCCGATTTTCAGGAGGGGGTACTCTTCGGCAACATCAAGCCGGAGGACGTCCCTTTTCTTGAAAATCCTACTGGCATAAATCTTGCGAAAACCGCTGTTCAGTATTCAGACGGTATCATCGTCGGCGCTCCCGATGTGGATGAAGACATTCTGTCCTGCTGCCGCGAGCTCGGGCTTCCTACTCTCCAGTATAACGGAGAATCTATTCAGAACGGAAGCTATATCGCTGAATACGAGAGATTTTATGATGAATTGTAGCTAATGGATTCCATCTTTTCCCACAGAGCCCCGAACATATTGGGCACTGTCTGTGCAGCTCTGTGCTGCCTGTCCTGCATTTCCTCCACCTATGAGGTAGGCGGAAACCTTATCCCCACAGAACTGAAGTACGACACCTATACGGCGGAGTTCCCGCTGGAGGACATACGTATGGAGTTCCCGGACAGCCTTTCCGGCTATTCGAGCAGAAGAATCACCATCGGAGCCATCCGTGACGACGTTTTCGGCCTCACGACCAGAGGCTGCGCCATTTCGCTGGTGCCTATGAGCGACTCTCTGGACTTCGGAAAGGATCCCAAGCTGATCAATTTCCATTTCAGCGCGGCGAGCGACACCATTTCCGTGGCAGACCACAGTCAGGACAACATTCTTCAGAATATAAACGTATATGAACTCAGCAAACCGCTCGATTTCAACGACGGCAACCTGAACAATGTCGTGGAGCACTCCAAAAACCGCATTACGAAGGGCACTCCGGTGTATGACGGTACGGACTCCCTGAGTTTCGACTTCTCCGCCGAGTTCGCGAAGAAATATCTCACCATCACCCAGGACGACCTGAAGGACCTCGACACCTACACGAAGAAATTCCCCGGAATCTACATCGACACAGACGAGCCTATCGGCATCGGCGGACGCATCAATATGTTCAATGTCCAGCTGGGGCTCGACCTCGAATACTATCAGATTACAGGCGACTACGCGACACTGACGTTCAATTCCGAATATGACGGAGAGAGAAAGGATACCAGCTTCTTCTTCTGGTTCTGTCCGGACAAGATGTACGATCTGGACTCCCTGGTCAGCGAAATCGAGTCGAGTTCCGACCGTCTGCCTCAGTACTGCTTCAATGTAACGGGCCACAGCACACGCTCACGGACCGGCAAGACATCGGAACTGATAGCAGTGGAAGGCGGCGGCGGACTGAAGCCTGTCATCTCCGCTACGGAAATCAAGAATCTCATAGAGGGGGAAATCTCCAAACATACGGACCAGCCGCGCGAGGCCATCATAAACAGGGCGAGCATCATTATGCCGTTCGAGTTCCCGGATGACTATGAACTTATGTTCCGCTTCCCGACATATCTGAACCCGACGGTGAGGGTGCGCTACAGCAGCGGCTATGTAAGTTACGGAAGCCTTACTGACACTTCTTCCAGCTACGAGGATCCGGGAGATCTGAACAGGTCCCTCTGCCAGTATGCTCCCGATGTGACTTACCACATTCAGAAGCTTCTGGAGCTCAACGACTTGAGTGGTATCTCAAATTATGACATCTGGCTACTGGTGATGGCGGATGAGCTCGAGAGATATATGATAAGCGGCGCATCTTCAAGTACCAGCGACTATTACAGCCAGCTCGCCTACGCCAGCTATTACAACAATCTCTACGGAGGATACGGCTATGGAAGTTACGGTTACAGCAGCTACGGATACGGCAGCAGCAGTTATCTGAACAACTACTATTATATGGCTATGCTCGCTTCCGCTTACAGTTCCTCAAGCTCCAGCAGTTCAGAGACTTACTCCACTCTTATGGATAAGGACCGCTACTATTGCGCCGTTCTGAACGGCCCTGAGGCCGAGCGTCATCCGACGCTCAAGATCGTCTATTCGGTCCCTTGCTCCATCGAGAAATAATTCAGTAAAATACGAAAAACGGCTGCCTTGTTTATAAAGGCAGCCGTGTTTTTTTTAGTGGAAAAAACTTATTTCTCTTCTGAAAGTTTCTCCTGGATCTTATCGATGGCATCCTTGACAGTAGCAATAGAGCTGGTCTCGTCATCGTGAATCTTGATTCCGAACACTCTTTCGAACTCCATAAGAAGCTCGACGGTATCAAGTGAATCTGCTCCGAGATCATTTGTAAAGTTTGCTGTCTCAGTAACTTCGGACTCTTCTACGCCGAGTTTGTCAACGATGATGTCCTTTACCTTTTTTACGATTTCCTCGTACTGCATAATGATAAAAATTAGTTTATGTTTTACTATACACTTTCGGGCAATGTCCGGCAAAGATAGGAAAAATTCTTTACATACGAAACATTTGGGCCTAAAACTACTCTACCCTGCTGTCCCGCAACCAGATACGCAGACCGTTAACGGAGTTCAGCAGATAGAAGCTGTATTTGATGATATAAATCGCTGCAAAGCTTGAAGTTCCGTCCAGATGCGCGGTGGACCACATTATGATGGAGAACACGTTCACGCCGATCCAGAAAATCCACTGCTCCATATAGGCCAGCGACATCAGCAGCTGCCCGAGAATATTGCACATCAGAGGAAGAACGTCCAGAACCACAGCCGTCTTTATGAAAGTTTCGGCGGCCGACTTGTCGAAATGGGCGATGATGAAATAGCCTCCGACAATGCCCAAAAGGAAGAGGCTCCCGACGATGGCCCAGCCCTTGCGGGTGAGTCTGCGCGGCTTCACGCTGTAGCCGCTCTTGTCCGCACGGTGACGCCGCCATTGGGCGAAGCCCACGAACTGCATAGGAACGAAGTAGAGCATATGCAGGACCGCGTTGCCGAGTCCCGAGCCGCCGCCGTACCAGTTCACGAAGCACATCGCTCCGTAGATGGAGACGTCGAGAAGACCGAAGAGGAACGTGATTATCAGACCGTTAGCCGAAGACACGGTGCTCAGAATCCCCATCAGCGAGCCGAAAGCCGAGATGACGAGCAAGGCCCTGCCGCCCGCGTCGGCGTCGTCCAGTTTGAGTATGGTGGTCACGGTCAGCGCAATGGCCATTCCGGCCAATATGAATACGCTGAACCATTTGTTGAACTGTTTCTCTTTTGCGGATTCCATAAAGTGTTGGTATTGGACGCGTAAGCGGCCGGTTTAAACTTCGCTCCGGTTAAGCGAGTCGTGGATTTTCTGCGCGAGGGCGGGACCCACGAGCGCGGCGACATCCTCCACGGGCGCGGCTGCAATGCGGGCGACGCTGCCGAAATGCATCAGCAGGCGGTTCTCGGTCTGCTCGCCCACGCCCTTGATCTGACGCAGGGCGGAGGAAATCTGCGCCTTGCTCCGAAGCGAGCGGTGGAAGGTGATGCCGAAGCGGTGCGCCTCGTCGCGAACGCGCTGCAAGAGCCTGAGCGCCTGCGAGTTGCGGTCGAGAAAGAGCGGATACGGATCGCCCACGCGGATGACCTCTTCGAGGCGTTTCGCAAGACCGACAACGGTCAATTTATCTGTAAGGCCCAGTTCGGCCAATGCCTGCCAGGCGAATTCGAGCTGTCCCTTGCCGCCGTCGATGACTATCAGCTGCGGAAGGTCCTCCGGGGCCTCTTCAAGCATACGGGAGTAGCGGCGGTTCACAACCTCTTTCATCGAAGCATAGTCGTTCGCGCCCACGACGGTCTTAATCTTGAACTTGCGATAGTCCTTTTTCGAAGGCACTCCGTCGCGGAAAACCACGCAGCTCGCCACGGGATTGGTCCCCTGGATATTGGAATTGTCGAAGCATTCGATATGCTTCGGCAGGACACTCATCCCGATCGCCTGCTTCAGCTCCTCGAGAACCTCATTCTTATACGCCTCAGGGTCAGTATGTTCGCGGCTGCGCTGGGTATTCGCACGATACTCCATCGCATTCTTGTCGCTCAGCTTCAGAAGGCTCAGCCTGTCGCCCTTCGCGGGAACGACGAACTCCACGCCGGGCAGAGTCACGTCAGGCAGGAACGGAACGATTATCTGGCGGGAGAGCTCGCCGAACTTGGACTCGATTTCGGCGATGAATGCGCTCAGGACGGCACTCCGGTCCTCCTCGATATTCAGTTTGAATCCGAGATTCAGGGACTGGACGATGGAGCCGCCGCGGATTCGCAGGAAATTGCCGAAGGCTTCGGTGCCTTCGAAAACGAGCGAGAATACGTCTGCATCGGCATCCTTGGCGGAACTGATGACGGAGTGGGAGTAATGCTGCTGGAGGGACTCTATGCGATCCTTGCAGTATTGGGCGGTCTCGAAGTCGAGCCGCTCGGCGGCCTCTGTCATAGCCTCGCGGTAACTGTGGATAATGCCGCCGGCACCGTCTTTCAGAAGATGTGTAATCTCTTCTATCTGAGCATTATACTCTTCCACAGAGATGGCGCCCGTGCAGCAGCCCTTGCACTTTCCTATATGGAAGTCCAGGCAGGGACGGATCTTCCCCCGGAGGATGACATCGGAAGTGATCTTGTGCCGGCAGGAGCGCAGAGCATAATTCTGCTCGAAATATTCCAGCAGACGTCGGGCGTGCAGCACGGAGCTGTACGGGCCGAAGTAACGGGAACCGTTGCGCGCCACGTGGCGGGTCAGGAACACTCTCGGATACGGCTCGGAAGTGATGCAGATCCAGGGATAGGTCTTGGAGTCCTTCAGGAGGATATTGTAGCGGGGCTTGTACTGCTTTATGAGATTGTTCTCCAGAAGCAGGGCGTCAG
>CAVFAZ010000022.1:0-16671 GCA_963620825.1 Kurthia senegalensis
ATCTTAAACTGCGATAAATCCAGAGAATTAGCTTGCTAAACTGCGCTATTTTTGCGCTTCGAAAACTGCAACCAATCGTTATATTTAGTAAATTTGCGCCGCGCCGCGGGGTAAGGCCCTGACGGCGCTGGTAGTTATGAGTAAAAAACAAGTTCCGGTTCTCCTGCTCACAGGTTATCTGGGCAGCGGAAAGACCACATTGGTCAATCGTATTCTTTCCAACCGCAAAGGCATACGCTTCGCGGTGATAGTCAATGATATAGGTGAAGTCAACATCGACGCGGCCCTTATCCAGAAGGGCGGAGTTGTCGGCACGAAGGACGACAGCCTCGTGGCGCTGCAGAACGGCTGCATCTGCTGCACGCTTAAAATGGACCTCGTCCAGCAGCTCAGCGACATCGTAGCCGCTGACAAGTTCGACTACATCGTCATTGAGGCGAGCGGTATCTGCGAGCCGGAGCCTATCGCCCAGACCATCTGCTCCATCCCTTCGCTCGATCCACGTTACACCGAACACGGAGTCCCGGTTCTGGACTGCATAGTGACTGTCGTCGATGCCCTCAGAATGCAGAGCGAATTCGGCTGCGGACTCGATCTCAAACGCAAAAATATTGACGAGGATGATATCGAAAATCTTGTAATCCAGCAGATTGAATTCTGCAACAAGATTCTTCTGAACAAGGCCTCCGAGGTTACTCCCGAGGAACTCGGCCGCGTACACGCCATAGTCCGTGAGCTTCAGCCGAATGCCGAAATCGTGGAGTGCGACTGGGGCGAGGTCGATCTGGACAGCCTGCTGAACACCCATCTTTTCAACTTCGACAGTGTGGCGGGTTCCGCCGCCTGGATACAGGAAGTGGAGAAAACCCACGACGAGGACGAAGACGAGGACGAGGATGAGCACGGGCACCACCATCACGATCACGATGATGATGACGACCACGATGAGCACGGACATCACCATCATCACCACCACGAGGGTGGGGAAGTGGAGGAATACGGCATTGGAACCTATGTTTACTATGCCCGCAAGGCCCTGGACATCAACCGCTTCGACTGGTTCGTGGCGAAGAAGTGGCCTAAGGGCGTAATCCGCGCCAAGGGCATCTGCTATTTTCAGGACCAGTTCGACACCTGCTACGTTTTCGAGCAGGCGGGCAAACAGATCTCGCTGCGCAATGCGGGCCTGTGGTTCGGCGCTATGCCTAAGGAAGAGCTTATGCAGCAGATAGAACGCGATCCGATGATAGCGAAGGACTGGGATCCGTATTACGGCGACCGTATGCAGAAACTCGTCTTCATCGGACAGCACCTGGACAAGGAAGCCATCCGCAAGGCATTGGACGACTGTCTGGTGGATCCTGACACGGCAACCGTCTGAAGTGAAGTGTAAAAAACGCCGCGCATCGCTAAAAACTTTTGCCGGAAAGAAAAATATGCCTATATTTGCGGGCTGATTTTTATGACCGCTGAGCACGTGAAGAGCCGCCGCAAGGAGCGGACGCTTACGGTTGAAACTTTTTAAAGTTTTATTTATGTACGCAATCGTTGACATTGCAGGCCAGCAGTTTAAAGTAGAAGCTGGCAATGAAATCTTCGTAAACCGCCTCGCGGCTGCGAATGGTGCTGACGTGGAGTTCAACAAGGTGCTTCTTATCGAAAACGGTAAAGACATCAAGGTTGGCGCTCCTTACGTAGAAGGTGCAGTGGTTAAGGCCACCGTCCTCGATGATAATGCAAAGGCTGACAAGGTTCTCGTATTCAAGAAGATCCGTCGCAAGGGCTTCCAGAAGTGCAACGGCCACCGTCAGAAACTCACCAAGATCAAAATTAACGAAATCGCTTAAAAGGAATTCATTATGGCACACAAGAAAGGTCAATCAAGTTCTAAGAACGGTCGTGAGTCCCATAGCAAACGTCTGGGCCTCAAGAAATTCGGTGGCGAAGTAGTTAAGGCTGGCAACATCATCGTACGTCAGAGAGGTACTGTACACAATCCTTCCACAAACGTGGGAATGGGCAAAGATCACACTCTTTATGCTCTGGTTGACGGTACAGTAAAGTTCACCAAGAAGAAAGCAGACAAATCATACGTGTCGGTTGTTCCGTTTGAGAACTAACTCGAAGGATTTAATGCAGTAGTTAAGAGGGCTTCACTTCGAGCAAGTGCAGGCCCTCTTTACATTTTACAGGAAATTTAAATTACATAACAATATGTTGACACTTAAGACTTTGCGTGATGACCCCGAACTCGTCATCCGCAGACTTTCCAAAAAGCACTTCGACGCCCGTCCGGTAGTTGAGAAGGTACTCGAACTCGATACCCGCCGCCGCGAACTTCAGACGGAAAGCGACGCCCTGCTTGCAACCCAGAAACAGAAGGCGAATGAGATCGGCGCCCTGATGAAACAGGGTCTCAAGGACGCCGCCGAAAAGGCAAAGGAGGAAGTCGCCGCAATGAAGACCCGCTGCAACGACCTTCTTGCACAGCGCGACGCCGCCGAGAAGGAAATGAACGATCAGATCGTTCTGATGCCGAATATGCCTTGCGAGCTGGTTCCGGAAGGCCTGAACGCCGCCGACAACCTCGTAGTGAAGGAGGGCGGCCCTGAGGTTCATCTCCCTGAAAACGCGCTTCCGCACTGGGAGCTTTGCAAGAAATACGACATCATCGACTTCGACCTCGGAGTGAAGATCACAGGCGCCGGCTTCCCGGTCTATAAGGGCAAGGGAGCCAAGCTCCAGAGGGCTCTCATCAACTTCTTCCTCGACTGCAACACCGCAGCCGGCTACAAGGAAGTCGAGCCTCCAGTAATGGTGAACGCCGCCTCCGGTTTCGGTACAGGCCAGCTTCCTGACAAGGAGGCCCAGATGTACCACGCAAATCTGGACGATTTCTATATGGTTCCTACCGCCGAGGTTCCAGTCACGAACATCTTCCGTGACGTGATCCTCCAGGACAATGAAATCCCTCAGAAACTTACGGCCTACACTCCTTGCTTCCGCCGCGAGGCCGGTTCCTACGGCAAGGACGTGCGCGGACTGAACCGTCTGCATCAGTTCGACAAGGTCGAGATCGTCCGCGTCGAGAAGCCTGAAAACAGCTACGCCGCTCTGGATGAGATGATTGCGCACGTCGAGGGCATCGTGAACAAGCTCGGTCTCAAGTACCACATCCTCCGTCTCTGCGGCGGCGATATGAGCTTCACCTCAGCCATCACCTATGACTTCGAGCTCTGGAGCGCAGCCCAGCAGCGCTGGCTGGAGATTTCTTCAGTCTCCAACTTCGAGTCCTATCAGGCCAACCGTCTGCATCTGCGCTATCGTGACGAGAGCGGCAAGACCCAGCTCTGCCACACTCTGAACGGCAGCTCCCTCGCACTTCCGCGCGTCGTAGCGGCCCTCCTCGAGGACAATCAGACCGAAGACGGCATCATCATCCCTGAGGTGCTCCGTCCTTACACGGGCTTCGACAAGATTGACTAGCGACAAAATCATACTCGGAATAGATCCCGGAACCAACATTCTTGGTTACGGGATCATTTCCGTTGATGCCAAAGGCCCGCATTACGTCACGATGGGAGTATTCGACCTTCGCAAAATCACCGATCCGTTCGAGAAACTTGCGAACATCAACGCCGGCGTGGAGGAACTCATCGCGACCTATTCTCCGAACGAACTCGCAGTCGAGTCCCCGTTCTACGGCAAGAACGCTCAGGTCATCCTTAAACTTGGACGCGCCCAGGGCGCGGCCATCATAGCTGCGATCAAGCAGGGCATACCCGTGACGGAGTACGCTCCCCGCAAGGCGAAAATCGCCATCTGCGGCAACGGCAACGCCTCGAAGGAGCAGGTGGAAGTTATGGTGAGCAAGACCCTGAAAGTCGAGCTCGAGCCGCAGTTCCTCGACGCCACCGACGCGCTCGCCATCGCGCTCTGCCACTACTACCAGCTCTCCAGCCCGCTGTCGCGCGAGCGTTCCGCCAGCTCCTGGGCCAAATTCATCGAGGCGAACCCCGACAGAGTCAAATAATTCCCCGCGGACTTCGTCCAATTTCACCCCGCCGGACTCCGTCCAATCCGCTTTTTTCTCAATTTTTAAAATATTTTTTAAACCCTGCCCCGCAGGGCTTGTCTAATGTTCGTGTTTTTATAAAGAGAAGTATGAACAAATCCATCCTGCGCCTTGCCGCCGTAGTCCTGCTCCTGTTTACTTTCCTGCCTCTGGCCGCCCAGAAGGCACAAAGTGACATTTCAGCAACCCTTATTGACGAGGCTTCCGGGGAGCCTGTAGGCTTCGCCACCATCTCCATCAGCCAGAAGAATTCGACAACCCCCTACAAGTACGCCCTTACGAACGAGAAGGGTTTCGCGACCCTTTCCGGAGTCAAGAACGGAACCTATGTATTCAGGGCCGAACTGATGGGCCTGGTTCCTGTAGAGAAGGAAATCGAAGTCAAGGGTAAGAACATCGACCTCGGGGAAATCAGGATGAAAACCGATACCAAGCTTCTGGATGCCGCCAGCGTGTCCGCGCTCGGTAATCCGGTAGTCATAAAGAAAGACACGATAGAGTACAACGCCACCTCCTTCAAAACTACCGAAAATGACGTTCTTGAGGACCTGCTCAAGAAACTCCCCGGCGTAGAGGTGGATTCGGACGGTACCATCACCGCGAACGGAAAGACCATCGAGAAAATTTACATCGACGGCAAGACATATTTTATGGATGACCCGGCCCTCGCTTCGAAGAACCTCCCCGCGAAGATCATCGACAAGGTCAAGGTCGTGAAGAAGAAGTCCGATCAGGCCGAGTTCACCGGCATCGATGACGGCCAGGAAGAGACCGTAATCGATCTTTCCGTACAGAAGGGTATGATGAACGGCCTTATGGGCAACATCCGTGCGGGCGTCGGTCACGATGTTCCGGTTAAGGAAAGTTCAGACTCCAAATTTGATCCTTATAACGACACGCGCTTCACTTCGAACCTCTTCGTCGGAAACTTCTCCGAAGGCAAGCAGTTCAGCGTCATAGGCAATGCCAATAACGGCAACCGTCTCGGTTTCGGTGACTTCGCAGGCAATATGATGCGCGGAATGGGCGGCGGAATGCGTTCCGGCAACGGCGGTGTCACCACTTCCTACCTCCTCGGCGGCCACGTGGGCTTCGACCTTCTCGACGATCGGATGGAACTCGTAAGCGACCTGGCCTACAGCGGCACCAGGACGGATTCCGACCAGGAGTCATACAAGGAGACTTACTACGACGATTACAATCAGATATCGAATACCAAGAACACTTCGTACTCGACATCGGACGGCTACCGTTTCGGTATGCGTCTGGAACACAAGTTCAGCGAGAACAACTCCATCATTTTCGAGCCTCAGGTCAATTACGGTCTGGGTACATACAAAACCCTTGAAGAATTCGACACTGATACGGATGACAGAAACGGCAACCTTGCCGATACCAATGACGGTTTCAGCTTCAACTCCGGAGACAACCGCAACCTTCAGGCTTCCGGCCGCCTGATGTACCGCCAGAGACTCGGAATTCCGGGCCGTACCCTCGTTCTCTTCACGAACTTCAGGTTCTCCAACAATGAAACCGACGGACTTACCCAGTCACTCACAAATACTTACATTGACGACGTCCAGAAGGATTCGATAATCAACCAGCATACCGACCAGTACAGCAGGAGCACCAACATTTCCGGTCGTGCAGTCTTTACCGAGCCTCTCGGGAATGACTTCTACGCCGAGGCCAACTATGCCTATAACTGGAGCCGGTCGAATTCCGAAAAAACTGCCTACGACATCGCCCTGTTCGATGACAATTTCAGCGAGGACACCCGCAAGGACTATCTTGACGGTGACAGCACCAAGAATATGGCATATTCCAACTCCATCACCAATGTGAATATCCGTCAGGAAATCGGGGCGAACCTTATGTTCCGCCGCGAGAAAATCCTGGCCCAGATCGGCGTGAGCCTTAACCCTACCAAGGTCAGCAATTACACCGAGCGTGCGGCCTACACCATCGACACGACCTATTCGGTGCTCAACTGGTCCCCTCAGGCAATGTTCTTCTATGAGCCGAATGACTACACGGAGGCCCGCTTCCGCTACCGCGGAAATACCAGCCAGCCGTCCGTAACCCAGCTGGTTCCTGTTCTGGACAATTCCAACCCTATAAACCAGTCGCTCGGTAACCCTTACCTCCTTCCATATTTCTCGCACGATTTCGGAGGTGAGTTCCAGTACGGCAATCCTAAGGAATACACCACGCTGAGCGTCCGTCTGAACGGAGGATTCGTCAAGAATCCCATCGTTAATTCCACCTGGACCAACAGGGCGGACGGTATGACCTTCACGATGCCTGTGAACGGCCCGGCATCCAGCAACTTCAATTTCTTTATGTTCGGCAATATGCCGATCTACAAGCAGAACGTTCTCATATCCAATATGACACGTTTCGGCTACAGCAATTCCTCTTCCTATGTGGGAAACAATATCGAGACCGACAAGTACTATTACAATGACGATTTCGACTATGTGGCGTTCAGACAGGATTACAGCGACATCGATGCTTCGGATGATTTCCAGAGAAACGATACCAGAAGCCTGAGTGTCACCGAGCGCCTGCATCTGACCTATCGAAACGATGCTCTCGAAATCCGCGTGGGCGGTTCAGTAAGATACAGCAATACCAGCTATACCATTTATTCCGAGCAGAACATCAATACCTGGAGGAATACCGTCGACGGTTCCTTCATCTGGAACTGGGATCTTCCGGGGATGACTTTCCGTACGGATGTGAATTACAGATGGTACCGCGGCTACACCACCGATATGCCTTCGGAGGCTATCGTGAATGCGGAGATTTCCAAGCTTGTGTTCCACAGAAAGGCTACCATCGCTCTCAACGTCTATGACCTTCTGGGTCAGACCCGCAGCCTTAACGTGAGCGACACTGCGAACTATCACTCCGAGTCCCTGAGCAATACCGTGGGCCGTTACGTGATGCTTTCATTCACCTGGCGCTTCGGTACCTTCGGGAAAGGCGGTGACAGACGCGGCCCGGGTATGGGCGGTCCCGGTATGGGCGGTCCCGGTATGCGCGGTCCCGGCGGCCCTCCACGTTTCTAAGCAGCAGTTTTATATTCAATCTGGAAAGGGATTGGCCGGATGGCCAACCCCTTTTTTTAAGTTTCATCCATATTGTTGCAGTAGCGGCGCCACTTGTCGAGGAGCTGTGTCATGTCCTCCGGGAGCGGAGCCTCGAAATGCACCTGCTGGCGGGTTTTCGGATGCACGAAGCCCAGCACACCTGCGTGCAGGGCCTGGCGCGGACAGAGCTTGAAGCAGTTCTCGATGAACTGGCGGTACTTGGCGTAGATGGTTCCCTTGCGGATTTCCGAGCCGCCGTAGCGCTCGTCGTTGAAGAGCGGATGGCCGATGGAGGACATATGCACGCGGATCTGATGCGTGCGGCCGGTCTCGAGACGGCATTGGACGAGAGTCACGAAACCGAAACGCTCGATGACCTTGTAGTGCGTGACTGCGTGCTTGCCCTTCTCCGGGTCGTCATAGACGCGGAAACGCAGACGGTCGTTCGGGTCACGGCCGATGTTAGCGTCTATCGTGCCCTCGTCTTCCTTCACGTTCCCCCACACAACGGCCGTATAGAGACGTTCGATGCTGTGCTCGAAGAACTGTTTCGCGAGGTGGAGCTGGGACTCGTCGTTCTTAGCGACCACCAGCAGACCGGAAGTGTCCTTGTCGATGCGATGGACCAGAATTCCCATCCTTTCATCCTCTGCCTCAGGGCCTTGCGAGATTCCCAGATGATATGAAAGGGCGTTTATGAGCGTACCCTCGAAATGCCCGTGGCCCGGATGGACGACCATCCCGGCGGCCTTGTTCACCACCAGCAGATCATCATCCTCATATACAATGTCCAGCGGAATGTCCTGCGGCAGAATCTCCATTCCGCGGCGGCGGTAAGGCATCACGAAACGGATGACGTCTTCCGGACGGACTATGAGATTGGCCTTTGCCACCTTGCCGTTCACGCGGACGTACTGCTGCTTGATGGCGCATTGGATGCGATGCCTCGAAGTGTCTTCGAGGTGAGCGGCCATATACTTGTCTATTCTGATCGGAGTCTGCCCCTTATCGACGTTCAGGCGGAAATGCTCGAACATTCCCTGCTCCTCGTCTTCGGACTCTTCGTCCGCGGCGGCTTCAGGGCCCTCGACGATGTCCTCGTCGATGAACTTTTCGAGTTCGCTGTCAGTGAGTTCCATCGCGCGCTATTCTTCGCTGAGAGTCAGGTGCAGAGCCACTTCGGAGCCCATAAGGATCGGGAATTCGGAGACGCCCGGCGACTGGCTGCTTACGACCGCATTCAGCGAATCGCTGTAGGTCTGAACGTTCTTGTCGAAGATCAGTCTGCCGATATTCAGAGAGTTGTCGTGCAGGGCATCCAATGCACGGGAATAGCGCAGTCCGACGACGTTCGGCACGAAGGTCTGGTTGTTTTCAGGGTTGAGGCCCACCACGAGGCTGATGTCGGAGCCGCTCTCCACTTCGCGCCCGGCGGAAATCTCGCGGTTGCGGTAGAGCTGGCGGAGGACATTGTTCGTGGCGATGTCATTCACGTAAATCAGTTCGTTGAGGTTCAGTCCCTTCGACGAGAGCTCGGCGCGTGCCTGGCGCATCGAGAGTCCCACGAGATTCGGCATAGTGACTTTCTTCGCGTTCACAGCGTTGATGGTGAGCATAATGCGGCGTCCTTTCTTTACCTTGGCGCCTGCGGCGGGGTTCTGCTTATAGACGGCGCCTTTCGCCATTTTCCGTACATAAACGGAGTCTGTGACCTCCACGCGGATGCCTGTCCGGGCGGCCATTTCAGTGGCCTGCGCTACTGTAAGATTCGTCATATCTGGCACTTCTATTTCCTTGCCGTGACGCGTGAAAATACCCAGCAGGAGCGATGCCACCAGACTGAGACCTATGAAAAACGCGACTGCTCCGATAATGTTCGAAAGCGCCCATTTGCCTGTACTCTTTTCCATATACAATCCAAAATTTCACAAATTTACGAAGATGTTTTGAATTTTCGGCCTATCGTGAGTACCTTCGCGTGTTATGACTGCGAAAGTACGGAATACTATGCTGGTTCTGGAGCTCCTGTTCGGAGTCCTTATGAGCCTGCCGTGGCTTGTGCCGCATCTCGGGCTGCTCGCCCTGGTGGGCTTCGTCCCCCTGCTCTGTATGGAGAAAATCGCGAGCGAGAATGGGGTCAGGCGCTTCTGGATCTGGCATTACAGCGCTTTCGTGCTCTGGAATGCCCTCACTACGTTCTGGGTCTGCAACGCCACTGTCGGCGGAGGCATTTTCGCGGTCCTCGCGAATGCCCTGCAGATGTCGCTGGTATTCGGGCTTTTCCGTCTGAGTAAAAAGACCCTGACCGGGGCGCTGCCGTATCTGTTCCTGGCATTCACCTGGATAGCCTGGGAAAAAGCGTATTTCGCCGTACAGATTTCCTGGCCGTGGCTCGTTCTGGGAAACGCCTTCGCGCAGACCACGCACCTCATCCAATGGTACGAGCTTACCGGCACTCTCGGCGGTTCCGCCTGGATATGGGCGTGCAATCTTGCAGTTTTCGGGATGATGTCCGCACTTGCGGACTACCGCTGGCAGGGCTTCACCCGTTGGGGAAAAATCTCTGCCGTGGCAGGCCTGATAGCGGTTTTCGCCGTGCCGCCTGTATGTTCGCTGGTGATTTACCATAATTACGATGAGGCCAGCGAAGGGCAGATGGATGTGCTGATCGGACAGCCGAACTTCGACCCGTATCAGAAGTTCCAGTCGCTCAGCCAGAAACAGCAGACTGCGATACTCGTCTCCCTCTGGAAGCCTGCGCTCGAGGCGCGTACCGACACTTCGCGGCCGCTGCTGCTGCTCGCGCCAGAGACCTTCTGTTCCGACGTGATCTGCGGCGAGATCGAGGCAAGTCCGACCTGGCAGCGCCTGCATTCCCTCGCGGCGGCTTCCGCCAATACTTCAGTCATCTTCGGCGCTTCCTCCTACGAGTATTTCGATACGGAGGCCGCTCCGTCGGCCAATGCCAGACGCCTGCGTGACGGGACCTGGTACGAATCGCACAATTCCGCCCTCTGTGTCCCCGGCACGGGCGAGACTGAGATATACCACAAAAGCAAGCTTGTAGTGGGAGTGGAGATGACTCCATATCCCAAGGTCATCGGGCCCGTAGCCGAAAAGATAGGGGCTCCGATAGGGCATTGCGTGGGCCAGAAGGAGGTTTCGCTTCTGCATCCTGGCGGTGTTCCTTCCGGATGTGCTGTCTGCTACGAGTCCATTTACGGGGATTTCTGCAGGCAGTATGTGCTCAAGGGAGCCAAGTTCCTGACGGTAATCACCAATGATGCCTGGTGGGGGGATACTCCAGGATATCGTCAGCATTTCTCCTATTCCCGCCTGAGAGCCATTGAACTGCGCAGGGACATAGCCCGATGCGGAAACACCGGCATCTCGGCCTTTATTGACCAGAGGGGGGATGTGACGCAGAAAGGGCCGTGGTGGGAAACCGCCACTCTGAGCGGGGCCGTGAACCTTAATTCCGCTCAGACATATTTCGCACGCAACGGAGACGTCTGCGGCAGGCTCTGTGTGCTGGGTTTCGCTCTTCTGATGCTCAAGCTGCTGCTTGATCTGCTGATGATGTCCACGGGTGAAAAGCGCCGCAGGACTGACTGATTGGCAGGGCGCCGCTGCGGGCTCGTAATTTGATAAAGACTGTTTAAGAATTTTAAAGAAAAGAATATGATTTGGCTTATAATGATTCTTGTGATGGTGCTCAGCTACATCATCCAGGGCACACTTCAGAGCAGGTTCTCCAAATATGAAAAAGTTCCGATGAACGGGGGGATGACCGGTGCGGAGGTCGCCCAGAAAATGCTCAGGGACAACGGTATATATGATGTGAAGGTAGGCTCCGTCCAGGGCACTCTCACTGACCATTACAACCCTCAGACGAAAATCGTGAACCTCAGCGAGGCCGTGTTCAGCGGGCGCAGCATCGCCGCAGCGGCTGTAGCGGCTCACGAGTGCGGACACGCTGTCCAGCACGCCCAGGGCTATGCCCCGCTCAGGCTCCGTTCCGCCCTTGTGCCTGTAGTCACTTTTGCCAACAATACTGTTCAGTGGGTGCTGCTCGCAGGCGTTATGCTCATCAATGTCCTGCCTTCTCTCATCTGGCTCGGCATTGCACTCTTCGCTATGACCACACTCTTCTCTCTGGTCACCCTGCCTGTCGAAATCAACGCCAGCCAGCGTGCAATCACCTGGCTTTCAAACAGCCGCATCACTGACGTTACCACGACTCCGATGGCCAAGGACGCCCTCAAGTGGGCAGCCTACACCTACGTCATCGCAGCGATCGGTTCTCTCGCCACGCTGTTCTACTACATCGGCATAGCCAATTCGAGGAGGTAGTTTTGCTTGTCTTTTTGGTCTAAATTTATTTGTTCATCAGTCGTGTACTCCAGTACACTCCTTCTTCACAAACAAATTTATCCTCAAAAATCCTTCGCAAAACTGTTTCTCTTTTTTTGTCTGAATTATCTGATTACCACGCGCTCGATTCGGCGCGGGATTGACGCGAGGATTTCGTAAGGAATCGTGCCGAGGATGTCCGCGAGCTCGTTCACGCTCGGGTCGTCCCCGAAAATCGTGACAGTATCACCGGCTTTCACATCGGCGCCGGTCACGTCAAGCATACACATATCCATACAGATATTGCCGATAGTCGGCACCCTGTGCCCGTTCACCGAGAAGCTGGCTCTTCCGCAGCCCAGATGCCTGTCTATGCCGTCCGCATAGCCTACAGGAATGGTGGCTATAACGGTTCCGGGCCTGGATATTATGCCCTTGCGGGAATAACCCACCGTTCCGTCTTCAGGAGACAGAGTCTTGACCTGCAATACCTTGACTTTAAGGGATGCCACCGGAAGCAGCGGTACGTCTGCGCAGGTGCTGATGCCATAGATTCCTATGCCGAGACGCACCATATCGAACTGGTACTGAGGGAATCTCTCTATTCCGGCCGAATTCAGGATATGATACATAGGCCTGTAGCCGAGACTTTCAGTTATCCTGCCTGCATTGGACTGAAAAGTCCTGATCTGTCCGAGCGTGAACTCATCCTGCTGCGGGTCCTCGGCCGCCGCGAGATGCGAATACACGCTTGTCACTTTCACGCAGTCGCGCCCTTTGAGAAACTCCAGAAGGTCTGTGAGCTCGCTCGTCATGAACCCCAGCCTGTGCATACCAGTGTCCAGCTTTATATGAATGGGATAGTCCTTTATCCCCTGGCTTTCGAGAATCTCGCATAAAGCGCGGAGCGTATAGAGATTCGGGATGCCCGGCTCCAGTCTGTATTCTATTATTTCATTCAGGAAATCCACCCCTGCAGTCAGCACGAGTATGGGCAGAGCGATACCCGCCTTTCTGAGTTCAATGCCTTCCACCGGCAATGCGACTGCCAGATAGTCAGCCCCGCAGGACTGCATTATAGCTGCAAACTCCACGGCCCCGTGGCCGTATGCATTGGCCTTCACGAGCACCAGAAGCTTCGTGGAAGCCTCCAGGCGCGAGCGGTACCAGCGATAGTTCACGCGGCAGTTCCTGAGCCTCAGCTCAAGTCTTGAGAAATCATCGTTAATGTTCACAATACAAAATTACGAAAAAAAGAGGCAAGCTATTACTGCCTGCCTCTTTTTTATCTGAATTATCTGAGTGATCAGTGAACGAAAGGTGCGTTGATAAGGTATTCAGCGCTCTTCTTCGCAGCCTTGAGCATCTCAGCATCAATCTGTTCGCGGGTGAAAGGAGTTCCGTCAGCAGCCTTCATCATCTCTGCAGAAGTCTCGATTTCCACGAACCAGTCCTTCATTCCGTTTGCGTAGAACTGGTTGAAGATACCCTCGAAGTCCATCTTTCCGCTCTCGCCGATTACGAACACGTCCTTAATGTGGAGGAGCTCGATTCTGTCAGGATATTTTTTGAGATATTCCACAGGATCCTTGCCGCCTTCCTGGCACCAATAGACGTCGAGCTCGAAGCAGACATACTGAGGATCGGTATTCTCCACGAGATACTCCCACATTACCTTGTCCGAATCCTTGAGCGTCTGGAATTCGTGTGAGTGGTTGTGATATCCGAGCTTGAGTCCGTATTCAGCCGCAAGTTTGCCCACGCGGTTGAAATAGTCGCACATCTGCTTGACTCCGGCCTCGGTGTAGTCCACTCCGTAACCGGGGATTACGAAATATTTGCCTCCGCAAGCCTTCTGGATTTCGAAGAGACTTCTCCAGCGATCCATCACAGCCTCCTCATTCTCAGGATCTTCTGCGAGTGAAGAGTGGGTCGAGACTATCTCGCCGCCGAGACTGTCGCAAAGGGCTTTGAACTCAGGGGCGGGGAGCCCGAATACCTTCGGGTCTCCTCCCCACTGTACGAGTTCAAAAGCATTGTATCCGTATGATGCGAGGGAATCAAGTGTCGCACGGGCATCCTGATTCATTGAGTTCATTACGGTGTAGAGCTGGATGCCGATGGTCTTCTGCTCCCCGGTCTTGTCGCAGCATGAAGAAGAAAGTGCCATTGTACCCAGGACGACCCCGAAAAGGATAAGATGCTTAAACTTGATCATAGATTACTCCATTACCTTTATACGGATGTTGCGGTACCAGACGTTGTCGCCGTGATCCTGGAATCCGATATAACCCTCGTGGTTCTCGCCGCCGCAGTTGTTCAGGAGCTCGAATGCGAGAGGCCAGTTCTCCTGGCTGAACTTGCTGGCCTGGAGCATATCTGTCCACTGCTGGGTCCACATATGGTACTCGAGTACATTGGCGCCGTTCTGTCCGTGAACTACAGTGCCCTTATAGACCATAATCTTACCTGTCTGCCACTCACCGTATTTGGTGAAGTTCTGAGGATCTGCAGGAATCATGTCATAGAGGGAAGCTGACTTGCGGTTTCCGTTTACACCAAGCTGTGCGTCAGGATGGTTCTCGTTGTCAAGAATCTGATATTCAGGGCAGGAGATGTAGATAGGCTCCATTCTGTCATTACCCTGCTCATCCTTTGTGGAAACTTCCTGTGCGAGGTAGAATACTCCTGAGTTGGAGCCCTTCTCCACCATCCAGTCGAACTCGAGGATGAAATTCTTGAACTTGTAAGAGAAGATGATGTCGCCGCCTTCCTTGGTCTGGCCTTCACCTGTACCGGTGCCTTCAAAGTGGAGGCAACCGTCCTTGATGGTCCATCTTTCAGGAACATAGTCCTTTCCGTATCCTCTCCAGCCATCGAGTGATGTGCCGTCGAAGATTACATAATAACCGTTCTCGTCCTGTTTGAACTTTGAAAGATCTACGCAGGCATTGTCCAGTACCGTGTATTCAGGGCAGGTTGATTCAGTCTCTGCCTCGGCCTCAGCGGTCTTCTTCTTGGAGTTGTTGTTGCAGGCGCAGGATGCAATCATCATCGTGCCTGCGATGGCAGCTGTTGCCATAAAAATAGCTTTTTTCATTTTAATATTAATTTTATCCGTTATTTCACGCTGATTATTCCGGCATTGCAGGAAGCTCGTAGCCGTTCTGATAAGTGTGCTTGATCAGTTCGGCGGCGAAAGCGTTGGCATCCACCGGATCGGTGTATGTGTTCTGGAATGTAGGGTGACCGTCCTTGATGGAGAAGCCGTCCTTGACCATAGCCCTTACCGTAGCCCCTTCAGGGATGTTGGTGAAGCGCATATTCTCACCGTCCCAGTCGAGAACCTGGTTGAGGCCCTGGAGACGGATGGCGAGTACACCCATTACAACCATTTCGTTGAACGGACCGGCCATGCTGAAGTCTGAAGATGAAGGAACGCGTACTGAAGGATCCTCCTTGCAGGCTCTTACCCAGTCCTGCTGGTGGCTTGTGGTGACACGTCTGAGAGTCTTTGGAACTTCAGGAACTCTTCCGGAAACGAGGTAAGGATTGACTCCGTAGCAACCGCAGATGAGAGTGTCCTTGGTTCCGTGGAAGATTACGCAACCGCCGCTGTCGTTGAGGTTGATTCCTGCAGGAAGTCCTGCCGGACGGTCAGGAAGAAGTCCGCCGTCATACCAGTTGACCTCTACCTCTGGCATACCCACCTTAGGCATATTGTCGCGGGCAGGGAAGATGTATTTTACGTGCTGCGCTGACGGGCAGGATTCGCTGAGAAGCTTGGTGGAAGATCCTTCCACGTGGATAGGGTAGCCGAGCTTCAGGGCTACGAACGGAGCGTGAAGGATATGGCAGGCCATATCTCCGAGAGCACCGGTACCGAAATCCCACCAGCCGCGGAAGTTCCAAGGTGTATAGATGGAGTTGTAAGGACGCTTCGGCGCTGGACCGATGAATGCATCCCAGTTGAGGGTGTCAGGAACAGGCATTACCTTCTCAGGACGCTCCAGACCC
Source organism: Kurthia senegalensis (assembly GCA_963620825.1). Classification (GTDB taxonomy): domain Bacteria; phylum Bacteroidota; class Bacteroidia; order Bacteroidales; family UBA932; genus Cryptobacteroides. Next base: position 15,541 of record CAVFAZ010000022.1, read on the forward strand.
TGTGGCCAGATAGGACGGTCTGTGAAAGCATCGACGCGTGTAACCTCACCGATTTCTCCGTTCCATATCCATTCGCAGGCAAGTCTTACGCCTTCGCCTGAAGCTCCCTGGTTACCCATCTGTGTGGCAACTTTGTTCTTCGCTGCAAGACGGGTGAGAAGTCTGGACTCATATACGGAGTGCGTGAGAGGCTTCTCGCAATATACGTGCTTTCCTGCGGCAAGGGCCTCGGCGCAGATGAGAGCGTGGGTGTGGTCTGCAGTTGCGCATACTACGGCGTCGCACTCAGGAAGAAGTTCCTTGAACATCTCGCGGTAGTCGTTATACTTCTTTGCGTTGGGATAACGTTTGAAGATATGGTCTGCATATTTCCAGTCCACATCGCAGAGACCGATGATGTCCTCTGTTTCGAGAGCTTCGAGGTCGCTTGCGCCGCGGCCGCCGATACCGACAGCAATGATTTTCAACTTGCGGTCGAGATTCTTAGGCTGGTTCTTCTCCTTCTTCCTCGGGGCTTCCCCTGCAAAGAGGGCGTCAGGAGCCACTGCAAGGCCGGCGGCAGCGGCTGCACCCACCTTAAGGAACGATCTTCTTGATAATTCTTTAGACATAACTTGTAGAGTTTTAAATGTTATAAATGGTAAATGATTTTCAAGTCAATTTAATATGTGGGCCATATAAACCAAACTCCACAAAGTTAGCGAATCCGGCCCCAAATGTCAAGTTTTTTCTTTCAAAAAGGTATGGTTTTTCAAGATATGCCGAAAAAAGGCAAGCCCTATTCGAGCTTGCCTCCCTTTTCATCGAAAATTTCATTCTGCAGAACTGTGAACCCGCTGTCTTCGACAAGCCGGATTCTGCATTTGTACTTGCGCTTCCACTTTCTCACGAAAGAGTTGAAGCCCCTGCTCAGATAAGCCCCGAGAATCGGGCTTACCTTGACGGTGAAATCCCTGATACCCTTGTCCTCCACATAGTCGGCGATTTTTCTCTCGATGTCCTCGTCTATCACGAGCGAAGATGCTATCTTTCCCGTACCGTGACAGACCGGACAAACCTCTGTGGTGTTTATGGTGGTTACCGGACGTATTCTCTGGCGTGTGAGCTGCATCAGTCCGAACTTGGTGAGCG
>CAVFAZ010000023.1:0-6179 GCA_963620825.1 Kurthia senegalensis
AGGAAATGGCCCCCTCGTCAGTGAAATGATAGACTCCGTAACGCTCTATCATATTCTTGTTCAGAATCTTGACTATCAGAGCGGCCAGGTCCGAAGCGTAAGTCGGACTCCCGCATTGGTCGAAGACCACGCTGATCTGACTTTTCTGCTCCACGAGGCTCGCGATGGTCTTCACGAAGTTCTTGCCGTAGGGCGAGTAGAGCCACGCGGTGCGCAGGATGATGCTGTTGCAGCCGGAGTGCAGGATTGACTTTTCGCCCGCGAGCTTGGTCGAGCCATATACACCGAGCGGTGACGGGGTGTCGTCCTCGCGGTACGGCGTGCAGGCCTCGCCGCTGAACACGTAGTCGGTCGAGATGTGTATGAGCGTCGCGTCCCTCTCGGCGCAGACCCTCGCGAGTACGCCCGCGGCCGTGTGGTTCAGCAGATCCGCCATCGCGATGTCGTCCTCCGCTCTGTTCACGTCGGTATAGGCTGCGCAGTTCACGATTACATCGACCTGCTCGGAGTCGGCGACCAGACGCACTGCGTCAATGTTCGTGATATCCAGAAATACGGTGTCAAGACCCGGCAGCGAACTCACGTCCGAGAAGATGAAACGGTGCGGACTGCCTGCGGAGTGATTCCGCAGCTCGCGTCCCAATTGGCCGTTGGCCCCAGTAACTAATACATTCATTTAATTATCCTTTCGACGAGTCCGGTAAGCTCGTCATTGTATTCGTAGCCCCTTGTCAGAGCGTACTTTATAAGTTTGAATTTTCCGTACGGGTCTTCCCGCAGCACCGCCCACTTGCTCCGCAGAAGCTTCTCCAGCCGCTCGCCCGCGGCATCTTCGTCCACTTCCTGCAGCGCCGCGTCGATATCCTCGCGCGAAATCCCCTTGCCGCGCAGCGTATAGCTGATTTTCACCCGTCCCCAGCCGGAGAGCGACGACTTCTCACGCGCGAACGCAGCCGCATAGCGCGCATCGTCCACAAAGCGGTCTTCGACCAATTCCTCCACCATCTTCTGCGCCGTTCCGATGTCCTCTCCTGCTGCCTTCAGAGCCTTGCGGTAGATCTCCTGACGGCAATGCTCCCGCTTGACGCAGCTGCGCTGCAGGGAAGCCAGAGCTGAATTGTACTGCTGCTGATCCATACTCAGAAATCGAAGCCGAAGCCTGTGTAGAGCCCCACCGTATGCGTGAGGTCCGACCAATGTATGTTTACTTTCAGCGGTCCGACGATGGAATCGTAGGCGTATTCCAGCCCGACGCCCGTTCCCAGCCTGCCGCTGTCGATGTTTTCGATATCTTCAACCGTGCCCACACAGTTCGCCACTGCCGAGAGGTAGTGGTTCTTGCCCAGATTCAGCCGTGCCTCCAGACCAGCCACCGCAACGAACCTCTCCAGCGGCATAGCATAATTCAGACCCATAAACGGAATCTGCTGGTCGATGTATTTGCCCGGCATACTGCCGCCGATGACGTTAATGTACGAGAGCGGAACGGTATTGCCGATGACCGCCCGCGCATTGAAACTCAGCAGGAAATCCAGAATCCCGCGAGTCGGGATGACGCTTCTGTTGTCCAGCTGCACCTCCAGCAGCGAGCCGACCGCGTGCTTCGCGTCAGCGAAAGTCCAGCTCGCCCGGATTCCCGTATTGCTGCCCCTGTGAGGGAAATAGCCGTCGTCCGTGGAGTCGTGCCGCCCGTCCACGAACAGCGAAACGAAGTCGTTTTTCGTCGGACTCTCCGAGTACTTGCCGGAGTTGAGGTCCTGCCCGAGGAAAGACACCACGTTGAACCATTCGTTCCTGACTCCCAGCTTCACGTCGAAGCTCGACCATGACATATTCGAGAAATACAGCCGCTGGCGCAGCTTCCAATAGTTTATGTTGTAGCGCGTCTCGGTCATATCGAACATATTCGCGTCCGTGTAGGAGAAGAGGCAGTCGGCATTCAGCGTGTTGCCATGACGCGTGTTCATAATGTAGTGCAGGTCGAGGTAAGGGTTGGCCGCCACCTTGGCGGTGACGTCCAATGCGTGCCTTGTCAGTCCGTTGGTTCCGATTCCTATGTTCAGTATTGCGGACACGAGGGATTCGGAGTCGAACCTCGCGCCCAGGCCGAGCTTGTTCACTGGGCCGTGCTGGCACTTGATGTCCAGCTTGTACGGTTCCTCGGAGCCGCTCAGCTCGTAATTCACGTAGTTGTAGGCTCCGGTGCCGTAGATGGTGGCAACTGCGTCCTCAATTATCTGTCCTGTGACATTGTGTCCGACCTTCAGATCGAGTTTTTTGGTAAGATACTGAATCTCGTTTTCTTCCAGGCCGGTGAAGGTCAGACGGTCGATGGTGACCGGGTGGTTCATGATGTCCACCGCAGGCTTGTCTGCGAGCTTTTTCTCGCATTTTCCTGTCCGCTTCTGCACAGCCGCTATGCTTTCCGCCTGCGCCACTGCCGCCTGATAGCCCCTGTTTATGATGGTGTCGATGCTCTCGGAGTCGAAACTCATCATATTGTAGCCGCTCAGCTTCGGCTTTATGAACACGTCGGTCATATTCACGTTGCTTGAGAACGTGTCGTAGCCCATCAGGTCGATGGACTGCCATATAAGGTCTCCGAGATTGTTTATGTCATCGTAGGACATCGAGCTGTCCGAGAGTTCCACGCCGATGATTATGTCAGCCCCCATCTCGCGGGCGATGTCGGTAGGGAAATTGTTGCGCATACCGCCGTCCACCAGCACCATACCGTCGGTTTTAACCGGGGCGAAAACTCCCGGGATGGACATCGTGGATCGCATCGCGGTGGTTATCTTGCCGTCGTGCCAGATCTTGGCGCGGCAGGAAACCAGGTCGGTGGCCACGCAGACGAAAGGTATCGGGAGGTCGAAGAAATTCAGCCTGTCCTCATAGCCCACGGACAGGCTGCTGAACTTGTTCGATACGTTCTGTCCGAAGATATATCCGGACGGAAGACTGCGCATAATATTGTCTCTCAGGGAGTTCTGGCCCCCGTCCTCGTCGGCTCCGAGATGCAGGTCGCGTGTGATGGAGAAAGGGAAGGAGAGAGCGAACTTCTCCTTGTATTTCACATTGTTATATGAGATGTATTTGCGCGGAACCTTGTCGGACATAAGGAAACTCCAGTCCGAACATCTCAGCAGCGAATCCATAAAGGCGGGGGAGTAGCCCAGAGAGTAGAGACCTCCGACCAGACCGCCCATACTCGTGCCGAGCACGATATCTACCGGAATCTGCTGTTCCTCCAGATAGCGCAGCACACCTACGTGAGCGGCGCCTTTTGCACCGCCGCCGCTCAATACGAGGGCGACCGTCGGTCTTTTCTCCTGCTTTCTGATGCGCTGCATTCTTTCCCGCATCATCTGCATCGCGCTTTCGTCCGATTTAGGGTTCACGGTGAGACGGCGCGTCTGTGTCTGCGCGCTTCCTCCCGCCTGCGTCAGCAGCAGGACGGCAAGCAGCAGTATGCTCTTGTTCAGTCGTTTCATCTCCGGATGTTTTGGATGTTCATATTATGCTTTCCCCTCAGGCTTCTCTCTTTATATCTGTCTTTTCCCTGTGCTTTCCCGCCAGCATTCCGCAGGCCGCGAGAATGTCCTCGCCTCTGGAGGCCCTGATGGTGCAGGTTATTCCGTGGGCTGAAAGCCTGTCGCGGAAATTCTCCATCAGCGGCAGAGCCGTGCTCTCGTAGGGGAAATCCGGAATCCTGTGGAAACGTATGAGGTTCACGCGGCATTCCAGCCCCTTGAGAAGGCGGATCAGGGCGTCCTCGTGGCGTTTGGTGTCATTGAAGCCGGCGAACATAGTGTATTCGAAGCTCACCCTTCTCTGGCCGCTGAAATCGTACTGTTTCAGAAGCCTTATGACGTCCTCTATCGGGTAGGCCTTCTGAACCGGCATCATCGAGGCCCTTTCCTCCGGGAAAGGATTGTGCAGGCTGACGGCCAGATGGCAGCGGCTCTCATCCAGGAAATGCTTCAGCACCGGGATGACCCCCACCGTCGAGACCGTGATTCTCTTCGGGCTCCATCCGAAGCCCCAGGGGGCGGTGAGGACCGTTATGACCCGCGAGACATTTTCGTAATTGTCCAGAGGCTCTCCCATACCCATAAATACGGTATTCGTAAGTCTGGCTGATTCGTCTATGGCAATGAACTGCGAAAGGATGTCCGCGGCTGAAAGCTGGCCGTGGAAGCCCTGACGGCCTGTCATACAGAAATGGCAGCCCATACGGCATCCCGCCTGGGAACTTACACAGAGGGTGCAACGGTCGTCGTCCGGAATCATAACAGCCTCTACGGCAGAGTCTTCGGTGCGCAGACCTTCCTCAGTCTCCCGATCTTCTTTCAGACGGCCTACGACCGCCGTAACCGGGAAGAGATATTTGCGGGTACCGTCCGTGGACTGCGCCGCGCCTATGGGCTCTATGAGACCGAGGTCATACTTCTCAGCCAGGGCTTCACGCCCGGCTTTGGAGATGTCAGTCATCTCAGCGAAGTTGTGTACCCTCTTGACATACAGCCATTTGGCCAACTGCCCCCCGGCATACGGAGGCAGACCGCAGTCTTTGGCTACGGTCTTCAGCTCCTCCGGAGTCATTCCCAGCAGTTTCTCTTTCATCTGTTCTTTTTTACGGGATTCTCCCGGTATTGGACGGGCTGCGCCCGGCCGGTTAGATGTTCTTGTACTTCTCGCTCTGCTCCTTGATGAGCTGCTCGAGAACGCCTGGCTCGAAGTAATTGATTCTCATCGAGCGTTTTACCTCGGCGAGAGTCTGAGCCGCCTCTGCGCGGGCCACTTCGCTTCCCTTGCGCAGAACCTCATATACATACGGAAGATCCGCCTCGAGCTCCTTGCGGCGCACTCTCATCGGCTCCAGAGTATCGTTCAGCACTTCGGCGAGGAAGTTCTTTATCATCACGTCTCCCAGACCTCCGGCTCTGTACTGGGCCTTCACTTCGTCGAGACTGTGGAATTCGAAGGAAGACTTCCTTCCGACGAAGCACCCTCCGAACTTCTCGAAGTGCTCGGGACGGCAGAAAGCGTCCAGATAGGTGAACACGGTATTACCCTCGACCTTTCCAGGGTCGCTGACCTGCAGATGTCCCGGATCGGTGAACATCCCCTTCACTTTCGCCCTCACCTCGTCGGCGGAGTCGGAAAGGTAGATGCAGTTGCCCAGGGACTTGCTCATCTTGGCCTTGCCGTCGGTGCCCGGAAGACGCAGACAGGCCGCGTTGTCCGGCAGAAGGATTTCCGGCTCCACGAGAGTCGGTCCGTAGACGGCGTTGAACTTGCGCACGATCTCGCGGGTCTGCTCGATCATAGGCTCCTGGTCCTCTCCGACAGGCACTGTCGTGGCCTTGAACGCGGTGATGTCGGCCGCCTGGCTTATAGGATAGCAGAAGAAGCCCACAGGGGTTCCTGCCTTGTTGTCCTCGCCGTTGTCCGAGAAGCCGCGCATCTGGATTTCCTGCTTTACGGTCGGATTCCTCTGAAGCCTCTGCACGGTCACCAGGTTCATATAGAAGAAAGTCAGCTCGGTCAGCTCGCTTACCTGGCTCTGGATGAAGAGCGTGGATTTGGCAGGGTCAAGTCCGGCGGACATATAGTCCAGGGCTACCTCGATGATGTTCTGACGGACTTTTTCAGGGTTGTCGGCGTTATCCGTAAGTGCCTGGGCGTCAGCTATCATTATGAAAATCTTCTCGAATTCGCCGCTGTTCTGAAGCTCCACTCTGCGGCGCAGAGAACCTACGTAGTGTCCAATATGAAGGCGGCCGGTGGGACGGTCGCCTGTAAGAATGATTTTTCCCATCAGTCGCTTATTTTAGAGAGTGCTTCGCGAACTTTCGCCTCGATTTCATCGCAGAGCTCCGTATTGTCACGCAGCAGTGCCTTCACTGCCTCGCGGCCCTGGGCGAGCTTCTCGCCGTTGTAGCTGAACCAGCTGCCGCTCTTGTGGATGATGTCGAAATCGACACCCAGGTCACAGATCTCCGCGCTGTGCGAGATGCCCTCGCCATAGACGATGTCGAACTCGGCTTTCTTGAACGGCGGAGCCATCTTGTTCTTCACGACCTTGACTCTGGTGCGGTTTCCCGTGGCCTCGTCACCCTCCTTGAGCTGGGTGGTGCGGCGCACGTCGATGCGCACGGAGGCATAGAACTTCA
>CAVFAZ010000024.1:0-5701 GCA_963620825.1 Kurthia senegalensis
TCAGGAGCAGCCCTGCCGCGAGGGCTGAAACTGAAACCAATTTCTTTATCATATATAACCTCATTGTCGAAACGGCGCGAAGGCTGCAAATATCAAGCCTAAACCGGGCACAAAGGTATACATTTTTTAAAGAAATTTAAAATGAAATAATTATTGTTTTTCGATAATTTTTTATTTTCTTTGCAGAAAACCTTACGACTTATGATATCAGAATGGTGGATAGCCCTCGCTCCGGGGATGAAAATATTATGGAGCATAACGCTTGCCGCCTCGCTCGTGTTCATAATACAGAGTATTCTCACCTTCATCGGTGCGGATGCCGGCGACAGCGGCCTGGACCTTCCGGACGGAGATTTCGATGCTTCCGTCGATGTCAGCACAGCCGACGCCGGGAATCCGGGAATGAATCTCTATACCTTCCGCAATCTCGTGAACTTCCTGCTGGGCTTCGGCTGGACAGCCATCCTGCTGCGCCCCAGCATCGATTCCACGGCTCTGCTGCTGATCATAGCCTTCATCGTGGGCGTGATGCTGGTCGCAGGGGTGATGTTCCTCTTCAAGTGGCTCAGCACTATGCAGCAGTCCGGAAACATAAATGTCTATAAGTCCGCCGTAGGCTGCCAGGGCACGGTCTATCTGACCATTCCCGCCGAGCGCAGCGGAGAGGGCAAAATCCAGATCACCATAAACAACGCCGTGCGCGAATACAACGCCCTCACGGACGGGGACGCCATCAGCACCGGAACCCCTATCAAAGTAATCGAAGTGCTGAATCCCAGCACTTTACTCGTCGAAGAATTAAAATCTTATATCATCTAACATTATGGAACTTTATCTGATACTCGTCATCGTCTTCGTGGTGTTCGTAACGTTCACCGCCATACTCAAGCGCTACAAGCGCTGCCCGTCAGACAAGATTCTGGTCATCTACGGAAAGACCGGCCGCAACCGCGAGGGCACCATCTCCTCCGCACGATGCATCCACGGCGGCGCATCCTTCATCTGGCCTGTATTCCAGAGCTATGCGTTCCTGGACCTGACCCCCATCTCCATCGAGTGCAACCTTACCAATGCACTTTCCAAGCAGAACATCCGCGTGGATGTGCCTTGCCGCTTCACGGTCGGCATCTCCACCGAACCTGAGAATATGACCAACGCCGCCGAACGCCTTCTGGGCCTCTCCATCGAGGACATCCGCAATATCGCCACCGATATTCTCTTCGGCCAGCTGCGTCTGGTAATCGCCACGATGGACATCGAGGAAATCAACTCCGACCGCGACAAGTTCCTCGCGAACGTCAGCACGAACGTGGAGGCCGAGCTCCGCAAGATCGGTCTGAAGCTTATCAACGTGAACGTGACCGACATCCGCGACGAGTCCGGCTACATCGAGGCTCTCGGTAAGGAGGCTGCCGCCAAGGCCATCAACGACGCGAAGAAGAGCGTGGCCGAGCAGAACCGTTTCGGTGAGATCGGAAAAGCTGAGGCCGATAGGGATAAGGATATCAGAATCGCTGAGACTCAGAGAGATACACGTATCTGTACGGCTGACGCCAATGCCAAGGCCGTAGAGGGTGAGAACAATTCGAAGATCGCCATCGCGAACTCCGACGCCCTGCGCCGCGAGAAGCAGGCCGAGGCCGAGAGAATCGCCGTAGCGGCCGAGAAGGTTCAGTCCGCGAAGGCCCTCGAGGAGGCCTACAAGTCGGAGCGTGACGCCGAGGTCGCCCGTGCAGAGCGCGAGAAGGCCACTCAGGAGGCCAATATTGTGGTGGCTGCGCAGATAGAGAAGGAGAAGGCCATAATCGAGGCCGAAGCCGAGGCCGAAAAGATGAGACGCACCGCGAAGGGTGAGGCTGACGCCATCTTTATGAAGATGGACGCCCAGGCCCGCGGTTCGCTCGAAATTCTGGCCAAACAGGCCGAAGGTTTCGGCAAGCTCGTGGAGGCTGCCGGAGGCGATGCCAAGGAGGCCATCACAATGCTCATCACCGAGAAGCTGCCTGAACTCGTAAAGACCCAGGTAGAGGCCGTGAAGGGTATAAAGATCGACAAGGTAACCGTCTGGGACGGAGGCAATTCCGCAGACGGCAAGACTGCCACTTCGAATTTCATCTCCGGTATGATGAAGAGCGTTCCGCCGCTTGACGAACTGTTCAGGATGGCCGGAATGGAGCTGCCTTCCTATCTGAAGGGCAAGGAGTCTGCCGAGGAGCAGAAGGCTGAAGCTGAGGAAAAGTAGTCTCCTATGGCGATCATAGTAAATGTGGATGTTATGCTGGCACGCCGGAAGATGTCTTCCGGCGAGCTGGCGGAGAAAGTGGGGATCGCTCCAGCCAATCTGTCGATACTCAAGACCGGCAAGGCGAAGGCCATACGCTTCACGACGCTTTCGGCCATCTGCAAGGCCCTGAACTGTCAGCCCGGAGATCTGCTGGAATACGCTCCAGACGAAGGGGATTAGGCCTCGCGCTCATTGAGCTTGTCGAAATGACCGGCGAAGAAGGTTAAACTTCCACCCAGTGGATAGCAATCCCGCTGCGCTCCATACCCCGGAACCAGGTCATCTGCCTCTTGGCGAACTGATGGATGGCATTCGCAAGGTGAAAGCGCATATCATCATAACTCATTTCACCGACAAGGTATTGAGTGACAAACTTGTATTCAAGCCCGTACCATATAAGGTCCTCGGGCTTGATTCCTTTTTCCATCAGACCGCGCACCTCGTCAACCATCCCCTCCTGCAGACGCGCATCCAGACGCGCGTCAATACGGGCGTTGCGGGTGTCCCGATCCACGAGAGTGCCTATGAAGAAGGTGTGCCTGGGAAGTCTGGAAAGCGGAACCTGGGGCTCTTCCTTGTGGAAATCGTATCCGCAGGCGGCGGCTTCGATGTAAAGTCCTGTCCCTCCGCAGAGTATGGGCAGATGCCCGCGCGAGCGGACATCTGAATATGCATCGGCGAAATCCTGCTGATAGCGATAGACATTGTATTTCTCACCGGCCGGAAGGATGTCCAGCAGATGGTGCGGAATCTCCCCGTATTCGGACAGATCCTTTCCTGTACCGATATCCATACCGATATAGACCTGACGGGAGTCGGCAGATATGATTTCAGGTGCGATGGAAGGGTCCAGGGCGGCCAGCTGACGTGCAAGCCCCACGGCATAGCGGGTCTTGCCGGAAGCGGTCGGCCCAAGCACACAGACACAGTCGAGTGTTCCGGAACGAAAAGCCAGGACCAGGTCCTGAAGATTTATCTCTTCAGGAGCAGGCAGCTCAGCCGTCATCGGAATGTGTACCCTGGGCATAGTCCTAAAAGTCTTTTATCCTCTGCTCTTCCGACAGTCTGCAGACCATAAGCGTGCCGTCCTTTTCGGCTACAATATAGTCTTTCAGGCCCTCCAGAACCACTTTTTTCAGCGAAGTCACACGCACTACGCAACCCTCGCAGTCATAGAGTTTCACATCCTGTCCCACCACGGCATTGCCCGCAGAGTCCCTTTCGGAATTCGCGCCGAGCGAACCCCAGGTTCCGAGGTCGCTCCAGCCGAAATCTGACGGGATGGTATAGACCGAAGACGATTTCTCCATCACCGCATAGTCGATGGAGATTTTCTCGCAGAGCGGGAAGAGGCGTCCGACCTCTTCAGCCTCCCTTTCGGTATAAAAAGAAGGGGCCATCTCGTCCATAATGGAAGCTATCTGAGGCGCGTGCTCACGGAGTGCGGATGTTATGGTGTCAATGTTCCAGATGAAGATGCCGGCATTCCAGAGGTAATGCCCTGCCCGGAAATACTGCCCGGCCACTTCGCGGGAAGGTTTCTCGCGGAAAGCCTTGACGTGGCGTATCTCGCCCTCCCCTTCCGCGTCTATGTAGCCGTAGCCAGTTTCGGGACGGGAAGGCTTGATGCCGAGAGTCACGATGGCGGAGCTGTCGGAGGTAAATTCCAGAGCCCGGGAAATGACTCTGCGGTACTCGTCGCTGTCCAGCACCAGGGCATCAGCAGGGGCCACCACCAGATTGGCCGCGGGATGCGCGGCCCGGATCTTCCAGCAGGCGTAAGCGATGCACGGGGCCGTGTTGCGCGCGACCGGTTCGAGCAGGATGTTCGAGTCGGGAAGCTCCGGCAGCTGCTCGTGCACGATGCCCCTGTAGGCCTGCGAGGTCACCACCCAGATCCTTTCGATCGGGCAGAGCGGCAGGAAGCGGTCCACCGTCATCTGTATCAGCGTTCTGCCGCAGCCCAGCACGTCCAGGAACTGCTTCGGATGGTCGGGGGTGCTCATCGGCCAGAATCGGCTTCCGACGCCGCCGGCCATTATAATGACGTGATTCTCCATAAATTACTCGTAATGAATAGGGTTGGTGTCTATCGACGTCTTGGTGAGCCTCAACGGGAGGTCGCCCAGAATCTGACCGAGCAGGTCAATGGTAAACTTCTCGCTCTGATAGTGTCCGAGTGCCACGACGACCATTTCTCCTTCGGTCTCACGGCCAAAGAATCCGTGATAAGCTATCTCTCCGGTGATGAAGCAGTCGGCGCCCATCGCTGCGGCCCTGTCCATAAGAAACGACCCGGCGCCTCCGCAGAGAGCTACGCGAGCGACGCTGCGGCCTGCCGCCTCGCTGTACATTATGGACTGCACGCCGAAGGCTTTCTTGAGGCTTCGGATGAACTTCTGCGCATCCACCGGGTGAGGCAGATTGCCGATGAGCCCAGAGCCGCCGCCGTCCGGCTTGGCTTCCAGCCAATCCAGGTCCTCCAGGCCAATGATTTCGGCTATCTTGTAGTTCACTCCGCCCGGAGCATTGTCAAGGGAAGTGTGGGCCGAATAGATGGAAACCCCGTTCCGGATGGCCTTCACTACGCAGCGCTCCTGATAGGTGGCGGGGGTCACGTGCTTGAGCGGATGGAAAAGAAGCGGATGGTGTGAAACAATGAGTTCGCAATGATTCGCAATCGCCTCATCCACAATGGCTTCAGTTACGTCCAGGCAAAGCAGGGCCGCCCTCACTTCCTGCGACGGGTCACCGACCTGAAGGCCGGAATTGTCAAACCCGTCCTGGAAGGCGAGCGGCGCATACTGTTCAAGCCTTGCTATGATGTCTTTAAGTATCATATCGTTTTCAGATATTCGTCAATGGCCTTGGCCGCCTTGCGGCCGGCTCCCATCGCGAGGATTACGGTGGCTGCGCCGGTAACGGCATCGCCGCCAGCGAACACGCCCTTGCGGGTGGTCGAACCCTGCTCATCGGCTACCAGACAGCCCCTGCGGGTGGTTTCGAGACCTGCGGTGGTGCGGGAGATAAGCGGATTAGGCGAGGTGCCGAGGGCCATAATCACGGTGTCGGCAGGGATTTCGAATTCGGAACCCTCGACAGGAATCGGGGAACGTCTGCCGCTGGCGTCCGGCTCGCCGAGCTCCTGGCGGATGCATTTCACGGCCCTTACCCAGCCCTTCTCATCGGAAAGGATTTCCACAGGATTAGTAAGCATCTCGAAATTGACACCTTCCTCGTGAGCGTGATGAACCTCTTCGCGGCGGGCAGGAAGCTCGACCTCGGTACGGCGGTAAACTATGGTGGTATGGGCGCCGAGGCGCAGGGCCGTGCGGGCCGCATCCATTGCCACATTGCCGCCACCGACCACGATCACCTTCTCTCCGGTATGGATAGGAGTGAGGTAGTCGCTGCGGA
>CAVFAZ010000025.1:0-16217 GCA_963620825.1 Kurthia senegalensis
TGACGAAAGCCCTCTCATTGCACGACGCCGCAGGTGCCGTGCGCATAGCCACCTATATCGGCTCGTCCGCGAAGTTCGCGATGCCGATGGCGACTGCCGCGCTTTTCACGCACTTCTACCGCATTCTGCGCTACGGCGCCCTGCTCGCGCAGCAGCGGAGTCCATCGCCGGAGGACAAGGCGCGGGCGCTCGCGGGCGTCAATCCCTACTTTTATAAGGAGTACGACACGGCTGTGCGGAACTACCCGCTCCAGCGCTGTATGCGCGTCATTTCGCTGCTGCTCGAGTATGATTATCGCGGGAAAGGCGGCGACGGCGGCGAGGTGGAAGGCGGGGAAGTCCTGCTGGAACTGGTCGCGAAGATATTGAATGTTTAGAAAAATATATTGCGAAACGATAAATTTTATATATTTGTCAAAAATTAACAAATATGGCATTGATTGAATGTAAAGAAGTTTGCAAGAGTTTCGGTGAAAAAGTGGCGCTTGACCGCGTCTCGCTGGACATTCCCCAGGGGAAGATTTTCGGACTCCTCGGCCCTAACGGGGCGGGAAAGACCACTCTCATCCGTATCATAAACCGCATCACCATCCCCAACAGCGGAGAAATCATCTTCAACGGCAAGCCGATCACCCAGAGAGATGTGGAGAAGATCGGCTATATGCCGGAGGAACGCGGGCTCTACCGCAAGATGGCCGTGGGCGACCAGGCTATGTATCTTGCGCAGCTCAAGGGTATGTCCGCCCGCGATGCACAGCGTGAACTCAAGATCTGGTTCGAACGTTTCGGCATCCAGGACTGGTGGAAGAAGAAAGTGGAGGAGCTTTCCAAAGGTATGGCCCAGAAGCTCCAGTTCATCACCACGGTGGTCCACAAGCCTTCCCTGATGATACTCGACGAGCCGTTCTCCGGTTTCGATCCGGTGAATGCCGAGGTGATCAGAAAGGAGATTCTGCGTCTTCGCGACGAGGGTGCCACCATCGTGCTCTCCACCCACAATATGGAATCCGTGGAGGAACTCTGTGACGATATAGCCCTCATAAACAAGTCCCGTCTTGTGATAACGGGAGGCGTGGAGCAGATCCGCCGCGACTACGGAAACAACAACGTCGAGCTTGTCTATACCGACTCGGATGGACGCCACACCGAGGTGCTGCCGAAGAGCGTTGACGGCGCCTCCACGCTCAAGTCATTCATTGACAGGGGAGTGGAGATCAATTCCTACAAGGAGCTGATGCCGCGTATGAACGACATTTTCATCAAACTCGTAACCGAAGGCAAATAGAAGGAGGGCTGAATTATGAATCTGAATATCATAAACATCATCATAAAGCGCGAATACCTTAACCGCGTAAAGAAGAAGTCATTCCTTCTCATCACCTTCCTCGGCCCGATTTTCTTCGCCGCGATGTGCATCCTTCCGACCATCATCATGATGGGCACCAAGGAGGAAAGCAAGAAGATTGCCGTGGCGGATGCATCGGGAATCGTCCTGCCTTTCCTCGAGGACAGGGACAACATCTTCTTCACCGACTGCTCGCAGATTCCTGTCGATTCTCTGAAGAATCAGATGAAAGAGCTTGGCTATGACGTGGTTCTGAGCGTTTCGCCTCTCGACAGCGCATCCCGCACAGTCGCTGCCGAGTCCTTCTCCGAGAAGCCTCTCGGAATGGAGATGAGCGAATATATCAATGAGCGGCTCAATGACGCCGTGGAGAATTACAGAGTGGAGTCCTACGGCATCGAGAACCTCTCCGAGATAATGGAGAGCGTGAAAGCCGATGTGCGCCTGCAGTCCTTCACCATCGACGAGAGCGGCAAGGAGCAGATCTCCGCGTCCGAAGTCTATATGCTGGTATCGATGCTTCTGGGCATCATCATCTATATGTTCATCGCCCTCTTCGGCGGTATGGTTATGAGCAGCGTCATCGAGGAAAAGGCCTCACGCGTGGTTGAGGTGTTGGTTTCTTCAGTGAAGGCGACCGAACTTATGTTCGGAAAGATCATCGGCATCGCTCTCGTGGCCCTCACCCAGTTCCTGCTCTGGATAGTCCTGACGGCCGCCATTGTCGGCATCGCCGGCGGCGTGATGGGTACGGATATGCTCAGCGCAGCCTCCGACAGCACCGAGATGATGAACATGATGTCCGATCCGGCCACCACCCAGGCCGTTCAGAGTATGCAGGACAGCGGAGTGTCCACCATCCTTTCGACGCTCGCAGGTCTGAACTACGGCCAGATAATCGTGTCCTTCATCCTCTTCTTCATCTTCGGCTACCTGCTCTATGCCTCGCTCTTTGCGGCCATTGGCTCAGCCGTTGAAAATGAAGGAGATACGCAGCAGCTCCAGCTCCCTGCCACGATTCCGCTGCTCATCGCGTTCTTCATCTCCATCTACGCATTCCGCGCGCCGGACAGCGCAGTGGTGTTCTGGGGCTCGATGATTCCGCTGACTTCACCTATCGTGATGCTCGCCCGCATTCCGTTCGGCGTTCCGCTGTGGGAGCTCGCACTCAGCCTCGTGCTGCTCATCGCGACCTTCGTGGTCTGCGCCTGGGCATCGGCAAAAATCTACAAGGTCGGAATCCTGATGTACGGCAAGAAATCTACATTCAAGGATCTCTGGAAATGGCTCAAACAGAAATAATCATGAGAAAAATTCTAACCATTCTCGCTCTCGCGTGCATTCTCGCTCCGGCTCTCTCCTCGCAGGAGATAAAGTGGAAGAAAGTGCCTGTGCAGGGCGAACTTACCGGGGTCACCGCTCCCACGGCGACCAATGTCCCCGAAGCCATCGGGACCGTCAAGGGCAAGACTTACACCGCACCGAACGGCAGACGCTTCCGCGGGGGTGCGACCGCTTCCGCCGCCCGTCTTATGCTGGAGGCGCAGCCTCCAATGGCGAAAGTCAAGGAGGTGATCGGTTACTGTCCGCAGCCTATGAACGAAAAGAAGCCTGAAAGCTCGCTTTCCAACTTCCTCGTTGATGCGCTTATGTCCAGGACTGCCCTCCTTACTGACCGCAAGGTCGATATAGGGCTTATGAACTTCGGCGGAATCCGTTCTGATATGCCTGTAGGGGATGTGACCGTGGACGACATAATGTCTATGGTCCCGTTCAGAAACCATCTGGTCTATGTGGCTCTGAAGGGATCTGACGTGAAACGTCTCTTCGAGGATATGGCCAGAGGTCCTATGCAGGTGGTCGGCGGAGTCCAGGTGACTGTCGGCAAACATAAGCTCATCGACCTTAAGGTCGGCGGCGAGCCTGTGGATGATGACAGGATTTACGGCCTCGCCACCATAGATTTCCTCCTGGACGGAGGCGACCGCATCTTCGCTGCGCGAAATGCTGTGGAACTCATTCAGACAGATGAACTTATCTACGATATGGTTCTGGAGCGCATCCGCACTCTCACTGCAGAAGGCAAGCCGATCGAATATCATACTGACGGGAGGGTGAAGAAGATATGAAAAGATTTTTAGTCATTGCGCTCTGCGCGCTTACGCTGTGCAGCTTCAGCGCTTCTGCACAGAAACTTGTCATCATACATACCAATGACACCCACAGCCATCTCGATCCTCTTCGTGACGGACGCGGGGGAGTGATCGAACGTGCCGCCTGTATCGATCAGGCGCGTAAGGATTACGGACGCCGCCGTGTCCTGCTTCTCCACGCCGGCGATTTCAATCAGGGGTCATCTTATTATACTATTCTGAACGGTGACCTGGAGGCTTCCCTCGTGAACGCCCTCGGCTATGACTGCATCACTCTCGGCAACCACGAATTCGACAACGGCATCGAGGATCTCGCCCGCCGTCTTAAAACCGTGAAGTGTCCTGTAGTGTGCTGCAACTATGATTTTTCTCCTTTCGAACTCGGCCAATATGTGAAACCATATGCCGTCATCCGCAGGGGAGGAATGAAAATCGGCATCGTGGGGGCACTCTGCGACATCTCATCCGTGGTCGCACGCCCTACCGCAGACCGTCTGCCTGCGCTTGACACAGAGACTGAAGTGAACAGGTGGGCCGCTTATCTCAAGAACGAGAAGAAGTGCGATATGGTGATTCTGCTTTCGCATCTGGGCTTCAACGGCCCTCAGAGCGATGTGGAGATTTCAGGGAAACTGCACAATGTCGATCTCATCGTGGGCGGACATTCGCACACGAATCTCGATGACATCGTCTGGAAGACCGATGCCGACGGCAAACCTGTCGGTATTATCACTGACGGTGAATGGGGCCTGAATTTAGGCCAGATCGAAATTTACTGATTATAAGATATTCATAGACTGCTCGCGGATTTTCTCGAGCTCGTCTTTCATACGGACCACGCATTTCTGAATGGATGCGTGGTTCGCTTTGCTTCCGGTGGTATTGATTTCGCGGCCCATCTCCTGGATGATGAATCCGAGTTTCTTTCCCGGATAAGGCTCGCCGTCGATGGTGTCCATAAAGTACTTGCAATGCTGGCGGAGGCGGACCTTCTCTTCATTGATGTCCAGCTTCTCCACATAATATACAAGCTCCTGCTCGAAGCGCTCCTTGTCCGGACGTGCGCCGAGTTCGGCGATACCCTTCAGAAGCTTATCTTTTACGGTTTCAATGCGCTCAGCCTCATAGCTTTCCACCTCGTTTTCAAGCTCCAGAATCTTTGCCACCCTCGAAGTGACGTCCTTGTAGAGGGCTTCGCCTTCCTTGGCGCGGTAGTCGCAGATGTGCTGCAGGGCTTCGTCTATGGCTTTGGAAACCAGAGGCCAGTTCTCTTCGGTGATGATGTCGGACTTTTTGGTCTCAATCACGTCCGGCATCCTCAGGACAGTGTCCAGAAGCGCTTCAGGATTGGACGCGGAGCGGCCCATCTTTTGCGCAAGGCTCTGAATCTGAGCATAGTAGGCGAGTGCGAGCTCTTCGTTTACGGTCCTCGCCGAGTCGGCTGCGTTGGGCTCCCAGGTGATGAACATATCGATGCTGCCGCGGTGCAGGGTGTCTGCGATGCGCTTGCGCACCTCCATTTCCCGCTCTTTCGGGAGGAATGGGCTCTTGATGTTGATATCGGAGCTTTTGCCGTTCACAGAGCGGAATTCGATGACGAGTTTTCCGCTTTCCAGTATAGCCTCGGACTTGCCGTAGCCTGTCATTGAAAGGATCATAATGGTATATTGTGTTTTTCGGGCGCAAAGATACTTAATTTATAGGAAAATATTACTACTTTTGCGTTTCGTGTCAGGTAGTGTTGACACTCGAATACTTATGGAAGAAAACGAAAAGAAACTCAATTTCCTCGAGGAGATTATCGAGGACGATCTCAAGAGCGGCAAGTGCCAGAGCATTCTGACCCGCTTCCCTCCGGAACCGAACGGCTATCTTCATCTCGGACACGCGAAGAGCCTTTGCATCAACTTCGGTCTTGCCCAGAAATACGGCGGCAAGACGAATCTCCGCTACGATGACACGAATCCTGTAAAAGAGGATACCGAATATGTGGACGCGATAAAGGAGGACATCAAGTGGCTTGGCTTCCAGTGGGAGAAGGAACTCTATGCGTCAGACTATTTCGACCAGCTTTACGAGTGGGCGGAACAGCTGATACAGAGAGGCTTGGCCTATGTCGATGACCAGACTCAGGAGCAGATGCGCGAGAACCGCGGCACCGTTGAGGTTCCTGGAAAGAACAGTCCGTGGCGTGACCGCACCCCTGAGGAGAACCTGAGGCTCTTCCGTGAGATGAGGGACGGCAAGTACGCTGACGGAGAGAAGGTTCTGCGCGCAAAAATAGATATGGCGCATCCGAATATGCTCTTCCGTGACCCTATCCTCTATAGAATCAAGCACGCGAGCCATCACCGCACGGGCGACAAGTGGTGCATCTACCCGATGTACGACTATACCCACGGACAGTGCGACTCCATCGAGCATATCACCCACTCTATATGCACCCTCGAATTCGACGTGCACCGTCCTCTGTATGACTGGTTTATCCAGACTCTCGGCATCTTCCCGAGCCATCAGTACGAGTTCGCGCGCCTGAATCTGACCTATACTCTGATGTCGAAGCGCAAACTTCTGGAGCTCGTTCAGAAGGGTTATGTAGCAGGCTGGGACGATCCCCGTATGCCTACGCTGTGCGGAGTCCGCCGTCGCGGCTACACCCCGGAGGCTCTCAAGATGTTCTGCGAGAAGATCGGCGTGAGCAAGCGCGACCAGCTTATGGACATCCAGCTTCTCGAATGGTGCGTCCGTCAGGACCTGAATGCCCGCTCTAACCGCTATATGGTTGTGGGTGAGGATCCTATAAAGGTAACTCTGACTAATTACCCTGAGGGGCAGGTCGAGTGGTTCGACTGTCCTCTGAATCCTGCGGAACCGGAAGGCGCCACCCGCAAGGTCCCGTTCAGCCGCGAGATGTACATCGACCGCGCTGACTTTATGGAGGATGCTCCGAAGAAGTATTTCCGTCTTAAACCGGAAGGCGAGGTTCGTCTGAAATATACTTATATCATCAAGTGCGAGGAAGTTGTAAAGGACGCTGACGGCAAGGTCATCGAGCTTCGCTGTACCTATGATCCTTCCACACGTCCTGGAAGCGGCGAATGGCGCTCCGTTAAGGGAACCATCCATTGGGTGTCCATCCCTCACGCCAGGGAGGTCGAGCTTCGCAATTACGACCGTCTCTTCACGCTAGCCGATATGAGCCAGGTGCCTGAGGACAAGGATTATAAGGACTTCCTGAATCCTGAGTCCCTCATCGTGACGAAGGGCTACGCCGAGCCAGCTCTCCTCGAGGACCGGAGCGGTCTCGCCGTTCAGTTCGAGCGCATCGGCTACTACTTCCGCGACAAGGACAGCACCGCCGACCACGTGATCTTCAACAAGACCACCGCTCTCAAAGATTCCTACAAGGTCGAGTAATCGGAGGGCCTTCGGCCAATAATGATTCGGGGTGAAAAACAAGCCGTTTTTCACCCCGAATCGTTGTTTTATGACCTGCGGGGTGAAAATGGCCGCCATTTTCACCCCGTTTCGCTAGCGAACCAAATACTTCAACCAGAAGTCGCGGTCGGCGGCGGTGGAGTGCCGTCCCTGGGCACCGCGGTAGCCGTGCATACCGTCAGGATAAATCATCAGCTCGAAACACTTGCCCTGTTTCTGGAGCTCATCGACAAGCTGGAGCGTGTTCTGGAAATGCACGTTGTCGTCACCTGTTCCGTGGGTGAGCTTCAGCATTACAGACCCGTCATTGTTTTCGTAAGTTACAGGATATGAAGCGACTGAACTCATAACCCTGGAGGCGGCATAACCGTCCGGATTGGCCTGCGGAGTCTCCATGAAACGCTCGGTGTAATGGGAATCATAGAGCATCCAGTCATATACACCGCCTCCGGCGATGCCGTAATGGAACACATCCGAATGTTCGAAAAGCAGCAGGGCAGTCATAGAACCTCCGAAGGAGAAGCCTTCTACGCCGATTTTCTCGGCATCAACATAAGGCAGACTCTGCATATACTTGCCCCAGGCCACGAAATCCTTTACCGGAGCAGCTGTCAGATTGCGGAAATCCTCATCGGTGCCCCTGCGGCCGTTATGACCGGCCACGCGGGAATCAGCCACGATATGGATGATGCCGTGGTCGCTCCACCACTGGCTGAACGGATTGGGACTGATCCAACGGTCACGCACATAGGCAGTTCCGGGACCTCCATATATCTCGAAATGGACAGGATATTTCTTCGAAGGGTCGAAATCCTTCGGATAGACTATCTGTGCAGGAAGCTCGAAACCGTCCTCTGTCGTCATGGTGATCAGCTGAGGCAGAGCATATTTCGAAGCATCGTAATCGTCACCCTTTATATCCGCCACACGGAAACAGGTACCGGCATACCTCTGGTCGAATCTTTTGCCCTTAGAGCTGGCTGACGCCATCAGCTTGCGGGTCTTCCAGGCCCTCTCGGCGCGGGCTGTTTCATATATCCAGATCTGTGTCGGAGTATCGAAAGAGGAAAGCGCCACCACGAAATGCTTCCCGTCAGGAGCGAAGGAAACCAGCTGGGCGTTCAGGGAAGGGTCTGTAAGCGTGGATATCTGCCCCTTCGCGTTTACCTTGTAAACCGCCTTCTTTGCGAACACGTCGCGGGTCGCGCTGAAATACACATCTCCTCCATCGACGCGAAGCAGAGTGATATTCAGATTGTTCCCGTCCGTGAGGCGGCGCAGCGTCCTGCCGTCATAAGAGAGAAAATAGATCTGCTCGTATCCGGTTTCGAAACTGCGGGCCATATAAAGGCCCTCGTCCGTAAAGATCACTTCCTCTATCCAGTCGAGCCAGGTGTCGTAGTGCTCTGAATAAACCTCGGTCTTGCTGCCGTCTTCGGCGGAAACGGCATAAAGCGACAGGTCGTGCTGGAGGCGCGGCTCACGCGCAATATAGAAGTATCTGCTGTCAGCGCTCCAGAAAGGTATCCCGAAATACTGGTCGTCCTTCGGATCGAAATCCGCCCAGACCGTTTCCGGCTTCCAGCCGTCGGCCCCGAAGGCTCCGCTGATGTCCACCATTCCTATCTGCACCTCGGGATTCGGCTCGCCGGCCTTCGGATAGCGTGTGCGGCTCAGTTTGCCGTCCTGGCCCACCGGAGAATAGATTGGGAACATCGGCACTTCGGTATTGTCGAAGCGGTAGTATCCCAGTTTCTTCGAGTCCGGAGACCACCAGAAAGCGCAGTAATTGGACGAACGCCCGAGAATCTCCTCATAGTAAACCCAGGATGCGTAGCCGTTCAGAATCAGGTCGGAACCGTCGAAGGTCAGTCTTCTTTCGGTCCCGGTGGCGATGTCAGCCACCCAGAGATCGTTGGCGCGGGTAAAGGCTATCATCGTGGAATCCGGAGAATACCGTCTGTTGACTGCGCCTTCCGGAGAAAGCGGCATCTCCGAATATTTCGCAGGAGCCTTGACTCCCTCGATCACTTCGTAATAAGGGGTCTCGACCGCAAAGGCCCCGTCGTCATTGAAACTGCCGTCGTAGGTGAACACGACTCTCTCATTGGACACCCATTTCCACAGGAACGGTATCCTGTTGAATTCGGAAGCTCCCGCCGCAGCGCTCAGACCGAGCAGCAGCGCTACAATACTAACCAAGCTCTTTATCATAATTATACAATATTTATCCGTAAAATCTGTATATTTCTTAATTATTTACACAATTATTTAAACTCTACTGAATAAAAATCCGGTCAGGGAAATTTACCAGATAAACTTTTTCAGTTGCGCGCGTCAGGGCCGTGTAGAGCCATTTCATATCATCGAGCGTCATATCTTCGGCCCAGAAAGGATTGTCGATGAATACGCATTTCCACTGGCCGCCCTGCGATTTGTGGCAGGTTATGGCATTGGCGTATTTTATCTGAAGGGCATTATAGAACGGGTCCTCGCGAACCGCATCGTAGCGCTTCTTCTTCGATGTGATATGGGAATAATCCGCTGAAACTCCCTGATACAGGGCATTCTGCTGCTCATAAGTAAGTGCCGCTGATTCTGAATTCAATGTGTCCAGGCAGACCTTCACCACAGTTTCCTGATCGTCATAATCCGGGAAACTGATGCGGGCGTCAGCGAAACGAAGCCCGTAGCGTTCGACATAATGGTTTATGTTACAGAGCTTTACTATGTCTCCGTTGGCGATGTAGTCCATTCCTTTGATGTCCTCCACAAACTGGTAGCAGTTCTTCACTATCATCAGTTTGTCTCCTCTCTCCAGGCTTTCTTCCTTGAACTGGACCGCTCCCCTGATGCCGAGGTTATAGCGTATGGCCCTCTTGTTCGAGCGGCAGAGGATAATCGTCTCATCCTCACCGTATTGTGAATAGGCATCCGTGATTTTCTCTATAAGATCCCCTCCTCCGATGCGCTCTATGTCCTCCATTCCGCGCACATCCAGTCTGAAGCGGGAAAAGTCCCCGTAATTTTCGTCAGAAGCTATCATCTGACGGATTACCGTGGCATTGGACAGAATGCCGCTTTCGGCAGCCTGTCGCACGACGGTGTGCAATTGGGCGTAGCAGACGCCCCCGAAGATGTCCATATAAGGTTTGGACAGCGCCGGGCTGCAGTCGAGACCGACCGGCGGGAGCTGCGCTGCGTCGCCGACGAGTATCAGGCGGCAGTCGGTGCCCTCGCGCACGAAGCTTACGAGGTCTTCGAGCAGATTGCCCGAGCCGAAGCTCGCAATCGATTGCTGCTGAGAGGAATCGCTGCCGATGAGCGACACCTCGTCGACTATGAAGAGTGTCGATTGAGCCTTGTTCGGAGCGAGAGAGAATTGGCCGAAGCCGTCCGCCCCAACGCTTTTCTGGCGGTAAATGTGCTTGTGTACGGTAAACGCCGGACGATGCGAGTACAGTGAAAGGACCTTGGCCGCCCGGCCGGTCGGAGCGAGCAGCACGGTTTTGAGCTGAAGCTCCGCGAGGCCGTCGATGACCGCCGCGAGCGCCGTGGTCTTGCCGGTGCCGGCATAGCCGTTCACGACCATTATGTCGGCGTCGTCTCCGGCGAGAAATGCTCCGATCCCGCGCAGCAGGCTGTCCTGGCACGGCGTCGGCTCATAACTCAGATGCGAGATGAAATGCTTGTAGAAATGCTCCGCTCTGTCCATAACTACTTGGCTTTGCGGGAGAATATCATCGCGAGAACGGCGAGGATCGGATAGATTTCGATGCGCCCGAAGAACATGTCCATAGAGTAGAGGAACTTCGCGCCGGAGGAAATGGAGTTGAACGAGCCCATATTGCCCAGGTCGCCGAGCGCCGGGCCGACATTGCCCATACTCATCACGCTGGCTGCGAATGAGTTGAGCGAATCGACGCCGAGAAGCAGACTGATGAAGACGGAGAGCGCGATGAGCAGGCAGTACAGCGTCATATAGAGCATCTGCGCCGAGAGCTCCTCCTGCTTGATGACGTGGTCTCCGAGCTTGACGTCATTGACCGACGACGGGTGGATGACCTGAAGCACGCGGTGCTGCACGGTCTTGAAGAAGACGAGCACGCGGTCCGCCTTGACGCCTCCGGAAGTCGAGCCCGCGCAGCCGCACATCAGCCCCGCGAACAGCAGCACCACTCCGGCCGTAACCGGCCAATCCGCATTGTCCGTCAGGGAGAATCCTGTGGTGGAGGCCGTGCTGATGACCTGGAACGTGCTTGTCCAGAGCGACTCGCCCCAGGACTCCGCGCAGCCGTCGGTCCTGAGAATACAGGTCATCACGAGGATGAATACCAGCAGCGAAAGCAGGTAGAACTTCAGTACGGGACTCTTCAGAGGCTTGAGCGAACGCGTCGCGAAAACCAGGTAAAGCATACCGAAGTGCACGGAAGTCAGCAGCATAAAGAACATCGAAATGCCTTCGATCCAGCGGGAGTCGAAAGCGGAAATGGAGGCCGAGCGGGTGCTGAATCCTCCCGAAGCGCACACGCTGAACGCGTGATTCACAGCCTCGAAGGGCGTCATTCCTGCCGCCCAATATGCCAGAAACGCTGCGGCGTTCATTATGAGATAGACCGCCGCGAACATTTTTACGATCTTGTTGGCGTGGGTCGAGTATCCCTCTCTGGAAAGGGACGAAAGCTCCATATTCGTGAGGCGGAGTCTCACCGGGCTGGAGTTCGGGATGATCAGAAGCAGAAACACCACTACTCCGAGACCGCCGATGAAATGGGTTGAGCTGCGCCAGAACAGCAGCGAGTCGGGGAGCCGCTCCACATCGTCAAGTATGGTGGCGCCGGTGGTCGTATAGCCGGAAACGCTCTCGAACCAGGCGTTGGCCACCGTGAACGGGCCGCCCCAGAGGGCGTATGGAAGCATTCCGAAGATGAATGACAGCAGCCACGACAGCACTATGATCATATACCCGTCTCTCAGGGTGATGGCCGGGGACTTGCGGACGAAGATGAAAGGGAAGATTCCCACTATGAAGGTGATTGTGAAGGATATGAGCAGAGCCGTGAGGGCGCTGTCGTTTCCGTTCGCCACCGAGACGAGGACGGAGAGGAACATAAAGAGGGCGCTCACGAGCAGGGCAAAGCCCACATTTCTGCTGATTACCTTGATATTCATCCCTTTACTTGTTCAGTTGAGTCAGATTCTGACGCATCGCATTGAGGCGCTTGCGCAGCTGCTGGTTTTCTGAAGTCACATCCGTTATGCCGGTATTCAGTTCGGCGAGCTGGTCGTCCCCCTCGAATTCCACATTGTATTTCTTTCCCATATCGCGGTAATTCTTCAGGTTCGTAAGCATCTTGTACAGAGGCGACACATAATAGGCGTTCAGGAAGAAGAACAGCATCACTATGAGGAGCAGACCCACTCCCACCGCCACGATGGCGGGTATGACGCTGCGGTAGAATCCGCGTTCGAAGGTGCCCGCATTGCGGTTGAGGTCATCGTAAATGGATGCGTTCAGGGCATCTATGTCCGACCGCAGGTCGGTATATATCGGCTGGAGCCGCTCGAAATACCAGGAGCGGGTGTCGATGAAGTCTGACTGGAGGACGTTCGCAAGTTCCTGACAGGTAACGGAATAACGGGTGAAGGACTGGACTGTGCTGTCCACGTGTGCGATGGTCGCCTGAGACTTGAGCGCGAGCTTGAGGCTGTCGCAGTGCCCGAGGAATTCCGTCTCCCTGAGGTCCGGAATGTCCACGGCGATATCGTCTCCTATGACGGCAAGGATGTCGAGGTTGTCGGAACTGCTGATGACTGCAAGTTTTCTGGCCGTGTTTATGCACTGGATATTGTCCTTCATCAGGCCCGTGACGTAATTGCTCATACGCACATACATCATCACGGAAATGATGCTGGACACCAGGAGCATTGCGGCGATGGCGCTCAGGCTGAGTCCGAGTTTCGTCCGGATGCCGAGTCTGGCCGGCAGTATTTTAAAACTTCTACCCACTGTACAGAATCTGTTTTGAACTAGCAAAATTAAGTAAAAAATATGAATACTCCATAGTTGTAGCGCTTTCAAAATTTGTTAAGATTTAGCTTGGTATTTATAAATTTATTTCATAAATTTGTCCTGCTTAATCACATTCAATATGAGTACTAATTTCCTGAATGACCCGGAGAGTAAAACTTCCGCACTTAAAAGAGAAATTTTACGCCTGTGCATAATAAAGGGCGGTTACAGTATCGCCGATCTCAGCAAGGACACCAATACCAGCGTTCCCACAGTCACCAAATTCATAGGCGAGCTGATGGATGACGGATTCATTCAGGATCTGGGCAAGCAGGGAACTGCGGGAGGGCGCAGACCGAGCATTTACGGTCTGAACCCCGAAGCCGGATATTTCATCGGCGTGGATATTTCCCGCCAGCATTTCCATATCGCCATTGCTGATTTCAGCGGCGAACTCAAGAAGTTCATTCAGGACATAGAATTCGTCCTGGAGGCTTCTGCGGATTCTTTCAGAACGCTCTGTGCGCTGATCAAGGATTCGGTCGTGGCCGCCGGAATAGAATGGGAGAAGGTTATGGGCGTGGGCGTGAGCCTGTCCGGCCGCGTAAATCCCGAGAAGGGCTACAGTCTGACTTATTTCGTGAGCGAGGATCTGCCTCTGAGGTCTTTCCTGGAGCAGGAACTGGGCACTCCGGTGACGATCGAGAACGATTCCAGAGCTATGACCTTCGGAGAATATCTGGCTTCGTCGAAAAACAGGGAGGAGAATATGCTCTTCATAAATCTGAGCTGGGGACTCGGTATGGGTATGATTCTGAAAGGACATCTGTACTACGGCAAATCGGGTTTCTCCGGCGAGATCGGTCATTTCCCGCTTCTGGACAACGACAAGATCTGCCGCTGCGGCAAGGTGGGCTGTCTTGAGACCGGGGCGTCGGGTTCGGCGCTGCACGATATGATCGTGGAGAAGCTCGCTGAAGGCAAAATATCTTCAATGTCAAAGATTTATGCTCAGAATAAGGATGTCACTCTCGACGAGATTCTGAAAGCTGTGGAGGAGGAGGACGTCCTGGCCATCGAGGGCATCGAGGAAGTCGGCAAGACTCTGGGGCGCGGAATCGCCGGGCTCATAAACATCTTCAATCCTGGACTTGTGGTCATCGGCGGGCGTCTTATCGTAGGACGGGACTATCTGCTGTTCCCGATCAAGACCGCCGTGAACAAATATTCCCTGAACCGCGTAAGCTCCGATACGACCATCCGCTTCTCCGAACTGGACCGCAAGGCTGCCTCCATCGGCGACTGCCTGCTTAGCCGGAGCAAGTTGCTGGGACTGATGTAAAATCAATTCGGGGTGAAAACAGCAATGGTTTTCACCCCGAATCTTTATTGGCCGAAGGCCGTCTAACGCTTCTGCTTCGAAGAGATTGTCTCGCAGGCGAGGGCGAAAGCGGAGGCGGTGAGAGCCTTCGCATTGGACTGAGCCGCAGGGTCAGGCCGCAGAATATCAAGCTTTTCCATAATGCGGGAGATTGCGACGCGCGAGTCCAGATTCAGCAGTTTCGGGCCGCTCGCGCCGATCGCCTGCTGCGAGAATTTCTCCTCGCTGCGCACTTCGAACGCGCCCGAAATATCGACTGTGCGGTCCGCCTTGCCCAGACGCGCGAGAGTTTTGCGCGCGCGCGGCTCGAAGCAGAGCGCCACGAACGGCACGTCGTTGTTGAGCGCGAAGGTTATGCTGTGCAGGCTTCCGCCAATCACGAATTCTGCGTCTTTGTAGATGGCCTGATGTATGTCGGAACTGCATTCGTCGGAAATGACGGTCACTCTCTCATCTTTCACTGTATCAGCGACATCCTGGAAGAATTTCATATCGCGGCCGAGATAGCTGTAGCCGTTGAAGAGCTGCGGGAGCAGTACAATCCGGGTGTCGGTGAATTTCTCCAGGGTGTCGCGGATGAGTTCCGCATAGAATTCCCTGATGGCCGTAGGTGAAACTTTCGAACGGAGCTCGGGATACTGGACCAGATAGTTCGGAACCACGATGGCGTATTTCTCCCCTATCTTTTCGCGGATGGGCGCAGGAATCTGGGCGAGGGGAGTGCCGAGGAAGGAAAGGTCGTATGAGGACTGGAATTTCAGACCGAGGCCTGCGGCGATTTCTTCGGACTCCACGTCCCGCAGAGAGATGAAGTCCAGCTTTCGCAAGGTCTTGATGGATAGTCTGTTGAATCTCTTGATTATCGGGCTCCCGTCAGGGAACGGACCGATGGAGCGTCCGAGGTAGGCTATGCGGGCTCCGGCCATCTGCGCGAGTTTAAGAAGGAACAGATGGTCCCAGTCATATCTGGCTCCCAGACTGGCGTCGCCCGGGGAAGATATCACCCAGTCTGCGCTTCTGTACTTTGCCAGAATCTTCCGGGGGGTCCTGAGAAGCAGCCAGCGCCACAGAAGTCCTGTCTTGAGAATCCGGACATAGGTCTTGCGGAAGAAATCCGAGACCGGAAGGTTAGTGTAGGTCACGCGGGGGTCGGTGATATAGAAATCCTCCAGCAGCTGCGGGTCCTTGCCCACGAAAAGGACCTCGATGCTGCAGTCCGGAAACTTCAGCAGAAGATTATAGACCAATGCCTTGTGTGCCGATTCGTCGCCTCTGTTGTAGAGGGCCTGATTTATGAGTAAAAATTTCATAAGCCTTGTCCTTTTCCGTCCGTGCGCCTTGACGCTTTCGCTGGTGTGCCGGCACTTTTGTGCCAATCTCCCGGAAAATCGGCTCAAGTTAATAAAAATTTACTATATTTGCATTCCCAAGGGGGAGGTTTTAGCTTTCTCCGGACATTTTCAAGCGGGATTAGCACATCGGTAGTGCATTGGCTTCCCAAGCCAAGGAGGCGGGTCCGACTCCCGTATCCCGCTCTCATCAAGGAGGGTAACTAAAAAGTCTTCGGACTGATAGTCACCCTCCTTTTTTATTTATTAATCCCAATGGCGGTCGCACCCCGGCAGACTCTGTGACCGCGCTGGGCACGGTCCATCTGCTCATCTACCGGGGAGCGTTCTCCCCGGTCCCCTTGGCCATTTCTCCGGCCGGCTTCGCCGTCCAATACGGTCCCCGAGTCTGCCGAGTCGGCTGCCCGCTACCGATTTTCAAACCGTCGACATAGCATAATGCCACAGAGAGGCCTGTAGTAAGGATGCGGTCGCGCCAGCCTCTTTTCAAAGTAGGCTAACGCGAACCAGGGCCTGCTGCAGGGCCTTGAGAGGCACA
>CAVFAZ010000026.1:0-20237 GCA_963620825.1 Kurthia senegalensis
CCTTTCGCTTTGCCTTCGTCCCAGATTGCGTCCATTTCGGCGAGGGTCATATCGGTGAGTTTACGGCCCTTTTTCAGAGTGTTTTCTTCAAGGTAGGTGAAGCGGCGGCGGAATTTCTCGCAGGCGCCGTTCAGAGCAGCCTCGGGATCGAAACCGTAGAGGCGCGTGGCGTTGACGACAGCGAACATCAGGTCGCCGAACTCCTCCAGAGCGTGAGCAGGATTGTCTTCGGCAGCAGCCTCCATCGCCTCGCCCAGTTCCTCCTTCACCTTGTCCCACACATCCTCCTTCTGCTCCCAGTCGAAGCCGCACCCGCGAGCCTTCTCCTGCACCGACATAGCCTTCAGCAGAGCCGGCATAGAGGACGGAATCCCTGACATCACTGTCTTGTTTCCGTCTTTTTCCTTAGCCTTCACAAGCTCCCAGGTGTCGGCTATCTCCTTGGCAGTCATAGTCTTGCCGGCTTCAGGCCCGAATACGTGCGGGTGACGGAACACCATCTTGTCGCAGACCTTGCGTATGCAGTCCGCCACATCGAATTCGCCCTTTTCTTCGGCTATCTTCGAATAGAACACCAGATGATAGAAAATGTCTCCGATCTCCTTCGAGGTCGCCTGGGCGTCACCCTTCAGGATGGCGTCGCTCAGTTCATAAACTTCCTCCTCGGTCATCGGCCGGATGGACTCCATAGTCTGCTCCGCATTCCACGGGCATTTCTCCCTAAGGCTGTCCATAATGTCAAGCAATCTCGAAAATTGAGCGATCTTTTCTTCTCTGGTATTCATAATTCATCAGCATTTGTAACTTTCCGTGAAAACCGGCGCGGCTTCCGGAAAGAGTGTGCAAAATTAGGAAAAATTTGAAGTATCTTTGCGCGTATTTGAATTTACACTAGATGAAACCATATTCACAGCCACTCCCGTTCGTATCCGCTGACGAAGCGGTAAGCCACATCAAGTCGCACAGCCACATACATTTGAGCAGCGTCGCGAGCGTTCCCCACATCCTCATCCAGGCCCTCTGCCGCCGTGCGGACGCGGGGGAGATCGAAGACCTCCGTTTCCACCATTTCCATACCGAAGGTCCGGCCCCGTACAGTGAGCCCCGCTACGAAGGCATCTTCTTTGAGCAGGGATTCTTCATCGGCCCGAATGTCCGGCCCAATGTGAATACCGGCTATGCCGACTATCTGCCTGTGCATCTCGGCGAGAGCCAGAAACTCTACCGCAGCGGTGCCATTCACCTCGGAGCGGCCCTCGTGCAGGTTTCCCGCCCGGACGAGAACGGCTACGTCTCACTCGGAACATCCGTTGACTGCTCCGTCGCGGCCGTCGAAAGCGCCGACCTGAGAATAGCTGTTGTAAACAGGAATGTCCCTTACGCCCACGGCGACCTGATTCATATCAGCAGCTTCGACTATCTCGTCGAGGACGATACGCCGCTGGTTACAAAGGACTTCGCCCAGCCGACAGAGACTGAGGTACTTATCGGTAAGAACTGCGCGGCTCTCGTGGAGGACGGCGACTGCATCCAGATGGGCATCGGCGCGCTTCCCAATGCCCTGGCGGCCCAGCTCGGTGGCCACAAGAATCTCGGTCTTCACACCGAGATGTTCGCCGACGGCCTGCTCGGCCTCATCAAGAAGGGCGTCATCAACGGCGCCAACAAAAAGCTCGACCGGGGGCGCGTAGTAGCCTCGTTCCTGCTTGGAAGCCAGGAAGTTTACTCATTCATTGACGACAATCCGCAGGTTCTGATGCGTGACATCAAATATACCAACGACCCTTGGATCATCGCGCAGAATCCTCATATGAAGGCGATCAATTCCGCCACCGAGGTGGATCTGACCGGCCAGATCAGCGCCGACTCCATCGGTACGCGCATCTTTTCCGGCACCGGCGGCCAGCTCGAATTCGTCAAGGGAGCCTCGATGTCCGAGGGCGGAAAGTCCATCACGGCCTTCGCCTCCCGCACGAACAAGGGCAAGAACAAGATCGTCCCGATCCTCAATCCGGGTGCCGGCGTAGTCACTCCGCGTGCCGACGCGCACTGGATCGTGACCGAATACGGCGCCGTGGATCTCTACGGCAAGTCCCTGCAGGAGAGGGCGAAACTCCTCATCAGCATCGCCCATCCGGACGATCGCGAGATGCTCGACCGCGCTGCCTTCGAGCGCTTCGGCCCGCATTACCATAATTTCAGCATCTAGAGCCGATGTGGACTGAGCGCACGCAGATGCTTCTCGGCGAAGACTCCATTGGACGCCTCGCGGCGTCCAATATAATGGTCGTCGGTTTGGGAGGTGTCGGGGGTTATGCCTGCGAAATGCTTGCGAGGGCGGGTGTGGGGCATCTTACGCTCATCGACTGCGACACGGTGGGGGAGACGAACCTGAACCGCCAGATCATCGCCCTGCATTCCACTCTGGGCCGGCCCAAGGCTGAGGTGCTGAAGGACAGGCTTCTGGACATCAATCCGGAGCTGGATATAAGAATAATAGAGAAATATGTCCACGAGGATACTCTGGAGGAGATTTTCGGCGGGATTGGACGGAGTCCGGACTATGTGGTCGATGCGATAGACACGCTCAGTCCGAAGATTGCGCTCATTCAGTATTGTCTGGGGCACGGGTTGCCGCTCGTGAGCTCGATGGGCAGCGGGGCGAAATTGGACGCGACAGCGGTCCGCGCGGACGACATCTCGCGTACGAAAATGTGCCCGCTGGCGCATATGCTCCGCAAGCGCCTGCATCATCTGGGCATCTTCGAGGGCTTCACGGCGGTGTATTCCGTCGAGGCTCCGCGCCGCTGCTCGGTGGTGCTGGAGGAGAGCCGCAACAAGAAATCGCAGGTCGGGAGCATTTCCTATCTGCCGGCGGTGTTCGGCTGTGTCTGCGCCCAGGTGGTAATCAGAAATATCACAGACATATAACTTCTTGATATAGAATGAACCCGCTGTGTATGACGCATAGCGGGCATTCTGTTTTTGCGGGAAAAGAAGATTTTTTTGTAAATTTGCAAATTGTTACGAACGTAACGTAAAGTATTAAACCTTATCAGATGCAGAAATATATTATAACGGAAGTGGAAAGCCGCAGGGATTTGCGGGATTTCATACATTTTCCGGATGAACTGTACAGGGATTGCCCGCAGTACGTGCCTGCACTGCATTCAGATCAGCGGAATTCGCTCACCAAAGTATCCACTCTGAAGTATTGCCGCAGGAGAATGTGGCTGGTCAGGGACGGGAAGAAGGTCGTGGGAAGAATATGCGCGATGATCAATCCACGCTATAACGAGCGCTACTCGAAGAAGTGCATACGTTTCGGCTGGTTCGACTGTATAAACGACATCGAGGTCGCCCGGATGCTGCTCACCACGGCCGAGGCCTGGGGCAAAGAGGAGGGGATGACCCAGATTCACGGACCTCTCTACTACAATACTCTCGGTAAGCAGGGTATGCTCGTGGAGGGCTTCGACAACATTCCGCCGTTTAACTGTATATACAACTATCCGTATTACAATGACTTGGTTACGGCCCTCGGCTTCACCAAGGAGTGTGACTGGGTACAGTACAAGATTCCGGCTGACAACGGGGTCCCGGAGAAGGCGGAAAGGGTAGCCAAGATAGTGAAGGAGAGATACAACATTCACTTCGGCAGCATAGACAAGATGAAGAAGGACCACGAACAGGTCAGGGAATTCTTCAGGATATATAACGACAGCTTCGCTTCGGCCGTGTATAATTTCATCCCGTTCACGGACGAGGAGATCGAGGAGGAGGCGAAGGTCAGCATTCCGTTCATTTCGGACAAGGCAAGCACCATCCTGCTGGACGAGAACGAGCACCTGGTGGCTTTCGGAATCTCCTTCCCGAGCATCTCGAAGGCTCTGCAGAAGGCCAAGGGACATCTTTTTCCGTTCGGATGGATACACCTGCTGAAGGCTATGAATCACTACGAGGTTACGGACCTGATGCTGAACGGAGCCACTCCGGAGTGGCAGAACAAGGGCATTTCGGCCGTATATTACAAGGAAATGAGCGTAAAGGCGAAGAAGATAGGAAACCATTGCGCCATCACGAACCCGCAGATCGAGACTAACAGCGCGGTGAACATCTGGAGCAGCTACGAGCACGAGCTGTTTATGAGACGCCGCTGCTACATTAAGGATATTTTATAAAGTTTTTATGGCAGACAATACATTGCTGGAAAAGGTCCTGTCGCTTCAGGACAAGTACCGTTCCCTTCAGGATCAGCTCGCAAGTCCTGACGTGATGTCGGATATGAAGAGATACGTGCAGCTGAACAAGGATTACAAGGAGTTGCAGCCTATCATCGAGGCCGGTCTCGAGTACAGCAAGATGCTGGACGAGATCGCCACCGCAAAGGATATTCTCATCAACGAAAAGGATGAGGACCTGCGCGAGATGGCCCGCGAGGAGATGAACGAGATAGAGCCGAAACTTCCCGAGATGGAGCAGAAGATCAAGCTCCTTCTCATCCCTGCCGATCCTGACGATTCGAAGAATGCGATGGTCGAGATCCGCGGCGGTACAGGCGGTGACGAGGCTGCCATCTTTGCGGGAGACCTTTTCCGTATGTATTCGAAGTTCGCCGAGAAGAGGGGATGGAAACTGGAGATCACCGAACAGACCCCGGGCACTTCCGGCGGCTACAAGCAGGTGGTTTTCAAGCTTTCCGGCAATGACGGAGTCTATGGCGTGATGAAGTATGAGTCGGGAGTGCACCGCGTGCAGCGAGTCCCTCAGACCGAGACTCAGGGCAGAATCCAGACTTCAGCCGCTTCCGTGGCCGTTTTCCCTGAGGCCGGCGAGTTCGATATCGAACTCAATCCTGCAGATATCCGCAAGGATCTCTTCTGCTCCTCAGGCCCGGGCGGACAGGGCGTGAACACGACCTATTCCGCAGTGCGCCTCACCCATATCCCTTCAGGCATTGTGGTTCAGTGCCAGGAGGAGCGTTCCCAGCTGAAGAACCTGGACCGCGCTATGGAGGAACTCAGAACACGTCTGTATAATCTTGAGCATCAGAAATATCTGGACGGCATCGCGGCGAAGAGAAAGACTATGGTCTCGACCGGAGACCGTTCCGCGAAGATCCGCACATACAACTATCCGCAGGGACGCGTGACCGACCACCGCATCAACTGGTCGATGTTCAATCTCCCTGTCTTTATGGACGGCGACATCCAGGACTGCATCGACAATCTCCAGGTTGCGGAGAACGCCGAGCGTCTCAAGGAAGCCGGCGACTAGCGGCCCCTCGACAGACCCGGGGACCGCGGGCGTCGCAGCCATTGCCCGGAATTTGGCACGGCCTTACGGCCAATACACATATAACGCACTATGACAGAATTTCTTCGACAGGTGGCCGAGTACTATTTCAGGAATTCGGACATCTCCCGCCTCTGTTTCGTGTTCCCGAACCGGCGTTCGATGGTATTCTTCCGGAAATACCTCTGCGAAGCCGTGGCGAAAAGCGGAGGCGCCCCTGTCCTCGCACCCGGGATGACCACTATGGGAGACCTTTTCCAGAAGGCCTCAGGAATGCGCAAGGCTGAACGTATCCATCTGATAGTGAAGCTCTACGAGTGTTATGTAAAGCTGAATCCCACAGCCGAGCCGCTCGATGATTTCATCTTCTGGGGAGATGTCCTCCTCGCCGATTTCGATGATGTCGATAAGTATCTCGCGGACGCCCAGCGGCTTTTCACCAACGTTTCCGACTTCAATTCCCTTCAGGACGACCTTTCCTGGCTCAATGAAGACCAGCGCGAGGCGCTGAGCCGGTTCATCCGGCATTTCCGCCCGATGGGGCAGGGAAGTGAAGCCTCCCTCGCCGCTCAGGGCGCTGACGGGAAGGAAATGAATGTCAAGGAGCGGTTCAGCCGCATCTGGAATATCCTCTATCCGCTGTATTCCTCGTTCAATGAAGCGCTTCGCGCCGAAGGCCTCTGCTATGAGGGGATGGCCTACCGGGAGCTTGTGCGCTCGATAAAGGAAGGGAGCATCACTGATGTTATGGGCGGGGTTTATCCTGATGTGGAACGCTTTGTCATAGTCGGGCTGAATGCACTCAACGAATGCGAGAAGTTTCTGTTGAGGCGGCTTCGCGATGCGAAGATCGCCGATTTCTGCTGGGATTATGAAGGCGAATGGATACGCGATCCGCGCAACGCCTCATCCCGCTTTATGTCGCAGAATATCATTGACTTTCCTCAGGCCCCAGGCTGTTCTCTCGGAGCACCCAAGCGGTGCGAAGTGCGAAGCGACTCAGGGGGTCCGGGGGAAACGTCCCCCGGTAAATTTAAAATCATCAGCGCACCGTCCTCGGTAGGGCAGGTGAAACAGCTCCCCGCGATACTCAGGCAGATAGCGGACGAATGCCACGGCGGAGACCTTTCGGAAATCGGCACCGACACGGCCATAGTCCTCCCGGACGAAAGCCTGCTGATGAGCGTGCTGAACACCATCCCCGAGGAGATAAAGGACATAAACGTCACGATGGGCTACCCTATGGGCGGCAGCGCCTTCTTCTCCCTGATGAACGACATAATGGCCCTGCAGCTGCATCTGCGCTGCAAGGACGGACAGTGGTATTTTTATCACCGCCAGGTCTGGAGCATATTCTCTAACAGCATCTTCGCCTCCCTTCTCGACCCTGACGCCCTCGCGGCCGCAACGGAAGTCAAAAAGGGCGTCAAATACTATATCCCTCAGGATGAACTCAAGTGGAACGCTCTTTCCGAAATAATCTTCCGTCCAGTGGTGACGGATCCGAAACTTGCTGACCCTGAGATGATTCACACGGTTCAGGAATATCAGAAGGAAGTCATCGCCGCCCTCGCTTCGCAGCTTCGCGAAAGAAAGGAAATGAGCCTTGAACTCGAATTCGCACAGGAATACTACCTCAGCATTGTTCGGCTGCAGGCCGAACGCCTCTCCGTGCTGCCCGTGACCTACGCGCGCCTGATTTCTCAGATGGTCAGCGGCGTGAGCGTGCCTTTCCGCGGCGAACCGCTCAAGGGACTGCAGATTATGGGGCCGCTCGAGACTCGATCGCTTGATTTCGAGAACCTTGTCATACTCTCGTGCAACGAGGGCCTCTTCCCCCGGCGTTCCGTCAGTTCCTCATTCATTCCACCCGAGCTGCGCCGCGGCTTCTCCCTCCCGACCTACGAATATCAGGACGCCGTCTGGGCCTACTATTTCTACAGGATGATCCACCGGCCTTCGCGCGTCTGGATGCTATGCGACTCGCGTTCCGCCGGCACCCGTTCGGGCGAGGAGAGCCGCTACATAAAGCAGCTGGAACTGCATTTCGGGGCTGAAACCGAAAGATACACCGCCAGGGCGGAAATCAATTTCCATGGCGGGGAGGACCCGATAGAAAAGACCGCGGAGGATATCGCCGAGCTCAAAAGCGGCTTTCTCTCGGCCTCTTCCCTGAACTGCTATCTGGACTGCCAGGCGAAATTCTATTATTCCGCCGTCAGGCATCTGAAAGAACCGACAGAAGTCAGCGAGTCATTGGACGCCAGTATGATAGGAAACGTCTATCACAAGGCTATGCAGGCCCTTTACCTCGGCCCTGCAGCGATGGCTCCGGACTTCAGTATGGACCGCGAAAACCTCAAGGCTATCGAAGGCCAGCAGACCGTAAGCAGGGAATACATCGAGTCCTGGCTGAAGAGGGACAAGGAAATCAGGGCAAGGGTCAGAAGCCTGATAATGACCGAATTGCATAGCCTGGAAGTGAGCGGACGGGACCTTGTCTATGAGAATATGGTCGTGCGTTACGTAAGGAAAACCCTCGAACGCGACCTCGAACTTATGAAAGACTGCGGCACGATGGCCTTCCGGATTCTCGGGCTTGAGCAGGTCCGCTACTGGCGCTGCGGGGACTACCGCTTCACGGGCTATATTGACCGTATGGACAGCTTCAACGAGGGCGAGCTTCGCGTGGTGGACTACAAGACCGGCAGGGTCGAGGAAGCCGACATCGACATCTCTGACGACAATGCCGAAGCCGTGGTGGAAAAACTCTTCCGGGGCGATCCGGACACCCGCCCGAAATATGCCTTCCAGCTCTTCCTCTACGATATGTATGTGGAGAAGGAAAGGGCCGGCAGAAAGGTTCTGAACACCATCTATCCGGTGACGGACCTCTTCGTGAACAAGGTACGCAACGTTTCCGTGAGCCGCCGGTTCACAGACCTTATGAAAGATGAGCTGAAAGCCCTTCTGTGTGAAATCTCCGACCTCGACAGGCCGTTCCTCAGGAACGGAACCGAGAAAAAGTGCGCTTACTGTGACTTCAAAACCATTTGCGGAAGATGATGAAGATTCTCAAAGCCTCGGCGGGATCGGGCAAGACCTACCGCCTGACAAAGGACTACATAACTCTGCTTCTGCAGAACCCTGACAGGTATGCCTACAGGCATATCCTCGCGGTGACTTTCACGAACAAGGCCACCGCCGAGATGAAGTCGCGCATCCTCTCCGAACTCTCCGTTCTCGCCCGGACTCCGGAGAAGTCTGACTATTATCCTTCGTTCGTTCCGGCCCTCTATCCGGGCGCGGAGAAGCTCAGGGCCCGCGCCGCTGATGTGCTGGTAAGCATTCTGCACGATTACGGAGCCTTTGCCGTGAGCACCATCGACAGCTTCTTCCAGCAGACCCTCAAGGCCTTCTCCCGGGAGATAGGCTATTTCGCTTCCTATCAGGTCGAACTGGACAGGGATTCCCTCATCCGGGAGGCTGTGGACAGGATGCTGGATTCCATTACGGAAGACGACAGGGAGATGCTCAGCTGGCTGGACGAGCAGGTGGGCGCCGGTCTGGAGCAGGGCGAAAGGGTCAATCTTTCCGAAAGCGTGTTCGATTCGGCGGTCAGTTTCAAATCCGCCGAGCATCTCGCACTTCTGAATGAGCACGGACTCAACGATGCCGAAATGTTCTCCCGCGACCGTCTGAAGCGGATCCGCAAGGAGTGCATCGCATATATGAAGGCCTATGAGTCGGCGGTCCGCAAGGCTGCCGGAGAGGTGGAGGAAACCCTGAAGCGCTGCAGCGTGGATCCCTCCGAATCAAGAAACGGATTCCTCAAGTCCGTAGTGAAATACACCGCCGCACCGGATCCGAAAAACGGCTGCATCGCTCCGACGGATTCCGTTATGGAAAAGTGCGGAAATCCGGAGCTCTGGTTCACCAAGGCGAACACCCCGAGGCTCCTTCCTATGGTCCAGGGCATTCTGGACGAGCCTCTCAAGGCCTTCAGTGACCTTTTTTATGACAGATACAGGCTGTACCGGACAGCGATTCTGCTCAAGGACAGGATTTACAGTCTGGGCATAGCCGGAGAGTTTTACCGCAATTTCGACGCCCTCGTCAAGGAAAAGAACGTGATGAGCATTGACGACAGCAACGAGATACTCCGTAAAATAATTGGCGGCTCCGACGCCCCCTTCGTCTATGAGAAACTCGGCGTGCGCTACGAGCACTTCCTGCTCGACGAGTTCCAGGACACTTCGCACATCCAGTGGGACAATTTCCTGCCGCTGCTGCGCGAGAGCGAGTCGAACAGGCACGGGAATCTGGTCGTGGGAGACGTCAAGCAGAGCATCTACCGCTGGCGCGGCTCCGACTGGAAGCTGCTGGGCGGCACGCTTCAGGAGCAGTTCCCGTCCTCCGACACTGAGACGCTCGACTCGAACTGGCGCAGCACGCGCACGGTGGTCGAGTTCAACAACGGCTTCTTCGAATTCGCGGCGGAGCGGCTTGGCGCGGATGTCTTCGACCAATACGGCGATGTCCGTCAGAATGCCAGCGCAAAGAATGAGCCCCAGCCCGGTTTCGTGAGGGTTGACTTCACTGACGGCGACCAGATGGACCTCATATTGGACTCCGTCCGGAGCGCTATGGAAAACGGTGCCGAGCCGGGCGACATCGTAGTCCTGGTGAGAAACAACAGGAACGGGTCCGACGTGGCCAACTGTCTTATAGAGAATAATATACCTGTCATAAGCGACGACTCCCTCGACGTGCGCTCCTCGCTTGTGGTGCGCCGTCTCCTCTCGCTCCTTTCCTGGGTGAACAACCCCGACGACAGCATCAACTGCTATCTGGCCTCGTGCCTCATCCCTCAGGGCTCCGAGGACGAGTGGAAGATGGAATGGCATTCGCTTACAGACCTTTGCGAGTCCCTGCTCCGCCTTATGGAGGAGCGCAGTCCCGGCTGCACGCAGGGACAGGTCCTCTTCATCCAGTCGTTTATGGACTGCCTTCAGGAATGGACCTCCGCGAACGGCCAGAACCTTCAGGCCTTCCTCGAATATTTCGGAGGCACTTCCCTGAAGATCAGCTCTCCTCAGGACAAGTCCTCCGTCAGGGTGATGACCGTCCACAAGTCGAAGGGACTGGAATTCCCCTACGTCATCTTCCCGTTCGCCGAGACCGTGAGCATGAGCAAGACTTCCACGCACTGGTGCTATCTGGACGAGTCCAATCCCGGTTTCACGCTTCCCGACGGCAGCAGGGCGCTCACCTGTGCGGCAGGTTCCATCTATCCTCTGAACCTCTCCTCCCGCCTGAACGACACGCTCTTCCGAAAGGATTACACCGAGGACAAGTGCCAGAAGGAGATGGACTGCATAAACCTTTTCTACGTGGCCCTCACGCGAGCCTCCAAGTCCCTGCACATCATCGCCGGAATGCCGTCCAAGCAGCTTCAGAAAGCAGGCCCGGACGGACTGCCGTCATATTCTGACATCTCCCAGCTGCTGTACCTGTACCTGCGGGGCCGCCTGGATGAAAACCTCTCGTGCAGTTTCGGCACGCCTTACGATTTCACCCGGATGAAGCGCAAGGCCTCATTGGAGCTCGCCTGCGAAGCCTCGTACCCGTCCTATGCGCTCGGAGAACGTCTGACATTCCCGGAGGACGCTTCGGACTTCTTCGGAACTGACGGATTGGCAGGCGCGAAGTCCTCGCACAGGCTCAACGGCATCGTCCTTCACGACGTTCTCTCGGCCGTCCGCGCTCCCGCAGACCTGCGTGCGGCGCTTGACGGGGCGGTCAGCGCCGGCAGAATAGAGCGCGAAGATGCTGAAAAAGACTATGTTATGCTGTCCGAGCGTCTCGCTTCGGCAGCCTCCCGCGGCTGGTTCCCAGCCAATGCAAGGGTCATTTCCGAGACCGATGTCATTGCCCCGGACGGTAGCCTTTACCGTCCTGACAGGGTCGTTGTCACCGACAGCGGCGTGATTGTTGTGGACTACAAGTTCGGCTCACACAGAGCCGCTTATGAAAAACAGGTGGCCCATTACGTACAGCTTTATCGGGAGATGGGCTATGCTTCCGTGCGCGGCTTCCTGTGGTATGTGATTACTGATGAAGTGGTAGAATGTCTGGTTTAAGCGAATTGGGCCTCTGGGGCCTGTTCATCGGAAGCCTTCTGGCTTCGACCGTTGTACCTTTCAGCTCCGATGCCCTCTACATCGGAGCCCTTGCCGCCATCAAGCAGCCCTGGGCCTGCCTTCTGGTGGCGACTTTCGGAAACTGGATAGGGAGCCTCATAACTTACGCCATGGGCTGGCTGGGCCGCTGGGAATGGCTTGAGAAATGGTTCAAGGTAAAGCCCGAAACCCTGGAAAAGCAGAAACGCTATGTTGACAAGTACGGAGTCTGGCTCGCCCTTTTCGTCTGGGTTCCTTTCGCCGGTGACGTATTTGTCCTGGCTCTCGGTTTTTACAAGACGCATCCGGCCTGGACGGCATTTCTTATGCTCATCAGCAAATTCATCAGAACCATAGGCTGGACTTTGATTATGGGATATCAGTTATGGTAAAGGAAAAGACCAATGCCGCCAGGCTGCTGGATGCGGCCGGCATAAAATACGAGCTCGTCCCCTATGAGGTGGACGAAGAGAATCTCGCCGCCGACCACGTGGCCGGGCAGCTGGGCGAGAATATCGAACAGGTGTTCAAGACCCTGGTACTGAGGGGAGACCGCAACGGCTTCTTCGTCTGCGTGATTCCGGGGAATTTCGAAGTCGATCTGAAACTTGCCGCAAAGCTCTCCGGCAACAAGAACTGCGAGATGCTGCACGTCAAGGAGCTGCTGCCCACCACCGGCTATATCCGCGGAGGCTGCTCCCCGATAGGGATGAAAAAGAAGTTCCCGACCTTCATTCACGAAAGCTGCCTGCTGTATGACTATATTTATGTCAGCGCAGGCGTGCGCGGGCTTCAGCTGAAGATCGCTCCGCAGGATCTCATCGATTTTACGGGGGCTGAGATATATCCGCTGTAACAATTGCCGGTCCGGCGGAAATTTTCT
The DNA here is from genome assembly GCA_963620825.1 of Kurthia senegalensis. GTDB lineage: Bacteria > Bacteroidota > Bacteroidia > Bacteroidales > UBA932 > Cryptobacteroides. Next base: position 12,361 of record CAVFAZ010000026.1, read on the forward strand.
GCCCATTCTCCCGCTGCGGGGGCTTTGCTACTTTTACATCCGAGTTTTTATACCTATATTTGCAAATCAGATTTTTACGGGCTCAGTCTGAGCCGCCCTTTGCAATTACTAATATGGAAGCTAACGATAACACCGTCAAACTTTACTACAATACCGAAAGAGAGAAACTCCGTATGCCCGAGTACGGGAGGAATGTGCTGGAGATGATAGAACGCCTCAAGACCATAAAGGACCGTGACAAGCGTTCGGAGCAGGCCAGGGCCGTCATCAAGAGTATGGAGCTCCTGAATCCCCAGGTTCACCAGCAGGAGAACTACGAGCAGAAGCTCTGGGACCATCTCTTCATCATCGCCGGTCTGGATCTGGACATCGACGCCCCGTATCCCGTGCCGACGCAGGAGTCCCTGGACACCAAACCTATGCCTATCCCTCTTAAGGACAAGCCGATAAAGGCCACACATTATGGCCGCAACATAGAAAGCATCATCGACCTTATCGCCTCCCAGCCGGACGGGGATATGAAGACCTCGATGATCCGCTCGCTCGCCGTCTATATGAGGCAGCAGTACCTCATCTGGAACAAGGACAGCGTGGCCGACTCCACCATTTTCAAGGATATAGAAAAGCTCTCGGATTACCGTATCACCGTTCCGAACGGCCTCAGGCTGGGTCCGGTCGGCGATTCGGGAAACTACTCCCGTCCTACGATGAGCATAAACGTGGGCCAGGGAGCCCGTCAGGGCGGCGGCAACCGCCAGTGGAGCCGTGGACGCAACGGCCGGCGAAACAATTCGAATAAAAAGTAGCTCTGATGCTTCGTTTCTGGAAAAACTGGGATGATGCCCAGAAGGCGACTGCCGTACGTGTGGCCGGTCTCTTGATGGCGGTTTTCACGCTTTTCAGTCTCATATCCGTGCTGTCGTATTTCTTTACCTGGCAGCGTGACCAGAGTCTGCTCACGGACCCTGCGATGATGGACAGCGCTTCTTCCTGCGCGAATCTTGCCGGGAAGCTGGGCCTCAAGTGGTCCCGTCTTCTCGTGTATCGCTGGTTCGGTCTGGGCAGTCTTGCCCTCGTGGCCCTTCTGGCGGCCCTGACGGTGAGGCTTCTGACTCAGAAATACCGTGTCCGCGTACTCCGCACCATCCTCGTGACCATCACGGGAGCATTTGTCACATCGCTCCTGTTCGCATTGGCCGGGCAGAGCCTCGGCCTCGGAAGCGTCTTCGGCGGGGGACTCGGCGGCGAGTGCGGCTCGAGTCTGATTTCCCGCTCGCTGGACCTTATCGGTCTGCCCGCCACGGTGCTGGCGACGCTGCTGCTCGTGGTGATGTGGCTGCTTTTCGCAAGTCCGCGCTTCCTGCGCTGGTTTAACGGGCTTTTCTCGGCTAAGGAGCGGCGGGAGAAGTCAGAGGAAGACTCTAAAACTGAAGAAGCTGAAGTTGCTGAACCTGAAGAAGTTGAGGAGTCTGAACCTGTCCGTGAACCTGAGCCGGAAATCATTCCTGAGCCTGTGGCCGCAGTCGCTCAGACGGCTCAGGAAGTCGCTTCCATAACTGACCCTGTTCCGGAAACGGAAGAAGAAAATGACGGCCTTTCGGAAATTGACCGCGGAGAGGCTCTGAACACAGAAGTCAGCAAGCCGTTGCCGCGCATCAATGTCCGCATTGACCCACCCGAGGGTCTGCCGGACTTCAAGCTTCCTACTCTGGACCTGCTGAAGGATTACTCCGAGACCCGCGAGGAAGTCTCGGACGCGGAGCTTACGAAGAACAACAACATCATCCGCGCTGTCCTTTCGAACTACAATATCGAAGTCCGTGACGTGAAGGCCATTGTGGGCCCGACCGTCACTCTCTATAAGGTTTATCCTGCGCCGGGCGTTAAGATCGCATCGGTCCGGAGCCGCTCGGAAGATATAGCTATGTCGCTGAATGCCAGGGGAGTGCGTATTGTGCTTCTCGGGGATGCCATAGGTATCGAAGTGGCGAACGACAAGCCTGCGACCGTGCCTCTGAAGGCCCTGCTGAACAGCGACGCCTTCCGCAGCAGCAAGGCAGAACTTCCTGTAGCCATCGGCTGCAACATCCAGAAGGAAGTCAGGGTATTCGACCTTGCCGACGCTCCGCATCTTCTGGTGGCCGGAGCCACGAAGCAGGGCAAGTCCGTGGGACTGAACGTGCTGGTATCTTCCCTGCTTTACGCCAAGCATCCTTCGGAGATGAAACTCGTGTTCATTGACCCGAAGATGGTGGAATTCTCCGCCTATGCCCGTCTGCTCAAGCATTACCTGGCAGTCCTGCCTTCAGCGGGAGACGAAGACGAGGAAATGTCGAACGCCATCGTCAAGGACCCGAAGAACGCCGAGAAGATACTCCGTTCGCTCTGTATGGAGATGGACCAGAGATATGCACTGCTCAGCAAGTCGCTCGTGAACAAGGTGACTCTCTATAATGAAAAGTATCTGAACCATAAGCTGTTGCCTACCGAAGGCCACAGATATCTGCCTTATATCGTGGTCATCATAGACGAGTATGCCGACCTTGCGATGTCAGGAGGTTCCGGTCCTGAGGGACGCGCTCTGCAGCGCAGCATTATGAGTTCCATCGTGCGCCTGGCCCAGAAGGGACGTGCGGCGGGTATTCACGTGGTCATCGCCACCCAGAGACCTTCGGTGGATGTCATCACCGGTCTCATCAAGGCCAATTTCCCTGCCCGCATCGCGTTCCGCGTTTCCACCCGTGTGGATTCGAACACCATTCTGGATACCACCGGAGCGGAGAAGCTTATCGGCCGGGGAGATATGATTTACTACGCCGGAGTCGATACCGAGCGTATCCAGTGCGGTTTCATCAGCAATGACGAGATAAACGACCTCACCGCCTACATCGGCAGCCAGAAGGGCTACAAGAAGGAGTACAATACGCCTTATTACCTTCCGGACCCTTGCCCGGCAGATCAGGACGGCAGCGGCGCCGCGGCTCTGGATGTGAACGACCTGGACGAGCGCTTCGTGGAGGCCGCCGAGCTTGTGGTCAATACCCAGAGGGGTTCCACTTCCGATCTGCAGCGCAGGCTCGGTATGGGTTATGCAAAGGCGGGAAGAGTGATGGATCAGCTCGAACAGGCCGGCATCGTAGGCCCGCAGGAGGGCTCCAAGCCACGCAAGGTACTGGTAGCTTCGCCTGAAGAGCTTGAGGACATCCTCAAAACCCTGGGACGCTAGTCCCCGATGCGTATGAAGAATCTGTTTACCACATTTCTGCTGTTTCTGGCCGTCTGCACCGCTGCGATGGCCCAGAATCCCGTCACCGCCTTCGCCGAGTCAGTAAAGGGCAGGTGTGTGAAAGCTGAATACACTTTCGTCTATAAAAGCGGCGGCATCCCCGTAAACGGAAGCGGCTCCCTGAGTTTTCAGGGGAGTGCTTTCTGCCTCAGCGGCAACGGTTTGCGCATCATCTGCGACGGCTCCACCCGCTGGACCGTCGATGAGGAGTCGAAGGAGTGCTACATCGAGACCGTCGAAAGCGCCTCCCCAGACTACGAGCAGAACCCCGCCCTGCTGCTCACGGCCCTCGACAAGGCGTTCTCAACTCCTCCGGCCGCCAAGGCGTCCAATCTTGCCGGCCGCTCCACGACTTCCGTCGCCCTCACTCCTCTGAAGGGAAATACCTATCTCAAGGGCGTCACGGCCCATTTCCTGGGTGACGGCAGCCTTTATGCCCTGGTAGTCACCCTCAAGGACGGGGGCGTCACCACGGTCACTCTCAAGAATCTGAAAAAGGAAAAGCCCGTGAATCTTTCACCGGCTTTCACTCTCGATACTTCCACTCTGGACTCTTCCTACGTAATAACCGACCTGAGATAGTTCCCTGATTACCTGTGCAGAATAGGGCGGTGATTGGCCCGGAGGGCCGCTTTTTCATTGGCTGAAAGCCGGCTCCGCTCGGAGGACGGCACCGCGAAATCGCAGAAACGCTCCCACACCCATCGCACCGCCTGCGCGGACGGATGGGTCAGGTCCTCGGCGTAGAAGCGGTAGTCGCGCAGCTCGTCGAGCAGGATTTCGTATGCTGGGAAGTAGTCGGCTCGGTCTTCAAAACGCCGGATTGTGTCATCCACGGCGAGAAGCAATGTGCTCTTGCTCAGCTGGTTGTCGTGCGCGCCTCCGCTCAGGTGCCGGATCGGGCTGACGGTGAAAATGAACTCTTTCTCCGGACAGATTACGAGCAGCTCCGAGAGGATGTCCGAGACTTCGGTGCAGGTCAGGCGCCGGCGCACGAACTCCGAAGCGGGACGTTTGAGGCAGTTCGAGACGACCTCCCCGCTGTCCGCGCGCTGCCAGCAGTAAGCCGTGCCGAGGGTCACGATGACGCGGTCGCAGCTCTTCCAGAACGCCGCTGCCGCGTCCAATGATGCATTGGCGGTCTCGAGAAATTCGCGAGCGTCGCTCCGGGCGAAACTGGTGTGGTGGCTGAAAGAACAGACCAGACCGGCTCCGGCACCCAATTGGACGCAGTCCGACTCGGAAAAATGCTCGCCGCTACGCAGACGCCGGACGGAATTCAGGATGGATTGCGGGTTGTAGAGCGTGCCGAAGGGGTTCACGCAGACGCTTAGACCCGCGTCTTTCATCAGGGCGCCCACGCCGTCGGCGAAGCAGCTGCCGAGCACGGTGATTCTGTTGCCGAGGCTTATGCCGACGCGGCTCTGCGGGAATTCCACTGGGGTTTGGAGTTTGAGCATATTGGACTTTTGACTAAATCACGCTAAAGATAGCTACTTTTTCTCGGGGAATGACTAAATTTGGAAGTTTTTGGAGCACTTGACGGGATGAGACGACTCTTCACGATAATTCTGGCCCTGGCACTATGCCTTGACGCGGCGGCGCAGTCGAATATCTGGGACTACGACGCGGATTTCGAGTATTATTTCGACAACCGCGAATTCGACTACCGGCATACGAATTACACCTCTTCGATGACGATAAACGCCGCTCGGCTTACGCCCTGGGTGGGTCTGCGCATTCCTCAGAAGAATTTCGTGACGCACTCGATGCGCATTGGAATCGATTTGAAACGCAATATGGGCGAGCAGCTTGACGCGGAGTCTGCCATCGGCGACCTGCTGTTCTATTACAATGTCGATGCGCGTCTCAGGCGGGGACGCATATCCGGAACTTTCGGGCTTTATCCGCGCAAGATGTCGGAAGGGGAGTACTCCTATGCCTTTATGTCGGACTCGCTGCGCTTCTTCGACAAAAATCTCGAAGGAATGCTCATAAAATGGCGCAGCCCAAGGCTTTACGCCGAGATCGGCTGCGACTGGATGGGGATGTACGGACAGAACCGGCGCGAGCGCTTCAAGATTTTCTCGTCGGGAAGCTGGAAGCTGCAGGACGGGCTCTCGGCAGGCTGGGCGGCTGTTATGTATCACTATGCAGGGTCGGTCGGGCAGCCGGGAGTTGTCGATAACCACCTTCTGAACCCGTATATCCGCTACGATTTCTCGAATTCCACTTGGCTGGACGAGCTGTCGCTCAAGTTCGGAGGACTTCTGAGCTATCAGTGGGACAGGCTTGAGGACGAGGGCTGCCTTCCGATGGGAGCCGAGATCGAATTCAATATGCTTTACAGGAAACTGGGCTTGCGAAATACTCTTTACGTGGGTGACGACCTGATGCCGTACTACAGCAGGGTCCGCTACGGAAAGAAGTATGGCTCAGAGCTTTACTCGGGTTCTCTCTTCTACAGCGGAGGACGCGGGTACGACAGGCTGGAATTTTTCTGGGCGCCCCAGATTTCAGCCTGGCTCCGTCTGAACGTGTCGTTGGTATTCCATTTCACGGATGAAATGCAGCCGTTCAGCGGGTGGCAGCAGAAGGTTTCGCTGATTTTCGATCTGGATTCCTACAGGCATCCGGAGACTTCGTATAACGCTGCCGGCCGTAATCAGGAGCGTCATAATTACAGAAAGAAATCCTATTCAGGGAGAAAATACAGTCTATGATAAGAAAAATTGTGAGTGTCACGGCTGCGTTCGTGGCGCTGGCCGGGGTGCTTTCCGGCTGCGGTGTGAAAGACGGGGAATATTGTCTCAGGGTCCTTACTACCAATGATTTGCACGGAAGTCTCTTCGATTCCACCTATGTTGACGGGAACGTGAAGAATTCCCTTTATGCCGTTAAATGGTATGTCGATAGCGTGCGCAATGCGGCAGGGGAGGACAATGTGATCCTGCTCGATGACGGAGATTTCCTCCAGGGGGACAATTCCGTCTATTATTTCAATTATGTCGATACTCTCACTCCGCATATCTTCCCGCGTATGGCGGCCTGTATGGGCTATGATGCGGTGGTGGGCGGAAACCACGACATCGAGACCGGACACAGGGTGTATGACCGTGTGGCCGCAGAACTGGAGGCCGAGGGGATTCCGTTCCTTGCCGGGAATGCCGTACGCAACGATAACGGGAAACCGTATTTCCCTTATTATACGATACTTAAGCGTGCCGGACTGAAGGTCGCGGTCCTGGGTTATGACAATGCGAACATCGCCGCCTGGCTCAACGAGTCGCTGTGGAGCGGGATGACTTTCGAGTCGCTGATTCCCCTGGTTCAGGAGAATGTGGATGAGATTATCTCCCGCGAGAAACCGCAGGTCGTGGTAGTCGCCGTACATTCCGGGACCGGTCGCGGAGACGGTTCGGTACTTGAAAGCCAGGGCCTTGACCTCTTCAATTCCCTTGAGGGAGTGGATGTTCTGGTCTGCGCCCACGACCACGCTCCGTTCGTACGGACTGAAAACGGGCATTGTCTGGTGAATTCCGGCAGTCACGCCCGCAATCTGGGCTATGCCGAGGTGAATCTGACCGTTTCAGGGGGTAAGGTGGTTTCGAAATCGGCCGCTTCGTCCCTCATCAGAGTCGATCGCAACCGCGCCGACAAGTCTATGAGCGAGGCTTTCCATAAGGATTACGAGGCAGTTAAGGCTTTCACTCTGAGGGAGGTCGGGGAACTGAAGGCGGATCTTCGCACACGTGATTCCTTCAGCGGTATGTGTCCGTATATCAATCTTATACAGACCATCAGCCTTCAGAGTACGGGGGCGCAGATTTCCTTTGCCGCTCCTCTGAGCTTCAATTCCACGGTGAAGGCCGGGACTCTGGTCTATAATGATTTGTTTACCATCTATCCGTATGAGAATCAGATATATCTGATGAACCTCAGCGGTGCGGAGATTCTGAAATATCTCGAGTATTCGTACGATTTGTGGATTCAGTCGCCCTCTTCCGGACACGTGCTGAAGATCAAGGACCGTCCGGACCCGCGTACAGGTACTCTCAGATGGTCGTTCGTGGAGCGCAGCTACAATTTCGACTCGGCCGCAGGCATCAATTATACCGTCGATGTCACCAGGCCTGCCGGGCAGAGGGTGCAGATTTCTTCTCTTGCGGACGGCACCGCTTTCGATCCGGACGCAATGTATAAGGTCGCAATGACTTCCTACCGCGCCGCAGGTGGCGGAGGGCATCTGCCGCAGGGCGTGGGCCTGACCCCTGAGCAGATCGAAGAACGCACTCTGGACAAGTTCCCGGAGATCCGCAATCTGCTGTATGATTATCTGCAGAAGTATGGCAGCATCGATCCGGAGGTGGTAGGGGAGCCGTCAGTTATCGGAAGCTGGAGCTTCGTCCCGGAAAAGACAGTCGCCCCGCTTCTGGAGAAGGATATGAAGCTGATGTTCAGGAGAAACTAGATGCCCTTATTCCCTGGATTTTGTTGAAAAATCGGCCGGTTTTTTAACCAATGGCCCTTGTTTTAGGATTCGGTTAAAAATTACGGTGATTTTTCAACAAAAGGTTCCCCTTCCGGGATT
>CAVFAZ010000027.1:0-12816 GCA_963620825.1 Kurthia senegalensis
ACATAAGTGAAATGGCAAGCCCGATGACGTTAATCAGGGCGTAGAGAGGATTGTTGCGAAGGTAACGCAGAAAAAGTTTCATACTTCTAAAATTTATCCGCCGGATATCCGGGAGTGTTTCCGACACGCGGAATCAGGAATCAACCGGTGTGCCAAACAATGCAACCCATTACTCCACACAAAGTTGCATCAAACCTAGCAACTAAAATACTGTAAAGAAACTTTACACTGTGTAAAACAAGGCTTTACACTCTCAGAAGATAAGGGTGAAGGTGGTCCGGCGGGCATCGCTGCCGGAGAGCTTGATGACACCGCCGTTCAGGCGCACCAGCTGGCGGGAAAGGCTCAGGCCCACGCCGGTACCCTCCGAACCCTTCGTAGTGAAGAAAGGAACGAAAATCTGCTCCTGACTGGCAGGGCTGATGGGTTCGCCGTCATTGGAAACATTTATCACCACACGGTCACGGCTGTCGAGGTCGGAAAGAATCTCCACATTGCGGGCGCCGGCCTGGACGGCATTCTTCACCAGATTGTTCACCACCTGGGAAATCTGCCCCTGGTCGGCATAGAGGATGATGTCATCCGAGAGCTCGCGATAGGTCACATTGGCCGCAGGCCAATTCACTCCTGCTATCTTTATCGCGTCGAGTGCCACTTCCTTGAAATAGAACGCTTTGCGTACAGGGACGGCGATATGCGTGAGGGAGCGGTAGGATTGGACGAATGAAATGAGTCCCTCGGAGGAGGAGGCGATGGTGCCGAGGGCCGAGCGTATGTCGTCCGCGCTGTAGTCGGGCAGGTTTTGCTGGAGGGCGGTGCTGAGCGATGCGATCGGAGTCACGGTGTTCATAATCTCGTGGGTCAGCACCCTGATCAGACGAGTCCAGGACTCGGACTCGGTGTCCTCCATCTCGCGGGTTATGTCATTGAACGTCACGATTTTGACTTCCTTGGAATGCAGATTAGCAAGGCAGGAGCTCAGGGACAGCTGCACGGCGCCGCGCTCGGAGCTGAACGAGGATTTCACTTCGCCGGCCCCCACGCGGCGGAAGGCGTCGGCGAGTCCCGGAGATACCCGCTCAATCTGCTTCAGGCTGGAGATGTCGGACATTCCGAGCAGGCCGCGCGCGATGGTGTTGCTGTACTCGACCTTCTCCCCCTCCATCACGATCACCCCGCTCTGGACGTGGTCCAGCATAAGTCCGAAATAGCTCTCCTTCTCGGCGATGTCATTTTTTTCGGCCTCATAGACGGAGCGCAGACGGTTCAGCGAGCGGTTCAGCGAATAGTTCTTGCTCTCGGAATAGCGGAACGAGGACTCTCCGCTGGAGAGGGCGTCGGACATAAAGTCAATCTTGTCGATTATCCTGCGTTTGGTCACGGCGCGGGTTACAAAATATACGAGAACCGCAGTAAGCAATACCGCGGCAATCAGTATAACGAGGCCCCAGCCGTGAGTCAAGTCAGGAAGAATCGACATCATATTCCGTATTTCTTAAGCTTGGAATATAGTGTAGGACGACTGATATTCAACGACTTGGCAACCATCGAAATATTGCCTCCGCACCTTTCCATAGCCGCCCTGATGGTCTTTTCCTCCATATCTTCCATAGTGTCCCGGGATGAGATGGAATTCGGAACGGAGACGGGAGTCAGACCGAAACTTTCTATCTGAGCGGAATCCGAAAGGATTACGGCCTTCTCGATGCAGTTTCTCAGCTCGCGGATGTTGCCTGGCCAGGAATAGGCCCTGAGTTCATCCTGAGCCGCCTGCGAAAGGGAGGTGACATTGCGGGAGTAGCGCTGCGAGAATTCCTCGACGAACTGCATCGCGAGCGGGACTATCCCGTCAATGCGGTTCCTGAGCGGCGGAATCTGCAGGCTTATGGTGTTCAGACGGTAATAAAGGTCCTCGCGGAAAAGTCCGCCGCGTATCATCGAAGGGATGTCGGCGTTCGTGGCGCATATCAGCCTGATATCCACCGGAATGCTTCTGGTATCCCCCACCCTGGTGACGCATCTGCTCTGGATCACGCGGAGCAGTTTGGCCTGGGACTGGACAGGGATGTTGGCGATTTCGTCGAGGAAGAGGGTCCCCCCGTCCGCCTGCTCGAATTTGCCTTCGTGGTCAGTCCTGGCATCGGTGAAAGCCCCTTTCACGTGACCGAAGAGTTCACTTTCGAACAGGGTTTCGGTAATGGCCCCGGCATCCACGCATACCATCGGTCTGCCGCTGCGGTGCGAAAGTCTGTGGATTTCGTGCGCGAGCACGTCCTTTCCGGTTCCGTTCTCGCCGGTAATCAGGACAGTGGCGTCCGTGGCTGCTATCTTCTCGACGTCGGAGCGGAGCTTCTTCATCTCGGGACTGTCGCCCCAGAACATCTGGGGCTCCTCTTTCGTAGCTTTCGGCTTGCCGCTGCGACGGTCACGTATGGCTGTCAGGGTTTCGATAAGCCGGGCGTTGTCCCAAGGCTTGACGATGAAGTCCTCAGCGCCACGCTTCATTCCTTCGACCGCGAGTGCGATATCAGCGTAAGCAGTGAAGAGCACCACGGCCTGCTCAGGCCAATGTTCCTTGATTTCAGAAAGATAGTATAGTCCTTCGTTGCCGGTGTTGATGTCCGTTCGGAAGTTCATATCCAGAAGAATGACGTCCGGATGAAGCGTTTCCACGGTGCGCAGCAACGTGACGGGCGAAGACAAAAGTTCAACCTGCTCGAAGTGAGCTCCGAGCAGGATTTTAAGCGCTTCGCGTATTCCTCGGTTGTCATCGACAACCAATATTTTCCCTTTCTTTGCCATATACGGCAAAGTTAGTAAAATATTTTATCTGTGTGCAGATTCTATTTCAGAACACCGAGTTCCCTGCCGACCTTGATGAAGGCGGCGATGGCGCGGTCGAGGTGCTCACGGTTGTGGGCGGCGGAGAGCTGGACGCGGATGCGGGCCTGACCCTTCGGAACGACCGGATAATAGAAGCCCGTCACGAAGATGCCTTCCTCGGCGATGCGTGCCGCAAACTTCTGGGACAGAGGGGCATCGTAAAGCATAACCGCGCAGATGGCGCTCTGGGTAGGCTTGATGTCGAAGCCGGCCTGAATCATCGCGTTGCGGAAATATTCCACGTTTTCGAGCAGCTTGTCGTGCAGGGCGTCGCTCTCGTCCAGAATTCTGAAGGTCTCGAGCGCTGCGGCTACAATCATTGGCGGCAGCGAATTGGAGAAGAGGTACGGACGCGAACGCTGGCGGAGCATTTCAATGATTTCCCTGCGGCCGGTGGTGAATCCGCCGACGCTGCCGCCGAATGCCTTTCCGAGCGTGCCGGTATGCACGTCGATGCGGCCGTAGCAGTCGTATTGTTCGGCTACACCGCGGCCTCTAGGGCCTACGACGCCTGCCGAATGGCTCTCGTCAACCATTACGAGCGCGTCGTATTTCTCAGCGAGCTCGCAGATTTTGTCCATCGGAGCGACGTTGCCGTCCATCGAGAATACGCCGTCGGTGCAGATGAGACGGTGGCGGCAGCCCTGGGCCTCTTTCAGGCAGCGCTCGAGGTCAGCCATATCGGCGTTCGCGTAGCGGAACCTCTGAGCCTTGCACAGGCGCACGCCGTCAATGATGGAAGCGTGATTCAGAGAGTCTGAAATGATGGCGTCCGAAGCGTCCAGAAGCGGTTCGAAAAGACCGCCGTTGGCGTCGAAGCAGGAAGCGTAGAGGATGGTATCCTCGGTGTGAAAATACTCGGAGATGGCTTTTTCGAGCTTCTTGTGGATGTCCTGGGTGCCGCAGATGAAGCGGACCGAAGCCATTCCGTAGCCGCGCTTGGCCATAACGTCCTGAGCCGCATTGATGATGCGTGGATTGTCGGCGAGGCCGAGATAGTTGTTCGCGCAGAAATTAAGGGCCTTGGAACCGTCTTCCAGGGTGATTTCCGCTGACTGGGGAGACGCGATATTGCGTTCCGCCTTGTACAAGCCGGCTTCCTTTATGGCTGCAAGCTCGTCACTGAGATATTTCTGAAAACTTCCGTACATAGCTTTGTGTGTTATTGTGAGCACAAATATATACATTTTCCGCTTATGGTTTAAAAACAAATGCTAACTTTGTGCAATAAATTATAAGTATTTTCCGATGAAAAATATTCTTGTCATAGGCTCCACGGGCCAGATAGGTTCGGAGCTCACAATGAAACTCCGTGCAGAGAAGGGAGGCGGCGTCACTGTCGCCGGATTCATTCCTTCAGCTCCGCCTACGGGAAAGCTCCTTGCAAGCGGTCCTTCCGAGGAAGTCAACGTCTGCAATGCCAAGCAGATAGCCGATGTCGTGGACAAATATGACATCGACACGATTTACAACCTCGCGGCCCTGCTTTCGGCCACTGCGGAGCGTCTTCCGCTGAAGGCCTGGGACATCCAGATGAACGGTCTGATAAACATTCTGGAAGTGGCGCGCGAAAAGCACGTGGCGGTATTCACCCCGAGCTCCATCGGCTCCTTCGGTCCTTCGACGCCTCACGATATGACCCCTCAGGACACCATCCAGAGGCCGACTTCGATGTACGGCGTGACCAAGGTCGCCACCGAGCTGCTCAGCGACTACTACTATCACAAATACGGCGTGGACACGCGCTCAGTGCGCTTCCCTGGCCTCATCTCCTACACGACTCCTCCGGGCGGCGGCACCACCGACTACGCTGTCGAGGTGTTCTACGCGGCCGTCAAGGGCGAGGAGTTCATCTGCCCGATCGCGGCAGGCACCTATATGGATATGATGTATATGCCCGACGCGCTGCAGGCAGCGGTCAATATAATGAATGCCAAGCCGATGTATCTGAAGCACCGCAATTCGTTCAACATCGCTTCGATGAGTTTCGAGCCTGAAACTCTTTTCGCCGCCATCCGCAAATACATCCCGACGCTGAAAGTCCGCTACGAGGTGGACCCTGTGCGCCAGGCGATTGCAGACTCCTGGCCCGACAGAATGGACGACAGCTGCGCGCGCAAGGAGTGGGGCTGGTCCCCGACCTACGACCTCGACTCGATGGTCCGCGACATGATCGCCAACCTCCGCAAGAAGTTCAGCGTCTAGCTGGCCGCACTCACAGGGAATAAATTGGCCGGGCTCCAGAGGGGCCCGGCCAATTCTGTATTCTACTTAAGCGAAGCGGCTAATCACTAGTCGTCGTAATCATCATCGTATCCGGATTCATATATATCTCGGTAAATTACTTCGATTTTCAGATTGTTGTTAAGTCTGTAATCCGTGTACGGGAAGAGGTAATTAAGAATGGAATCGTAGCCGGAACTGAAGTCACCATTTACAATCGTTGAATTTCCACACAGATTCACTACAAATTGATCATCCGAGCCGGAAAAGAAATAGAATATGTGATCATCCGCGGCTGAGAAGAAATCATCAGGCAGTTTGGCGATTTCATTCGAATTGCTGTTTTTATTGCAATACACATAGAACACAGCCGCGCCGATTTCACTTCTGACACCCTGAGCGGTTGACTGGCTCTTGAGGTCGTAGTGAATTTTAGCATACGGAATCACTTTATAGACTGCGCAGGCTGAACGGCCATTGTACAGGAAAGCGAAATTGTTGCTGTATGCCATAAGGCCGCTGGTGGCTTTTCCGTCGGTCAGAGCGGAACCGGCCCAGTCTCTGTCCACATTGGCAACCATAAGTCTCGGAGAATTATTGTAAATCTCAGTGGTGATGGTACAGTTCGAAGCAGAATTCGCGTAATTCTCCGTTGCCAGGCTGTAATGAGGATAACCATAATAGCTGTCGTCGCCGAAGCCGCAGAGATGTACGTCGAATGTCATATCTTTCGGGAAAGGCAGAGTGACATCAAGCAGAGCGGAAACCTTCTTATAATTATCCGACCCCGTACTGCTGTAGTTTGCGCTCCAGAAGTCGGTGGTGACGATGGCGCAGCCCTTCGCGAGGTCCAGGCCCAGAATCTGGTCCTTGTTGAGACCGGAGACCACTGATTCGGCGCTTGCGTTCCCGATGGCGGTCTCGATCAGTTCCTGACCTTCATTGATACCAAGAACTCCGTTATCGACGGAAGTCTTTATCGCCCCGAGCTTTGTTTCAAGCTTGACAGCCATAGAATCGACAGCTGCCTTTATCTGCGTGAGAGCTTCGGAGTAATCGCCCTTGAGCGAAGTGACAGCCTCCTCGATGAGGTCCTGTGCATCTTTAATGTCCCCAAGGCCTGCGTCCAGAGTACCGTCGATAAGCTTGAGCTTCTTGGTAAGGGCCGTATTCTGTTTGTTGATGACTTTTTCGATGTACCCAAGTCTCTTCTCCAGTGAGCCATCGAGAGATTCGACGGCTTTCTTTACGTATCCGACTGCCTTGACATTGCTGGCGAAGCCTTTTTTCACTGCTTTATCGATAAGGTCAAGCTTGTCTGAAATATCGACTGTCTGGTCTTCGATGGCTTCCTCGATATCCTCGAGTTTCTCCTCCAATGTGCCCTCGAGAGATTCGACGGCATCCTCTACATATCCGAGAGCCTTGACATTGTCGGCGAAGCCGGCCTTCACGGCCCTGTTGATAAGCTTGAGTTTGGTTGAGAGCTTCACGGTCTGGTCTTTGATGACCTCTTCGACGGCATTGAGTTTCTCCTCAACGGTTCCCTCAAGCGAAGTGACGGCATCCTCTACATAATCGATTGCCTCAACATTGTTGACGAAGCCTGTCTCCACGGCCTCCTGAATGAGAACGAGTTTCGCGGAGAGCTCCACTGTCCGGTCTTTGACGGCCTCATCGATGGCCGTGAGCTTCTCCTCCATTGTACCCTCGAGGGATGTGATGGCATCCTTTACGAGTCCCAGAGCGTCATCTGTATCCGCAAAGCCCTGCTGCACAGCGGTTTCGACAAGAATGAGCTTGGCTGACAGACCGGCGGTCTGATCCTTTGCCGCTGCCTCGATGGCGGCCATTTTTTCAGCGTCGGAAGCCGCCATAGCGTCAAGCGCATCGGCGATTTTCTGAGACATTTCCTCATATTCAATCACGCCGTTGTTTACGGCGGAAGTGAGAAGACTGAGCTTCTGGGAAAGCGTCATATTCTGATCGTCAACAGCTTTCTTCAGAAGGTCCAGCTTCTGCTCGAGGCTCATAGTCTGGTTCGACATCGCAGTCTCGAGAGCGGACAGCTTTTCAGAAACGGTCTTGGACTGGTCTTCCAGAGTCTTGACCACTTCTGAATAATCATTCGTATAGGTTTGGGAGAAATCGATCTCAGGGTACTCGTAATTACACGAGACCAATGCTCCCAAAGCAACTATGGTAAATATGAAATGTTTGATTTTCACTGTAATATTCATTTAAATCATCCTTTACTGCTTCACATAGACGGTGGCGCGGCGCGCATCCGCACTCTTGTCACCGACGCTGTCGCCGAGAGGCTGACGGAGCGCGCGGCTGCAATCCACTCCCTGCCCGCGCAGATAGTCGATCACAGTCTCGATGCGAAGTTCGCTCAGCCTGTAGTTGCGCTCGCTTCCGCCGGTAGCCGAAGCCTCGCCGACCACAACGAGCTGAATATCAGAGTCATTGCCATCGGTCAGACCCATCTCTTTCAGCCTGGCCGCCAAGGCGTCCAATTCCGCCTTGTACTCGTTCTTCAGCTTGAAGCTGCCGTTGTCGAAGAGCACCGTAAGCTCATCCAGAGTCTTTGATGCCGCCCCGGCGGCTTTCAAAGCGGCGTTCTCCTTTTCTGCCGCGGCGAGACGGTCTCTGAGTTCAGCGGCCTCTTTCTCAGCCTTTTCCGCGCGTGCGGAAAGGGAATTGGCATTGCCTTCGCAGTCAGCCTTATTCTGTGAAAGGGCATCGCCCAGAGCCGCATTGGCTGCATTTGCAGCCCTCAGCTGACGGTTAACGCTGGAATAGCCGTGACGTTTGCCGAGAAGGTTCACTCTGAGCACCAGCGATGCGGTCACGATGCCTGCAGGAGCGAGGTCGGCTTTATTGAGCAGATATTTGTAGTTTCCCTGCACACCGATGGTGAATACCGGGGAAATGTCATATTCGGCGGTGAGGGCGGCAGGAACGTATGCGCCCTTCCAGTCGCTGTTTTCATTCTTGGCCTTGAGCCAGGTGTGGATCTGCTCGGCATAGCCTTCGCTCCATTTCTCGTGGCCCATGGAAATGCTGTAGGTATTGCCGCAGGAAAGCATATAGCCGCCTCCCACTCCTGCGTAGAGGTTGAACCTCTTGCTGGAACGGTTCTTCCAGATTTCCATAATGTTGAACTCGGCCATAAGGTCCAGGGCGTGATAGCGGGTATTCATCTTGGCGTAGGCGAGGCCTCCGCCCTGCTCCGTGAGGAAATATCCGTCAGGACCCGCAGTGATGCTTACAGGCTCGAACTCTCCGAGACGCTGTTCTCTTGTGAAGCCGGACCAGTCGTAATTCAGTCCGAGGCGTACCCACGGCCTGATGTTGTAGGTCAGACCGGCGCCGAATTCAGGATAGAAATCAGTAAACGGCGCTGCACTGACATCCTTCATTCCGAGTCCGTGGACCCAGGTGGCTCCGCCCTCTCCGTACAGGCTCCAGGAATTCGTGCGGTAAGCGCCGTATCCCTTCTCCTGAGCGTTCACCGTGAACGGAATCACGGCAAGCGCGGCGGACAATATCAATATGGTTTTCAATCGTCTCATAGCCAGCGCACTACTCGTTAGTTACAGTGTTAATTACAGCCTCGATTTTCAGCGGGTTGCCTGCATTCCTGAAATCGGTATAGGTGAACAGATAACCGAGATTGCTATCGTATTTACCCGTTTGGACTTTTTTCTCATAGACCAGGGCATTCCCTGCCATATCCACTGTAAATGAGACAGTTTCAGCCTCTGTGCCCACTGTGAAGGTTGGGACTGGGTTTGTCGTTGTGGCGTTGAACACATAATACAGATCGCGGCTGTCCATATAGTCATTATTTTCATTGCAATACTGACTTCCGAAACCGATAGCTTTGACTGTGAAGCCTTTAAAGTTTACCGTGAACTTGGAATAGTCGATTGTACAGGAGATTTTCACCATATGGTTTACCTTGTAAACCGCACAGGCTGCACGTCCATCGTATGAGAAGACGAAATTGCAGGCATATTTCATAATAGTCGTCTCACTATCGCCATAATCTGTTATTCTGGACTCAGACCAGTCACTGCCCGTATTCGCAACCATAAGTTTAGGTGTACTGGTCAGGTCAGGAGTGACGGTGCAGTCGGAAACATTGCCAAAGAAAAATGGAATTATGGTGCCTGTTGTTTTTATGGTAGAAGCTGTACTCTCGCTATAATAATTGAAATCTATGCTGACAGTCCCCGGGATTGGCAGAGTGGCATCGAGCATCCCTGAAACGGTCTTATAGTCATTCGATGTCGGCTTGTTGTAAATGCTTTTCCAGAATTCAAGAGAGAGGATGGCGCAGCCCTTGGTGAGGTCAACGTCCAGAATCTGGTCCTTGTTGAGTCCGGATACCACAGCATCGGCGCTTGATTTCTCAATGGCTTCAGCGATCAGTTCCTGACCGTCCTTGATGGAAATGATTCCTTCATCGACAGCAGTTGTAATCGCCCCGAGCTTGGTTTCAAGTTTGCTGGTCATAGACTCGACCGCAGCCTTTATCTGCTTGAGAGCTTTGGAGTAATCGCCCTTGAGCGAAGCGACTGCTTTCTTGATGAGTTTCTGGCCATCTTCGATGTCCCCCAGACCTTCTTCCAGAGTGCCGTCGATAAGATCGAGCTTCTTTGAGAGGTCCTCTGTCTGGTCTTCGATGACCTTCTTGATGGCCTCGAGTTTCGTCTCCATTGAGCCTTCGAGAGAACTGATGGCTTTCTTTACGTTTCCGATTGCCGTTGCATTGTCGGAGAAGCCGGACTTCACTGCAGCTTTGATGAGGTCGAGCTTATCCGAGAGATCCTCTGTCTGGTCCTCGATGATTTCCTCGATAGCCTCGAGTTTCTCCTCCACTGTTCCGTCGAGAGTTTCGATGGCATCCTCTATATATCCTATCGCCTCGACATTGTCGGCGAAGCCGGCCTTCACGGTGGCTTTGATGAGTTTGAGTTTGGTTGAGAGTTTCACTGTCTGGTCATTGATGACCTCCTTGATATCATTGAGTTTCTCCGCCAAAGTTCCCTCAAGTGATTCGATGGCATCCTCAACATAACCGATTGCCTCAACATTGTTGACAAAGCCTGTCTCCACGGCCTCCTGAACGAGAACGAGTTTCGCGGAGAGCTCCACTGTCTGGTCATTGATGGTTTTTTCGATGGCCTCGAGTTTCTCCTCCATTGTACCATCAAGAGATGTGATGGCATCCTCCACGAGCCCCATAGCCTCCACGGTGTCCACAAAGCCCTGCTTTACAGCGGCTTCGATAAGAGCGAGCTTGGCTGAGAGGCCGATGGTCTGATTCTTTATCGCGGACTCGATGGCAGCGAGTCTCTCTGCATTCGATTCAGACATTGCAGTGATGGAGTCTATGATTTTCTGACTCATCTCCTCGTATTTGATCACGCCGTTGTTTACGGCTGTCGTGAGAAGTTCGAGCTTCTGGGACAGAGTCATGTTCTGATTGTCAATGGCTTGATTCAGAAGGTCCAGCTTCTGCTCGAGGCTGATGGTCTGGTTCGACATTGCAGTCTCGATGGCTGCAAGTTTTTCGGAGAGTGTCGCAGTCTGGTCCTGCAGAACCTTGACCACGTCCGAATAATCGTTCGTGACAGTCTGTTTGTACTCGATTTTCGGTGCCTCGTAATCACAGGAGGTTACCGTGACCATCGCTCCCAAGACCGCGACGGCCAGCAACAAATGTTTAAAATTCATACTGTTTTTTTATAATAAGTTTGTTTCGTTCATTTTCCCCAATGACTTCGCCGCTGACTGCCCGGCCAGAAGACCTGTGGAGAAGGCGCAGTGAAGGTTGTAACCGCCCGTATCGGCATCGATGTCCACAAGCTCGCCGCAAAGATACAGACCCGGAACCTTCTGGGATTCAAGGGTTTTCGCGGTGATTTCCTCTGTCTTTACGCCGCCTGCGGTAATCACGCAACGTTCATAGCCCACGAAGCCGGCAATCTCGAAGTCCCACTCCTTCAGGGCGTGTGAAATCTGGCTGAGATGTATGAAAGTCTTGGTCTTGCCGACGGAATACTTTCCGTAGCGGTCCTTGACTCCGGCCTTGCGTTCCACGTTGATAATGTCTGGATGGCAGGCCAGGAAAGCGGGAATCAGCTCCCAAGGCATAAGTTTTCCGAGAAGTATCCTGCAGCGTTCACGGTCGTTCTTGCCCTGGCTGCGAGGATCTTCCTTTATTTCGTTCCAAAGTTGTGTGACCCTCTCGTGGATTTCACTCTCCTCCACCCCGTGCTTGAGGTCCAGACGGAGCTTCACGCGGGAGCCGTTTATGATGGCCTTCACGCATTTGCGGCTGAGCTGGAAGCCCAGAGGTCCCTCGATGCCGCCGTCGGTGAAGTCCACGTCCCCGAAGCCGCTTTCGGCTTCGCAATTTTCTATGTATGAAGCCAATGCGACATTCTTGAGCTGTATTCCGCAGAGGTCCTGTCCAAGAGCCGAGAGAGGAGTGCTTCTGTCAATATGCCCCTTGCCTCGGGAGATATACGGTTCCAGTTTGTAGCCCTTCGGAACAAGGGCTGTAAGGGACGGGAAACAGCCGGTGATGACGTGCCCGAAACCCTCGGCCCATTTGTAGCCGTCTCCGGTGGAGCCTGTTCCGGGATAGGAAAGACCTCCGGTGGCGATTATAAGTCTGCGGCAGAAATGTGTCTGGCCGTCCGCACACTCTATGCGGAAGGAATCTATAGAGCCATCCACAGAAGTCACTTCACAGTCGGTCAACATCTTGACTCCCACGCTGTTGGCCTCTCTTACGAGAGCATCGACCACATCGGAAGCCCTGTGTGAGGCCGGGAATGCGCGGTCTCCCCTCTCGGTGACGGTCTCAAGGCCGGCGGAGTTCAGAAAATCTATGAGGGCTTGCGGGGTCAGGTTCTGGAAGGCCGGACGCAGGAAGTTCGACCGGCTGCGGATATGCTCCGAGAATTCGTTCCAGGGTTTCACGTTGGTGAAATTGCAGCGGCCCTTGCCGGTGATCATCACCTTTCTCGCCGGGCGCGGCATTTTCTCGAGCAGGGTAACCTGCGCGGGACTGCCGACCTCCACCAGAGTCCTGGCGGCCCCATAAGCCGCCATCAGGCCCGATGCCCCCGCACCTATCACAATGATGTCCGACTTCATAAATGACAACTATCTACTATACACTTCACAAAATTGCAAATCCTGCAAATTTACCTTCTATTTTGTTATCTTGCAAGCAAGCAAAGGGTAAAGTGAAAAGCTCCAAGAAGTTTCGTTCCCAAAACTTGTTCTTAACCAAATTATGTGTATATTTGCATCCCCAATGCCACTTTAGCTCAGTCGGTAGAGCAGCGCATTCGTAACGCGCAGGTCGTCAGTTCGAGCCTGATGAGTGGCTCCATAAATAAAATAAAGAGAGGCTGATTTTTAGTCAGCCTCTCTTTATTTTATTGAGTAAGTGGAGATTACAGCTGCGGTCCGGCTTTCACAAGGGCCTTGCCTGCGCGGTTGGACTCGTACTTCTTGAAGTTCTTGATGAACCTTGCTGCGAGGTCCTTGGCCTTCTCCTCCCACTGGCTTGCATTCGCGTAAGTGTCGCGAGGATCAAGGATAGCAGGATCTACGCCCTTGAGGGCTGTAGGAACGGTGAAGTTGAAGTAAGGAATCTGCTTGGTAGGAGCAGCGTCGATG
>CAVFAZ010000028.1:0-8673 GCA_963620825.1 Kurthia senegalensis
CAAAAGGCAGAAAAGAAGGCGAATCAAAAGGCAGAAAAGAAGGCGAAGCAAAAGGCAGAAAAGAAGGCGAATCAAAAGGCAGAAAAGAAGGCGAATCAAAAGGCAGAAAAGAAGGCGAAGCAAAAGGTAGAAAGGAAGGAAATGCAGGAAAGGAAGGAAAGGAAAGGCAGAAGGCCGGGAAGAAGGAGTGGCTTCTGTAATATCTAAACTTCTGAAGTCCGGATTAAATGCTGAGACTATCGCCTCAGCGACAGGACTATCCATAACCGACATTCAGAAATACTGCTGAGCTTATATCACCACATCGATGATCCGTCCGGAGAGGGCGGGGTCGTAGGGACGGGTGACGCGGATGTAATTCTGGGTGTAGCCGCCCATCGAGCCGTCCTTTTCCTTGGATTCGAAAAGAACCCTCGCTTGCATACCCTTGTGGGCCGCCACGAAATCCCCGTGAAGCTGGGCGCAGAGATCTTCAAGCTCCGCTACGCGCTCCTTCTTCACCTCCTCGCTCACCTGACCCGGCATCGAGGCTGCCGGAGTCCCCGGCCTGCGGGAATAAGGGAATACGTGAATGAAGGCAGGGGAGACCTTCTTTATGAACTCATAACTTTCGCGGAACAGAGCCTCGGTCTCTCCCGGCAGACCGGTCATCAGATCTATCCCGAAAAATACCTTAAGCCGTCCCGGAGCCTCCATATAGCGGCGCACCAGCTGGATCTTGTCATAGAAGGCCGCAGTGTCGTAGTGCCGGCCCATAGCACGCAAAACAGTATCGCTCCCGCTCTGCAGAGGAATATGGAAATGAGGCTGGAATTTGGTCCCTGAGGCTATCCAGGCGATGATTTCCTCCGTCAGAAGATTAGGCTCTATAGAGGAAATCCGATACCTCTCGATCCCTTCCACATCGTTCAGCGCCTTAAGCAGATCGAGAAACGATTCCCCGGTAGTCTTTCCGAAATCCCCGGTGTTAACCCCCGTAAGCACGACCTCCTTCACGCCCTCGGCCGCAATCGCCCGCGCACCCGCAACACATTCAGCGATAGGAATATTGCGGCTCTCCCCGCGCGCATACGGCACCGTACAATAAGCGCAGTAGTTGCTGCAGCCGTCCTGCACCTTCAGGAACGACCGCGTCCTCTCGCCCGTGCTGAAAGCTCCGAAAACCCCTTCCGAGCCCGCTGAAGCCGTATTTCTGAATCCGTGGCCGCCGCTCACGGCGTCCAATGTCTCCCTGACGACATTCTGTTTTTCGTGCGCCCCGAAAACCCGGCTCACCCCGTCGATGCCTTCGATTTCAGAGCGGCGCAGCTGGGCGCTGCAGCCCGTCACCACGATCCAGGCCAGGGGATTGACCCGATGGACCTTGCGGATGAGATTGCGTGACTTGCTGTCGGAAGTCGCCGTGACCGAGCAGGTGTTGACAAGATACACATCGGCCTTCTCCTGCCAGCCCACGACCTCCCAGCCGGCCTGCAGAAAGCCCCGCTCATAAGTGGATGTCTCGGCGTAGTTCAATTTGCAGCCGAGGGTAAGAAAAGCTATCTTCATCTTCTGACTGTGACTTTGGACCAGGCGGCGATCCCGTTTACAGGAGGGCGACGCTTGGAAACACTGATACTGAATGATATAAGCTCCGGATGGCGGGCGGCAACCGCATCGCAGATACGCCCCGCCAGATGCTCCAGCAGGTTAGATGGCACCGCCATTTCCGCAGCCACAAGATTATATATATCCCCGTAATCCACAGCGTCACGAAGGTCATCGCTTCGCATAGCGGCGCCCATATCATATTCCCCGCTGAAATCCACGATGAAGAGATTCTCCACCGTCCTTTCGATTTCCAGACAGCCGTGCCTCGAGAGAAATTCCATTCCTGTAAGTTCTATAGTACCAATCATTTCGCGAGCAATATGAATACGCACGGCCTCTTGCCGATCACAATCTTTTCCTTTTTCCACTCTGAAATGCTCAGAGTTCGGATGTACTCGTCATCCGTAGTGATGTCCGCCGCGATGCAGAGCCGTGTGGAGCCCTGGCAGCAGGCCAATAAATCAGCCAGCATAGAGTCATTTCTGTAAGGAGTCTCTATGAAAATCTGCGATTGGCAGTGCTGGGCAGAGGTTTTTTCTATATTCTTTA
Organism: Kurthia senegalensis; assembly: GCA_963620825.1. Classification (GTDB taxonomy): domain Bacteria; phylum Bacteroidota; class Bacteroidia; order Bacteroidales; family UBA932; genus Cryptobacteroides. Next base: position 2,140 of record CAVFAZ010000028.1, read on the forward strand.
TGGCCGTGCGGCGCTGGTCCGACTTGGCGGGAAGATACCCGCAGAAAGCAAAGGATTGGCCGTTAAGGCCGGAGGCCATAAGAGCGAGCATAAGAGACGAGGGGCCGACGAGCGGCACGACGGTGATGCCGCGGCGGTGGCAGAGGTCCACAAGCAGCGCGCCCGGGTCCGCGACGGCAGGAAGCCCCGCTTCGCTGATAAGACCCACGTTGCGTCCGTCTGCGAAAAGTCCCGCGAGAGCTTCCACGTCGGAAGGTGTGCTGTGCTCGTTAAGCAGATGAAACTCAAGCTCTTCTATATGTCCCTTGAGCCCCGCGCGCGAGAGATACCGGCGGGCGGTCCGCACTTCCTCCACCACGAAACAGTTCAGCGTCGGAAGCAGTTCGAGAACCGCCGCAGGAATCACTGCGGAGACTTCATTCTCGGAAAGAGGGGAGGGGATAAGGTATAGTTTTCCGTTCATACTCATTCGATTGTGATGGTTTTGCTCTCTCTGGCGCGGGCCGTGGCCTCTATCTCCATACGCTCGCGCTTCTGCTTGCCGGAGAAGGTGCTGCGCAGGAGTTCACCCACGGTGTTGAACTCCTTCTGGTACGTCAGACCCATTCCGTTGCGCTGCAGGCGGTCCAGATAGTTCGTATAGGAATCGGCCGAATGCGAGAACAGCGTCAGGCGCAGGAATCCGCTGCGGTCGAGCTTGATTTCTATGTCGATGTCGCCCACGAAGTCGGTCGTGGAGGTGCTCGTCATCTGCCGGTTCCCCAGGGTTCCGTTCATAATCACGCGGTTGTCGAAGAACTGCGTCGAAACGGCCACGTCGAAGAGGCTGTCTCCGCCCGTTCCCGTCTGATAGCCCAGACCGAGGTCCAGAGGTATGTCGAACCGCTCCAGGATGTTGTTCAACTGCTTTGCCATAAGCCCGGCGACATTGGAATAGAGGATGTTGCTGGTGCTGTTCACGATGCCTGAAGCGTCGTCAGGCAGGAAGCTGCCGGTTACAAGCAGGGCGAGGAACTGTCTCTGAACCTTGTCGTCCGTGCTCAGGGCGCTTTCCACGCGGGATTTCGTGAGAGGATCCACGTCCGGAACGTTGACCGAGAAATGCAGAGACGGGTCGCGGAGCTTCCCTGAAACATTGAGCCCGCATTCCACGACCCTTCTCGTCGTGACCGAGGTGGTGTCGGAAATGAGGCTTGCGAGAGAGGTTTTGGTGCTGTAGAGAGCGTCGATGTCGAGGTCGCTCTCCATAATGTCACCGTTGAAACTGATGGAACTTCCGTTGCTTATGGTGAAGTTCCTGTTGCCGAGTCCCATCGCGGAAACGTGGAAGTCTCCGTCGTTGAGGGTATAGTCTCCGTTGATGCTGAATTCGTGGTGTGAAGGCCTGATTTCCAGCTTTATATCCCCGTGGCCGTGGCCCGTGAGCGCACTTCCTCCGCCGATTTCCACATTGCAGGTGGCAACAGGCGTTGCGGTCAGGCGCAGGCCCATACTGAAGTCGCTCCCGTCATCGGAGGCGCTCTGCAAGGTGCTGATCATCTGCTCGTAAGGGTCCGCTTTCACGGACTTGTCATCCTCTCTGAAGGTCAGCAGATCCCCGGATCCGCTCGTGGCGCTGGCCTTGATCGGAATATGCAGGTCTCCCTGGCTGGAGGTCACGGCGTCAGCCTCCATACGGAGCGACTTGAACGGTCCCTCGAAAGTGACCCTTCCCGTGCCGTTCAGATGCCCGTAGAAACGCTCCCCGCTGTCCAGGGCCACGCATCTGACGTCATCCGCCTCGATGACCGTGGCGAGCCTGAGGTCCTTGAAACGGTCATAGAGCAGGCCTCCGCTGACCTTTCCCGTGCCTCCCTCTCCGTCGTTCGCCTCCACTTCGTCGATATGCACGCCCTGATTATCCACGTGGAAAGTTCCTCCCACATAATAATCGACTCCTGTCGCGGCCACTCCGAGCACTCCCGAGTTCAGGCTGCAGGTCCCGCTGCTGACGTCTATCCTGTCCAGACTTCCGCCGATGTCAATGTTTCCGCTGACCTTGCCGCTCAGGGTGCTGAAAACCTTCTGAGCGAACGAACTGAAGTATCCGATCTCGAAGTCCTGAAGTTGTATGTGTCCAGTAACAGCCTTGCTCTTCGGAGTATAGCTTCCGTGGACATTGAAGGATGTGGAATAGTTCACGTCATTTCTGAGCGCCATATCGAGCTTGCCGTTCTTGCTGTCCCAGGCCACTCCGGCATTCACGTCACCGGCCTCATACCCTGAAACCGAGGCATCCTTGAGCTGAAGATTCGCCAGCATTCCGGACCTGGCTTCGGTAGGGGAGAAGAACAGCGCCCTGCCCGTGGCCCTGCCTTCGAGTGACGGAAGGGCGGAGAACAAGCTGTTGAGCGTATTGAGGTTGACGTTGCTGATGTTCAGCTCCAGAGTGTCCGTCTGAGTCTTGCAGACGCCGCCGTTCAGCGTAATCCGCTGTCCGTCAGACTCCACAGTGAGGCTGTCTATAGAGAAGCGCTTCCCGCCGTAGCCGAACTCGGAGGGAAGGATGCGCCACTGCGTACCGTTCGCGTAGATATTGGACGTCAGGCTCCTGGCCCTGACGGCCAATTTGTCATAGGCGTCGCGCAGGCACTCGGCGGTGATGTAGAGCTCGCCGCGGTTCTCGCTGCTCCCGCCGTTGTCGTAGTAGTAGCCGAGGCCGAGGTTGTCGCTGTCCGCGTAGAGCATCAGGGAGTTGTTCTGCAGGCGCAGAGCGTCGGAAATCTGCAGTTCGCTGCCGATAGCCTTGCAGTTCAGGCCGCCGTCGGAATTGTCGATATTGATGTCCAGTCCCTTGATGTACTTGCGGCCCAGGGCGAGGCGCGGCGAGGCGATGTGCCCGTTGATGAGTCCGCCGCGGCGCACTTTCAGCCGCACCGTGCTGCTGTCCGCGACGTACAGGCCGGGCTTTACGAGCGAGAGCAGCTCGCGGGTGTCGTGCAGGTCGAGCGCGAACTCGTAGTCCTCGTCCGAGACGCTGTCCATTTTTCTGATGGCCGGGAGTTCCCGTCCAATGCTCAGCGCTCCCAGGTCCTTCACCATCCGCATCGCCGACTGCGTTCCGTGGAATTTCGCGTGCGCGAAATCGGAGGCTATGTCGAAGCTGTAGCGCCCGGCGGCGGAATGCGAATTCAGCGTCACGGCGCCCATATTGTACTTGGTATCACCCCTTTCCATCGTCAGCCCCTTCAGACGGATGCTTCCGTCGATGTTGCCCCTCGTCACGCGGCGGTAGTCGGCTTCGATGTGGGCGCCCTGCGCTCTGGAGACCTTCTGCGGGTCGAAGCCGAGAGCGTGGAGGTCAGCGTAGGCGAGGTAGGCGAAGAAATTGTAGCGGGCGCCTTCGGTGTCGCGCGAGAAGTTCACCAGACCCTGGAAGAGGAAATTCAGATTCGGGTCGTTGCAGACCACGCGGCCGTCGAAGGTCGTGCCTCGGAGAAGTCCCTGCGCCCGCAGGTTCCGGTAGTCGTAGCCCATAAGACCGAACTTCCTGACTCTCAGCGAGTCCAGCACTCCGTCTATGCGGCCGTCCCGGCCAATCTCGACGCTGGCTCCGCAGCCGAGCGTGCAGTCCCCGAGCATCCCGCTTCCCAGAATCCGCCCTACGGCGAACTCCTCCGTATGCAGCGTTCCGCTGATGCCCAGAGGCTCTTCAGCGGATGTCAAGTTCTTGACATCCAATGCGGTATTGGCTTCGCCGCCTTCGCTGTCCCTAAGTCTGCCCTTTATTTTAAGATCGTCAAGCGGTCCCTTGGCGCTGCCGTTGAAGTGGAATCTGTCGTCCCGGGCGAGCATCTCGGGAAGGCTTTTGCCGAAGCCGTTCATTATGCCTTCCACGCCACCGATGGTGAAATTCAGGGCGTTGGCCTTCAGATCCAGGCTGATTTTCCTGTCTCTGACGCCCTCCGCAGAGCCGCTCAGACTGCCGTTGATGTCGGTATTTATCTCTCTGAAGGTCAGGTAGTTCAGGTTCAGTTTGGCCATATCGCCGTCCAGGTCCATGGCTTCGATGTTCAGCTTCATCTTTTCCGGGAGTCCGGTTCCGAGAATGGCGTTTATGCTTCGAAGGTCCACCAGGCCGCTGAGTCTGGCGCCAATACCGTCCGTTATGCCGCGCTGATCTTGCAGACGCTTGATATTGAATTCCTTGCGGAATTTTGTCACAGAGATGTCCGACCATTCGTCCCGGACGTGGGAGCCCGCGAGATCCATTTCTCCGAGCTTGATTTTCAGTATTCCGCCTTCCGCCCCGGCGCTGTAGCCGCTCCTGTCCCGGGCTCTGACCTCATCGACTTTTATGGAGAAAACCTTGTCGGCGACACTGAGATTGTGCCCCCTGACATAGCAGAGCAGCTGAAGGTCCGAGAAATCCATTCCCTTCCACTGCCGTTTGTTTTCGGTCTGAAGCATGCGGAATCTCACGGAATCAACTTCGGCTTTCTTTATCAGAAGGCGGAAATTGCTTTTCCGGGTGCTGTCGGATATGTGGAACATCCTCTTCAGGTTCAGCCTGTGGCCAGGCTCCATCACCAGATTCATCGTGGCGTTATTCACTCTCGCGCGGCTCAGGAATATGCCCTTGTCCGTGAAGAGGGTTTTAAGACGGAAGGTGGCGTTCACGTCACGGGCGCTCAGAAGCGTGTCGGGGGCACCCTCGCAAGGGGCGGTATCGACTATGGCCAGGTCCTTGACTATCAGGCCGCTGAAAGGTACGGCGTTTATGGAGGAAAAGCTGATTCTGGCTTCTGTGAGGTTTTCGAGTCTGTCGATGGCTTTCCTTGCCACGGCGTTCTGGACGGAAGGAATCTGGGCAAGGATGGCAATCCCCACGACAAGGGTCACGAGAGCCATTGCCGCCTTATAGATTATATGAATTGCCTTTTTAATACCGTTTCGTCTTTAAACCTACAAATTTAGCAAATTATTTCGGGTCTTTTCGTAATTTTGTGGGCTCAATTATGGGTCTTAAGGGCCTGTGCCTTTATTGTAAACATCCAGTCATTATGTCAGATATAATTCTCGGTATAGAATCTTCCTGCGACGACACCTCGGCGGCAGTCATCAGGGACCGTTATCTTCTGTCCAATGTTATTGCAAGTCAGGAGGTTCACCGCGCTTTCGGCGGGGTCGTGCCCGAGCTTGCATCCAGGGCTCACGAACTGAACATAGTCCCGGTCGTGAGCGAGGCCCTGAGCCGCGCAGGCATCAAGCCCGGGGAACTGACGGCCATCGCCTTCACCCGCGGTCCGGGCCTTCTGGGCTCGCTTCTCGTGGGGACATCCTTCGCGAAGGCCCTAAGCATATCGCTGGACGTGCCGATCGTGATGGTGAACCATCTTCAGGGCCACGTGCTGGCGAATTTCGTCCGTCAGGCAGACAAGCCGGTCGTGGAGCCGTCGTTTCCGTATCTGTGCCTGCTGGTTTCCGGAGGCAACTCGCAGATAGTCAAGGTGAACAGCCCTCTGGATTTCGAGATTCTGGGGCAGACCATAGACGATGCGGTGGGGGAGGCCTTCGACAAGTGTTCGAAGATGATGGGGCTCGGTTATCCGGGAGGCCCGATTATCGACAAACTGGCCGCACAGGGGGATCCTGAGCGTTTTCATTTCGCGAAACCTCAGATTCCGGGGCTGGATTACAGCTTCAGCGGGGTCAAGACTTCGCTCCTTTATTTCGTCCGCGACGAGATGGCGAAGGACCCCGAGTTTATGGAGAAGAACAAGGAGGATATCTGCGCCAGCTTCCAGAAGTGCCTGATAGACATTCTGATGGACAAACTCATCAAGGCCGCGAAGCAGACCGGAATCCGCGAAGTCACCATAGGCGGCGGAGTTTCCGCCAACAGCGGTCTGCGCCGCCGCATCACCGAGGAGGGCGCCAAGCGGGGCTGGAAGACCTATCTGCCTGAGTTCAAGTTCACTACGGACAATGCGGCTATGATAGCCATAGCCGGATATTTCCATTATCTGAACGGGGAGAGATGCCCTCTGGATGTGGCTCCGGTGTCACGTATCGCTGATTTTTAGATTCTTATGCTGGAGTTCGAGTATGTCGTAAGGCCGGGAGCCGGTCTGGATGATGCCCTTCTTTGCAAGGAGGCTTGCAGGCGTCTCGGACTTCCGTGGTCTTCACGCCTTATCGTTTGCGAGCCCACGGCCGGGCTTTTTCCTTCTTCGTGTCCCGACCTTTCGTGCGCGGATTATGTCTGCGTTCCTGTGAAACGCAGTCTGGATGCCCGTGGAACGCCCGTATATCGCTACAGGATAGAGGTTTACTCTTCGTCTGAGAATTGGCAGCCTTACAGGCTGCCGCAGTATCCGGATGTGCACGATGCCGCTCCGGTAATCGTGGTCGGAGCGGGGCCTGCAGGGCTTTTCGCCGCGCTGAAGTCGGTGGAGCTGGGCATGAAACCCATTGTCCTGGAGCGCGGTAAGGATGTACACGAGAGAAAGAAGGATATGGCTTTATTGTCGCGGGACGGTGTGCTGGATCCGG